>PFJN01000020.1 GCA_002783105.1 Candidatus Pacebacteria bacterium CG_4_10_14_3_um_filter_34_15 | reverse complement strand
GGTTTAGATGTGACAGTGCCACTTTTTGGGTTTGGCATTAAGCCTTTAGGACCTAAAAGACGTGCATATTTGGCTAATTTTGGCATAAATGCTGGTGTAGTTACTAAGACATCAAAATCAATATTTCCAGCAGCAATTTTTTCAATTACTTCGTCAGTAACGATTTCGACTTTAATAGATTTTCCTGTTGAGTGAGGCAAACTAAACGTACCAACTTTTCCAGCTTCTCTGACCACACCATCAAGAGTAATAGTTCCATCAAAACTTGAGTATGATAGGCTTTTAATCAAGGTAATTGCTTCGGAAACTGAATATTTTTTGGTTTTATCGACTTTACTTCGAGTAGAAACGTATTTTTTACTTCTAATTCTTCTTTTTGCTGTTCCACCGAAACCGGTTTCTTTGGAGGCTTTTGCATCAATTAGAGCGTCATCATTACCGACTGCGTCCATTTGTGCATCTGTTACTTCTTCAACAACTTTTACAGTTGTTTCTTTTGTAGACATGTCTACGTTTTTTTTAGTTCCCATATTTTCTTTCTATCTCCTTGAAAGTTGTACAAGCTGGGAAGCCTGCGGTTCAATTTTAACTGAACCAAACTTTAAGTTTGACGATATACCTATTAATATTACTTCTACTTAACCTCAACCCCCATACTACGAGCGGCTCCAGCAACAGTTTTCATTGCTGCTTCGAGGTTATTAGTATTTAGGTCTGGGAGTTTTTTTTCTGCGATTTCTTTGACTTGAGCAGTTGTTAAGGTTCCAGCGACTGCTTTTCCTGGAGTTTGACTGCCTGATTTTAGTTTTAATGCTTGTTTAATCATGGCGCTAACTGGAGGAAGTTTTAGAACAAAAGTAAATGATCTATCTGAATAAACTGTAATTTCTGCAGGAATAATTTGTCCTCTTTGATCTTGGGTTTTTGCATTATATTGTTTCAAGAAGTCCATCATATTGATACCTGCTTGACCCAAAATTGGTCCCACTGGAGGAGCTGGAGTAGCACTTCCTGCTGGAAGATTTAATTTAAGAACACTTGTAATTTTTTTTGCCATAATTTTTTTGCGTCGGTGATTTATTGTACCGGTTTGCTCTTTCTAATTTTAAACTTTCTTAACTTGGAGGAAGTCCAATGTAACTGGTGTTTCTCTTCCAAAAATATTGACCAAAACTTCGACTTGACCTTTTTCTTCATCAATTGAGTTGACAGTACCCAAGAAGTCATTGAAAGGTCCGTCAGTAATACGAACAGCTTCGCCTTCGACGTAGTCTGCTTTATATTGAGCAACTCCTTGGCTCATATATTTCTTAATTGCGTCAACTTCGTGTCTTGGCAGTGGGGTAGGCTTATTTCCAATACCAACAAATCCGGTAACACCTTGAGTTGTTCTAACTGCTAACCATGAGTTATCGGTTAACTCCATTTGAACTAGCATATATCCTGGGAAAATTTTCTCACTAACAGTCTTTTTTTGGCCTCTTTTGATTTGAATTTTCTCTTGTGTAGGGATCAAAACAGAGATAATTTCACTTGTTAAGTCAAGAGTTTCCGCACGTTGCTTTAAAGTTTCAGCAACTTTATTTTCATGACCAGAATAAGTGTGAACGACGTACCATCTTGCCTTTTTATTTTCTGTTGTTGAGATTTGCACCAAATTTGGGGTTTCAACTTTAACCTCTTGAATCTCTGGTACTTCTGGTACGATCTGTGTGTTGTCAGTCATAATGTTTATTTTTATAAAATACTTGCCATTAGTTTTTGGAAGATAGTATCTAGTAAACCGATATAAAGGCCGACCGCCAAACTAACTCCAATAACGAGCAAAGTCATATCTTGAGTTTGCTTCTTGCTTGGCCACGTAACCTTTTTAATTTCCCTGATTACTTCTTTTATGTAGGTTGCGACCTTGAGCATAGGCAAGTATTGTAACAAATAACTTGATAATTTGAAACACTAACCTTGATTTTGGTTTTTAGACTGTCCATCGAGTTTTTTCATTAACTCTTTTATTCGAGCATCTTTGGCTTGTTCTAGGGAGACAAGATTCTCTGTTCCAGACGGAACAGCAGTATTTCTTGTTGATCTAAAAACTTTGGTATGGTCTGGATCTTGGTCAATAACGTTATGTGTAATTAATCTTTCTGGTTGTTCAATTGCCTGAGACTTTGGTTTTGCACTTAATAACCTAGCTATTAATAGTACTAATAATGAAGCGGCCAAAAGGCCAACGCCAATTAAAATTACTTTTGTTGGCAAACCTTGCTGTTTATCTTTGAGCATTTTTACTAGGAAATCAAAGGCGGTTTCATCGACTGGAGCATCATCGTTAAGTACGGAGTTTGTTCTTGAATTTAGCTTGTCTTCACCAACTTGTTCAAAGTTAAGTTCACTATTAGGAATCATGTTGTCGCCTTTTTTGATCGGTTCGATAATTTCTTTAGTATCTGCACTTCCGCTTGCATCTTCTGAAACTGAAGCTTGATCATATATTTTAGAAACCTTTTTTTCAGTGTATGCCGAGCAGGTAAGACTACTTGGATTGGTGGTTAATCTACAAGCAGATTGGTAACACCTAAGATTAATAGCGCAGTCAGCATTGCTCGAGCAAGACTCTCCGCAACTATTTACTGACATTTCTTTTTCTTGAGCAGTTTGATTTGCGCAACTAGTATTTTCTACGTTGCTTGGGTTTCTGCATGCGCCATTCCAACAACTTAGTCCTTGGGCACATTCTTTTGAGTTTGCACACTCTTGGTTGCATTGCTTGTTGGGACCTAAATCTGGGGGGCTTGAGCAATTAGAACTAGATGGATTTGTTGCCAATCTACATTTATTACCTGAACCCGTATTAAAACATCTAAAATTAACTGCACAATCTGCATTTGAGCTACATGATTGGTTACAATCTTTAATTATTATTTCTTCTTGATCTTGATTATCTTCATCATCTTGTTTTGTTTTGATATCAAAATTTATAGTTTGAGCTTCTATAACGTATGCTAATGAAGGAGTGACTATGTATGTATTGTCTTCGTCGAAGTTTATGGAAATATTGCCTTCAGATTTTGGAGTGAACTCAATTTTAATAAATGTGTCGTTGTTTAGTTCGACTTGATCATTTGGATTACTTTTAACGGCCAACACATTGACTAAATAGCCATCTTCAGTTTCTTCAACTTCTACAGTTTCAGCTCTTAGGCCAGATGCGGCATCAACGGTAACAATTAAATCCTCGAGATCATCATTAATAATATTAAAAACTACATTAATTTTCTTTATTGTCGCGTTTTGAGAGTTTAAATTTAGGGCAATTTGGGAAATTTTGTCTACAAAGAAAGTCTGGTCGGGGAGGTCTGCAGAGATTTTTGGCCAGAGCTCTTGATCTTCTGACGCATCACTACGTAATTCTTGGGTTTCGCTAATTGGTTTTTGTACAAAGACTAAGCCAAGTATTCCAGCTATCACAAGGAGAAAACCAATGAAAGGAACTAGCTTGTTGAGGTTTCCAATAAACTTTACAATAAATGATGTTTCTTTTTGCATTAAATTTCAGTATAAACTATTTTTTTGCAGTAGTAAAAGACTTTATTATGTTAAAATGAAGTAATAGGAGAATGTGAATATGGAAAAAAAAGTAAGAAAGGCAGTGATTACTGACGCAGGCTTTGCTAGTCGCTATTTGCCGATTACAAAAACAGTGCCTAAAGGAATGTTGCCTTTAGGGAATAAGCCAATTATGCAATATGTGGTTGAAGAGTGCGTTGAGGCTGGAATCGAAGAGATTATTATTGTAGCCACTCCAGAAGGAAAGCCAATTTATGAAGATTACTTTAATAATAGTGTAAATAAAATCAAAAAACAGCTCGCCGTCATGGGCAAGGTTGACAGATATGAACCAGTTCAAAAAGTTTTAGATTTTCCAAAAATAATTGTAATCACTCAGGATGAAACATTACCATATGGTAATGGTTCTCCAGTGGTTTCTGCTCAAAAGTTTTTGGAAGGTGAAGAAGCATTTTTAGTTCTATATAGTGATGATGTGATTTTTGGAAATCCTGGAGATTCAAAAATTATGGTTGATCTTTACAATAAAAATCCAGACGTAGATGGTGTAATTATGGCTCAGGAAGTTTCCGCAAAAGACGTCGATAAATATGGAATCATTGCCTTTAAAAAAGGGTCTAAGATCGATCTTGATAATATTGTAGAAAAACCAGAAATAGGACACGAGACGTCAAGATTGGCATCATATGGCAGATATTTATTAACTTCTGGCGTATTCGAACACTTGAACAGTTCTAACACAGGTAAAGATAATGAACTTTGGACTGTTGATGCAATTACAAAGATTGCTAAAAGTGGCAGAGTAATAGTTGGAAAAAGTAATGCTACTTGGCTAACCACAGGAGATCCTGAGAATTATTTCAAGGCTCACATGAGATTTGTAATCGACCATGAGGGTTATGGAAATAAACTTGAGGCATGGTTAAAGGAGTTTAAAAAATAATCGCTCTTTAACAGTCGAGTGTGAAGGAGACGTAACATATTTTTCCTGAACGATTTTTATGAAGGGTTCATGGATCATCTACTAGCATCGCGGTGTCAGTAGTGTCCTACCCACCTGCTTTCTGCGGGAAAACTCGACTCCTTCACGCTCGGCCGTTAAAATTTTTTTGCTAATGCTAATGATTTTAAGATTATTTAATGATAAAATTCCTATCTGTGTGGATTTATATTAGAGTGAGCTGCCCAGGTAGTTCAGTGGCAGAACGCCATCTTGGTAAGATGGTGGTCGAGGGTCCGATTCCCTCCCTGGGCTCAGAACTGATATAATATACGCAAGGCAAATGCCTAAGGCAAGATAGTTGCCACCAAGCCAGGTTACCCAAGTGGTCAACGGGGGCAGACTGTAAATCTGCTGATGTATGTCTTCAGAGGTTCGAATCCTTTACCTGGCACAAGCGTAAATTGGCGCCAAAATGTTCGGGCGCACGAATTGGTGCCAAAAATATGAAATTGGCGCCACCTTAGCTCAGTTGGTAGAGCAACGGTTTTGTAAACCGTAGGTCCAGAGTTCGAATCTCTGAGGTGGCTCAAGGTGAATTGCGAAACAAGAGAGGCTGGCCTGGGTTATGGCAATAGCCAGAGAGGGTACCCTGGGGTATAATACGATTCTGTTTAATTTTTATATTAATAACAAGCACCCAACTGGACAAGTACCCAGCTAGGTTTAAGCAAAAGAAGTAAATATGGCAAAAAAAAGTAAAGGCCCAAGACAAATTGTTGGATTAAAGTGTAGTGTTTGTAATGCATTCGGTTATGTTACTGAATTCAATAAAAATAACGAACAACTCAAAAAACAGACTTCAAATGAGTCTACATTTCCATTGAGTAAATACTGCAAAGTTTGTCGTAAACACACAGAACACAAACAGTCTAAAAAACTTAAATAATTTCAAACATTGTTATTTCTGGTGCGAATTAAAATTCCTTAATTGCTTTGGCAATTTCTTTAGAACCATTTAAAAAAAATGGATCTATTGTGTGAGCGTTATGCATGGCTTTTTCGATCCATGATTGTGATTTTCCTTTTGTTGAAGAAAGTATTTCTAGTTGGGCAACGATATCATCGATCATTGCTTTTCTTGCAATGTCTTTTTGTTCAAAAACTTCTCTAATTTTTTCTTCCCATTCTCCCCATTCTGCTAGGGTTAATAGAAACGAACCAGATGTAGCGGCATCGTAGGCCATGTCGCCAGATGGTTTTGTCAGAAATCCATCTGCCCAAGGGAAGGCATATTTTATTAGTAATTCATTAGCGTCAACAAGCTGGGGATGATAAATAATTCTTAGTTTTGCAGTTTTTTCATTAAGTTTAGAAATTTTTACTTTGTGTTTTTTGGCTAGTTCTTTTATTAACAAATTGATATCTTGATGGGTGCCTGCGTAAATAAGTAATTTATATTTATTATTTTTTCTGAGTTCCGGAAGGACTTGTTCTAAAATAGCTTCAATCTCATTTTTGTTAGTTCCCAAGCCCCCAGTTGCCAGACAGAGATTGATGGGTCCATTTCTCCATGGATGTTTTCTTTCTTTAGTAGCAATAACTCTGGGGTCGATTGGAGGGCCGGTGATAATGATTCTATTTGAATCGGCTTTAACATCATGTTCTGCAGCTTTTTCAAGGAATTCAATTTTTGTATCCTCATTAAAAACGCAAAACTTGATATTTTTTTGATCGGCGTATTTAACAAACTCGTCTCTAACGTGTGGATCCGTTATAACTTGAAGAATTTTTTTACCTTGTCCCGCTAGGATGTTTCCAGCGGCAATGTGAAAAGATAAAATTGGGTGATGGATACTCTCGGTTAAATGTAAAAGTGGGGGAGTGATACTTTTTAGAATAGGCATTTTTCCTCTGCCAAAAGTATCGATTAAATCTTTAATTGTTTTAAGAATTGGGTGGCGAGCAATAGTTTTGCCAATTATTTCAGTAAGTTCGATTGAGTTCCAGTTTTTATGAGAAACATAGTTGGTCGGATCAACAATCCAAGCTTTTTTGGGGTCAATTTTCTTACCCCAAATCTGAATTGCAACCCCAAGCGCCATCGAGTAGTGAGCTCTGGAAAAAACCACATCTTCTATAGTGTCATCATCTGGAAATCCATGACTTTTTTTAAGATCTTCTTTGTAACTTGCCGATACAGTAATGATTGGAACTTTTGAAGTTTCTAGAAATTTCTTATCTTCTTTGAAGGTTTTAACTAAGTACGGGTCAAATAGTTCTGGCATATATTAAAAGTATATATGAAGTGAAGACTGTTGGGGTAGTGCAATTTTAATGAAAAAAAGACAGTTTCTTTTTGGTCAAAAATATCTGGTATACCACATTTTCAATTTAGTAAACCATATAGAAAGTCACATACGCAAAAAAGAAAAGGGAAGGTTATATGGGTTGTTTTAGAATTAGATACTATGACTCAAAGGTTGCGAAAGAGTTATACTCCATCTATACTACACTCCCAGACTTCTTGTCAGGGAAAATAGGATCGTAATGTCAATGGTAGCATGACTGTCTCCAAAACAGTTCGTGGGGGTTCGAATCCCTCCGGTCCTGCACGTTAGTATGATAGCTCTCTACACGAAGTATATCATAGGGTTGTTTGAGCTGTATATCAATGTTTCCATCTTTTAGATAGAGGTTCTTGCCAAGAGTTTGCACCACATTTCTAATTTTTTCTTTTTCTGTATCTATTTTTATTTCACCAGATTCAAGTGCAATATCAAAGAATTTTTTTGTACGTTCCAGCCAATGTAAACCAAGTTCTGAAGAGTCACTATTTATTATTTCTTCCAGCTTAATTTTTTCATCAGTTAAAATATTCTTTTCAGCTAGGAACTCTTCTTTTGTTAGTTCATTATCCATTCTCATTGTGAGCAGTCTTTTAAGTTTGTCTTCTATACCCAATACCTTTTTACTGTAATTACGCTTGAGTTTTCCATACTCATTAATTTCTTGCTCATATTTTGCTTTAGCCAGTTCCATTGCGAGTTGCCATGTTTCTTTATCAATTCCAATAGTATTTAAATCATTAACTATTTGAAC
>PFJN01000014.1 GCA_002783105.1 Candidatus Pacebacteria bacterium CG_4_10_14_3_um_filter_34_15 | reverse complement strand
TTGCAAGAGATTTCAAAATTTGATGAAATTAAAAAAATTAGATTTATGAGTAGTAATCCATGGGATTTTCATGATGAGTTGATCGAAGAAGTTGGAAAAAATAAAAAAATTGATCGGTATGTTCATTTGCCAATTCAGTCAGGAAGCAATGCTGTGCTTTACAGAATGAATCGTGGCTACACTCGTGAACGATATATTGAAGTTGTGGAAAAACTTAAAAAAGCAGATCCAAATATTGTCATTGGGACTGATATTGTTGTTGGTTTTGCTGGGGAAACAGAAGCTGAGTTTCAGGAAACTGTGGATTTGGCTAAGCAAATGAACTGGATGGTTGGTTTTGTTGCTATCTACTCTCCTCGACCGGGAACTGCAGGTTGGAAAATCTATCCTGACAACATTCCTCACAAAGAAAAAAAACGTAGATGGGAAGTATTAGATCAGATTATAAATAAAGATAATTTGAAAGAACGACCTGTAGTGGTTTAGTTTTTTATCAAACATTTTGAAAACTCTCGTCGAAACAAGTTCGAAATGTTCATTTTCAAAATGTTTGATAAAGACCCAGCTTTAAGGTCATTCTTTATTTGAGAAACTTATGAATACTCTAATCTCGGTTTTAGGTTCAACAGCTACTGGAAAAACTTTGTTTGCTTTGAAATTGGCAGAGCAAGCATTGTCGATTAAAAGTAAGCTTGGAGAAACAACCAGAAAAAAACTTTATAAGGGAGTTGATTTGATTTCAGCAGACTCAAGACAAATTTATCAAGGTCTTGAAATACTGTCTGGCGCTGATATTCCCAAAGGATTTGCAAAAGTTCTTCCAAGTAAGTTTAACAAAATAAAAAAACTTAGAGTTGGTATTGATAATTTTCCTTTTTATGAAAACAAACAAATTCGACTTCATGGAGTTTCAATTATCGGCATGTGTGAAGAGTGGTCAGTAGCTCATTTCAAAAATTTTGCGATTAATATTATCAATGATTCTTTCGCACATAATAGGTTGCCAATAATTGTGGGTGGAACTACTTTGTATATAAATCATTTGTTTAATAAGGATAACAAATTATATGTCAAACCAATCACTTCGGTTCGTAACAAAGCAAGTCAAATGAACATTCAAGAGTTACAAGAATGGCTCAAATTAGTTAACCCAGAAAAGCTGGCCAAGATGAATAACTCTGACATTAATAATTCGCGTCGGCTCGTTCGTGCAATTGAAATTTCTATTGGAAAACCAGAGTTAGAAAAAGTCATGAATTTGTCAGACAACATCAATAATTTGAAAATTGGATTAATGGCGGAATTAGGAACAATTTCAGAAAAAATTAATAAAAGAGTTCTTGAACGTTTTAATAACGGAGCGGTTGATGAGGTAAAAAACCTCAACATTATTTGTCCACTAGATTCTTCAATATCTAGCACAATTCTCGGGGCAAGTGATATCAGCTCGTACCTTCAAAATGAAATTAATCAGGAAAAATGTTTGGAAAATTGGGCTCTTCATGAGTTTCAATATGCCAAAAGACAATTGGTGTGGCTTAAGAAAGAAAAAAGCATTGTTTGGTTGGACGATTTAACAAAATACAGTTATACTTTAAATAATGAAAAAATATTTATATAGTGACCATGCTGTCTCAATTTCTCCTTTAACAATTATTTTTGCAGTTCTATTTTTATTAAGCCTTTTTGTACTTTATCAAGTGAGATCCGTAATAATTTTATTGATTTTAGCTTTTATAATCATGGTTGCTCTTAATCCAATGGTTAGGTTTTTAACCAAAAAATTGAGATTTCCAAAAGGAGTTAGTATTTTTTTATCATACCTTACTTTGATTGGATGGATTTCACTTATTGTTGGATTATTAGTTCCTCCTTTAGCAAAAGAAATTTTTCAATTAATAAATTTGATAGATTTACCAGTTTTTCAGGAAGAAATTCGTAACTTTACTTTTACCTTACAAGAAATTAGTACGGTAATAAAAAATTTCAGTGGTTCATTTAATACAGTTTTTGCAATTGTTAACGGTACTTTTACAGGTGTCATTACGGTTTTCACTTTATTAATTATGTCTTTTTATTTAATGATGGAAAGACATGTATTACACAAAAAAGTATATTGGTTTACCTCTAAGGCAGAATATGCAGAAAAAATTAAAGATTTTATTAGCTCAATTGAAGAACAATTAGGTGGTTGGGTAAGAGCTCAGCTAATTTTAATGTTTTCAATCTTCGCAATTACTTATATCAGTCTGTCTTTAATTTCTATTCCATATGCTCTGCCATTAGCTTTATTAGCAGGATTACTAGAAATTATTCCAAATTTAGGTCCAACGATTGCTATGGTTCCTGCAGTGTTCGTAACCTATTTAACCTTTGGGCCAGTCATGGCTGGAATAGTATTTTTACTTTACATCATAATCCAACAAATTGAGAATAATGTACTTGTTCCAAGAGTTATGCAAACGAGTGCAAATGTGAATCCACTAGTCGCTATTACTGTTATTTTGGGCGGATTCCAGCTAGGTGGGATCATTGGCGCTTTGCTTTCAATTCCAATGTACATTATTGCTAGAACTTTTTATTCGAGTTTTATCAGAATAACCATTTAGTTTCACCCCTGTTTGGTTTTACCTCTTTAATTTCTATATTATGGGCTATATAATAACCCTTACCTAATTGACGAGACAATGGCTCTTACATTTATTGTAGGAGAGGAAAGTCCGGACAGCAGAATAGATGGTGTCTCATGAAGTGTTGAGTTTCGATTCAACGCGAGTGGGAGATTTGCTAGCCTGATTTATCAGGTGATGCAAAGCCAGTTAGAGCAACAGTGACGAATCGGGTGGCGCCGAGTGAAACGACTAAGCTTCAGAGTTCTTTTAATTTACTTATTGTTTATTATAAGAGGCAATCCTCCCAGCTGCAACTGACGAGCTTCACCGCATTATGGATCTGTTCCCTATTCTATTTGTATCCTCGGGTATAAATTAGATCGGTGATAAAGTCTCAGGCACTAGATAGATCATTGTCAAATACAGAATCCGGCTTATTGGCAGTTAGGTAAAAAAACGTCATCTCAAGTAAATTGAGTATGACGTTTTTTTGTTTTACCACTATAATGAATTAAAGTTTGAGTTATCAAATGTAAGATAAGGAGATTTATGCCTAAGACAATTTATGAATCATTAGTTTTTTTAAGTAGTCAGCTACTTACTGATATCGTTGTCTACTTACCAAAACTGTTAATTTCAATGTTGGTATTAGTTATTGGCTCTGCGTTAGCAAATACATTCAGAAAAGTCGTTATTAAATTGCTAGAAACCTTAAGAGTTTCTTCCGCTTTTAGTAAAACTCCAGTGGAACATTTTTTGAAAGATGCCGAAGTTGGAAATAAAATTGAAGAAATTATTGGCTCAGTATTATATTGGTTGGTTATGTTGGTGGTTATTCATACCACTGTAAGTATTTTAGGTCTAGAATCTTTAACCATAATTTTGGGTAGTGTTTTAGCTTACTTGCCAACAGTGGTTTCAGCTGTAATTATTTTATTCTTTGGGTTACTAATTTCTGGAGTGGTTGAAAGCTTAGTAAAAGGCGCAATCAAAAGTGTCGATGGAAAAAGCGCTAGATTATTAGGAAGAATTTCTAGCTATGCTGTGATGACCGTCACGGTTTTGGCTGCAATTTCAGAATTAGGAATCGCCAAAGAATTTATTTTAATATTATTTATTGGTTTTGTAGTGATGTTATCACTGGGCTGTGGTTTGGCAATCGGTTTAGGTGGCAAAGATTTAGTAAGTATGGTCTTGAACGATTGGTATAAGCAATTTAAAATTGATACCAAAAGTAAATAGATAGTACTTATGAGTTTTCTCAATGCAGTTTTATTAGGTATAGTTCAAGGATTGGCGGAATTCTTACCTATCTCTAGTTCGGGACACTTAGTAATAGCGGAGCATCTGCTTGGAGTTCAGCAAGCAAGCGTTTTCTTTGATGTCTTTCTTCATTTTGCAACTGTTTTGGCAATTCTGATTTATTTCAAAAAAGACATTTTATCCATTAAGTTGACGGAGATAAAATTAATAATAATTGGAAGCATTCCAGCAGCTGTTATTGGAATTTTATTTAAGGATCAGATTGAGATGTTATTCGAATCAGTAGCTATAGTTTCTGCAATGATAATCGTTACGGGAATTATAAATTTAGTTACTGACAGAAAATTAAATAATCGAGCAAAGATAAAAAATAGCGATGAAAAACAAGTAAGTTTAAAAGAGATTGGCGTTAAAGAGGCTTTCATAATAGGAATTTTTCAGGCTATTGCAATTATACCGGGAATTTCTAGGTCTGGATCTACTGTGGCTGGTGGAATTTTACAAAATATAGACAGAGTTAAAGCTTTTAGATTTTCATTTCTAATGGTTATCCCAGTTATACTTGGAGCAACATTACTTCAATTGATTGAAGTGTATGATACCGGCTTAGGTAGTTTAAATTTTGGTGTTTTGTTTGTTGGAGGATTGACAGCTTTTACTTTTGGATTTTTAAGTTTAAAAGTTTTTGAATATGTAATTAAAAAAGCTAGACTAGAATTATTTGGTTACTACTGTATCAGTTTTGGACTCTTAAGTTTACTTCTAAATTATTTTATTAAATAATTTAGATTTTTCTAAAAGGAAATTTTTCTGTATTGAAGTGCTTCGGCTAAGTGTGATTCTTTAATGCAATTGTTGGTATTTCTTTTATTTTGGGCCGATTCTAAATCAGCAAGTGTTTGGGCGACTTTAATTATTTTAAAATAGCTTCTGGTTGAAATTACGAGTTTATTTGAAGCTCTTTTAAGTAATAGTTCAGCTTTTGAAGAAAGTTTGCAGTATTTTCTAACCTGTTTTGAATTTAATTGAGAATTGGTTGTTAAATTGGAATCACGATATCTTTCAAGTTGAATATTTCTCGTCCTACTAACTCTTTTTCTAATACTTAGAGAGTTTTCATTGAGTGATAAATGATGATTTGATATTTTTTTAACTTCAATTGCTTTTACATAAACTACCAAATCTATTCTATCTAGAATTGGACCTGAAAATTTCTTTTTGTATTGATCTAGCATGTGATTATTACAAACACATTCTTTGGTTTCACTATTTTTAAAACCACACGGACATGGATTACTGGCTGCTATGAGAGTGAAATCACAAGGATACTCAATTGAACCAGTTACTCTTGAAATTGTGATGATGTTATCTTCCATTGGTTGACGCAAACTTTCTAAGATACTTTTTGGAAATTCTGAAAATTCGTCTAAAAATAAAATGCCTTTATGTGCTAGTGATATTTCACCAGGATTGATTTTATTTCCTCCACCAATCATGCCAGCGCGAGTTATTGTGTGATGTGGTGATCTGAAGGGTCTTTCGAAGATAATGCTATTTTTGAGTAGACCTGAGATTGAGTAAATCTTGGTTGTTTCTATTGCTTCTTTTTCAGTTAGTGGCGGCAATATTCCAGATAAAGCTCTTGCCATCATGCTTTTTCCAGCACCCGGTGGTCCAATTAATAAAACATTATGTCCTCCTGCTGCAGCAATTTCTAGTGATCTTTTTGCCAGTTTCTGACCATAAATATCTGCAAAATCTATCTGAAAGTTGGGAACATTTTTGGTACTAATAATTTCTTCATATTTTATTTTTTCAACCTTCGTTGGCAGCTCTTTTTCAGATTTTAAAATTAAATCATTAATGTGTTTGATCGGATAAATATTTATATTTGAGATCAATATCACTTCATTTTTATTATCAAAAGGAATAAATATATTTTTAATTTTCATTTCTTTTGCGGCAATCACTAGTGGTAATAAGCAAGTGATTCTTTTAACTTTGCCACTTAGAGAAAGCTCGCCAAAAAACATCGAATCTTTGGTATTAAATAATATTTTTTTGTATGCCTTTAAAATTCCAACCAATATAGCTAAATCAAAACAGCTTCCTTTTTTTTGAATGTCGGCTGGAGCTAAATTTACTACAGTCTTTTGTGATTTTGGTCTGATATTTGAATTGATAAGGGCTGCTGTGATCCGTTCTTTTGATTCGTCAATTGATTTTGAGGGTAGTCCGATGATTATTAATTGAGGTTTGCCACGACTAAGATTTACCTCAACCTTAATTTTAATTATCTTCATTCCACTAATAGTGGCTGTGTTTGTAAAAGTAAGCATGCTAAGATGTTACTTAATTATTATTTCATCAAGCTTACATGAATAATTCAAAATATTTTTTACTAGCTATTTTTATTGTCGTTAATCTAACTATTTTTTTAAGAGCAAGACGAAAATCTAAGCAAGATTTCTATTCTGACACATTTGTATTTTTTCCCTTGGGGATTTATGTATTGGGAGATGCTTTAATATTAGCTCCATTCTGGTTATTTTCAAGCATAATATTTTTCTTTATTTCACCTCAAAATATACTAAGGTATATTATAACGTTTTATACTATAAGATCGTTTTATGAGGTATTTTATTGGTTAAACCACCAATCAGTAAAATCAGATTATAATCCTCCACTATTTAGAAAAATTAAATGGATTAAGGCAAACGAATCAGCGATTCTTTACCAATTAATTCACACTTGTATCGTAGTAATTGGAATATTTTTACTAGTGAGCGTCTAGTTGTCTAATGCTGATCGATTTTTGAAATTAAAGCTTTTCAAGTTGTTCAACAAGCCTGTTGCAATAACCCCACTCGTTGTCATACCAACTAATAACTTTAACAAGATTTCCTCCAACAACATTAGTGAGATCGAGATCAACGATTGATGATTCAGATCTACCTATAATATCAGATGAAACAATTGGATCATTTGTAACTGCTAAAATCCCTTTCCATCTTTCTTCTTTACTAGCATCGATAAATGCTTGATTAATTTCTTCTTTGGTAACATCTCTTTTTGTTACAAAAACCATGTCAGACAATGATCCGGTTGGGGTAGGTACTCTAATGGCGATACCATCAAAAATTCCTGCTAATTCAGGAATAATTTCGGTTGTAGCTTTTGCGGCACCAGTTGTTGTAGGAATGATATTTTCAGCTGCCGATCTTGCACGTCTTAAATCTTTATGAGAATTGTCTTGGGTATTTTGATCATCTGTATATGAATGGATTGTTGTAA
>PFJN01000066.1:321-4887 GCA_002783105.1 Candidatus Pacebacteria bacterium CG_4_10_14_3_um_filter_34_15 | reverse complement strand
TTGTCCTCTCCTCCAACGACAAAAGGGAGGTTATTCCTCAAGTGAGTGATTATCAAAATCTTGAATATAATCTAACTTCTGCAATCTATCGCTTAACGCGTACTGAAATGGCAAAAGTTGGAATCGTGGGTGAGGGAGAAGCTAATTACGGACAGCAGGATCCGCTCAACTCCCTTAAGAATGTCTTGTCCCAACAATACACAGTTGAGTCTGTCGATTTATCAACGATCAAGGAAGAGGATGCGAAGACCTTCATCAAGGCCTTTGCCACCATCATCGTATTGGATAAAGGAACTACACAATATCCATCCGAACAAATCCAACTCTTGAAGAAGTTCTATGAATCGGGAAAAAATGTCCTTGTTTTTGCAGATGGTATTAAGATCGATAAACGATCATTAAGCATCACGCCAGCAGACCATAATCTCAATGAGTTAACGGCAACTTATGGAGCACATATTGATTATAACGCGGTGCTTTCTACATCCGCAGAATATGTTAATTTCGGAAATGCGACATCGCAATTCCTTGCCCCTTATCCATTTTGGATACGATCTAATTTATTCAATAAAAAGTCAGGATTATTCGCGAATATCCAATTTGTAACCTTCCCTTGGTCCTCTTCCCTTTCTTTAAAGAAAACAAATAAAATTGCGATTACGCCGCTTATTGTTACTTCTAAAAAATCATGGATACAAAAAGACACATTTTCCCTTAGTCCAAATACAATTCCTCAACCAATTCAAAGGGATTTAAAGGAATTTGTACTGGGTGCAATGCTGAAGAATAATAAAGGGGGGGAGATGATTGTTATATCCTCATCGCGATTCCCACTTGAACAATATATAAGTCGTGGTGGCGGCAACTTGGATTTTATCCTTAATGCGATTGATACATTTAGTTCTAATGGCGCGTTAAGTGGTATTCGTTCAAGAATAGTATCATTCTATCCGTTACCTGACTTGTCTGATTCACAAAAGGATATCTATAAATACATGGCAATCCTTCTGTTCCCGTTGCTGTGGGGAATATATGGGGTAATACGGTTGATGAAGAGAAAATAAACCACCGTCATTCTGGTAAGCGATAACTGTGAGCGCATCCAGAATCGGGGCAGTAGACTCTGGACAAGCCAGAGTGACGAATTATTCTATATACTCACATATCTGGCAGATTTTGTACTTCCTATTTTTTTGATGAGATTTTTCTTGACCAAATCTTGTACGTCGCGAAGCACTGAATCCTCTGAAATTTCCGGAAAGATTGTCTTGAAGGCCTTGTTTTGCAGATAACCAACTTCTTGCATATACTCGATAATCTTTATTTGTCTTTCTGTGAGAAATATTTGCTGCCCACCCATTTTATCTTTTAATTTTATGTCTTTCGAAAGTTTCTGAATTTTTTCCTTAATACGGGTAAATTCCACCGAGGCACCAAAACTAAAATATTCAAGCCATGCTGTCAAGTCCCCCGCTGTTGCTTTTTGTAAATGCTCATAATAAGAAATTGCATCTTTATCAAAATATTCTTCAAGAGAAAAAAAGCGGCGTATATCATATCCGCCAAGGAGAAGCACGAGGGAAGCAAGTACTCTTCCCACTCTTCCATTTCCATCGATAAAGGGATGGATGCGGACAAATTCATGATGTACTATTCCTGCTTTTAATATGGAATGAATGTTGCGTGTTTCATCTTTGTTTATCCAATAGACAAACTCTTTCATAAGAAATGGAACTTCTAGGGGGGTTGGAGGCTTAAAGGTGATTTCTCCTGTGGCGGAATTGCGGATAACAACCTGTTTTAATCTGTAAATCCCTGCTTGTTCCTGGGAGAGGGTTTTTTCGGTCGTTATCCGATGAACTTTGAGAATAAGTTGTTCAGTGATCTTATCTATTTTTCTTGTCGCTTCATCATCAATAAGTTCCACTACTTTTCGATAATTTATTATTTCCTGAATATCCCGAGGACGAGCTGCGATTGTTTTACCCATCAGTACTTCCTTCGCTTCTTCCTTCTGCAACATGTTCCCCTCAATATGGGTTCCGTGATATGCGGCTCGAACAATCGCATCTTCCTTAAACTGCTTTTCCCACAGGGGAAGGAGAGGTGCGTTTCGTATCACTTCTTCAGCAGCCTCAACTTTTGAGATATTGGTGAGGATTTGATTGGTGATGGTAAATGTGGGGTTAAACATACCTTATTTTCCAAATCGCCTTTTACGTAATATGTAATCGGCAATAGATTTTTCAAAATCCTCAGGAGTGAAGTCTGGAAACATTTTTTCACTGAAAGCAAATTCCGCATACGTTGACTGAAGAGGAAGGAATCCTGACATTCGTAGTTCTCCACTCGTTCTAATCATAAGGTCTACATATTGCTGGGGAAGAGTGGCGGTATCCAGACAGGAGAATAATGAATCATGATCTACTACGTTTGACAGCTTTACCATTTTTCCAACAGCCCTCAGTATTTCGTCTTCACCACCATAGTCAATTCCAATGCACAAAAAATATTTTTTGTTATTTTCCGTGATTTTTTCTGCTTCCATAATTTTTTTTAACAATTTGGACGGTATTCTATCTTTTCTTCCTATGTGTATAAGGCGTGTATTGTTTTCTTGAGCATCTTTTACATGTTTTCCTATCATTAGCTCATATAGGTGCATGAGGTAACCAACCTCTTCAGTCGTTCGTTTCCAATTCTCAGTTGAAAAAGCCCAAAGAGTAACAATTTTTATGCCCATATCTCTTGCTTTTTTAACTAGTTCATATGCCCTATCAAATCCCCTTCTATGGCCCTCAAGTGTGGGAAGACTCCGTTTTCTGGCCCATCTTCTATTTCCATCAGGAATTATTGCGATATGTATTGGAAGATTTTTCTTTTCCATATGGATTAATTATACCGAACATTTTCCGCAAACTTGACTGAATCTGTAAAATTCAGTATAGTTCATATATGAACATCGTTCGTTCCGTTTATGCTGAAGTTGATTTCGGCAATAAAGATTTAAATCCTGTTGCAAAATTTGACTCCATTACCTCTTTAGTAAACCTTATAGTACCTATCATGATGATAATTGGAGGGATTATTACTCTTACAATGCTTCTTCTTGGCGCGTATAAATATCTTACGAGTGAAGGTAATCCAGAAAAAATATCCAAGGCTCAATCGGTTCTCATATATGCCATTATAGGATTATTCTTGATTGTTGCTAGTTTCGTTCTTACAAAGATTATCGGATTTGTATTAAAAGTTGATATGCCCCTATGAAATATTTATCCGCGATTGATACGTCAGGAGTTATTGGAACAATCAATTCTCCCGTTGATGATCCACTCTATAAGGGAGATGTCAATACTGCACTTGGTAATCTTATCTCAACTGGTCTTCAATTGTTTTTTTTTGTTGCCGCACTCGCTACGCTTATTTACTTATTACTGGGAGCGTTTGAATGGGTAACTTCCTCCGGTGAAAAGGAAAAATTGACCAAAGCCCAAAATAAAATCCAAGCGGCGGTTGTTGGTCTTATCTTGATTGTTGTTGTGGTGGTGGTATTTAATGTGATAATGGGTACTGTACTGGGAGGGAAATTTGGTATTCAAGATGGTCTCCAATTTAAGCTTCCTTCGATAGATACGCAGACAAGTCCTTAATATTTCACAACCACTTGATTCGTTTTAAACTTTCAATGGAAGAGGGTGTTATGGGGGAGATATTCTTTATTTCATCTTGCGAGAAATAATGAACCGATTCCACTTCATCTGACGGAAAGGTAAAGGCCCCATCATATATTCCCATAAATACTGCTATCATTTCTGTTTCTTTTTCTGCACGAGCAATAAAAGTATCCTTTCTTTTTAGAGAAATTCCCTCCACTCCCATCTCTTCTTTAAGTTCCCGATGAGCGGTTTCTTCATAGCTTTCTCCCTTACTCACATGTCCACTTGCTGTTACACAATAATATCCAGGATATAAATCTTTTTGACTGCTTCTTTTCTGCATTGCAATTTTCCCTTCTTTATTAAAGAGAATAACGTCAACTGCTCGATGGATAAGCGATTTGTCATGGTGACACTGATATCGTGTCTTATACCCTATCAGGGTATCTTTTTCATCCACCACAATAAATTGCTCGTCCTGTGTGTCTTTCATATTTATCATTTCCTTGCCTCTTCTCTCACTAAACCTGTGTAGTTGGGAATAAAAGGTATAACAGAAATGTTTTTTTGGTTTAAAACTTTCCTCATCCCTTCCAAATCTTCATAATAAAAAAGTACGTACCCTGATAAACCTTTATACCCTCCACCTCCCGTAACTTTTCCTTTACCTACTTTATTTAAAAGGGTAAGTAATTTTTTTGTTGATGAAGAAACAACTCCTATTTGCTCCAATAGCTCTTGATTATGTTGTATGTTTTCCTTAAATAAAAGTGTATCTTCCTTCATTATGGAAATAATGAGGCGTTTTGTTGTTTTCTCCATATCATTCATTATGTACTCCATTTTTACTCCTTTTGTATTAAACAGTTGTCCCACCTTTTGAACCATCTCCCCTGTTGTTTCTACA
>PFJN01000066.1:0-292 GCA_002783105.1 Candidatus Pacebacteria bacterium CG_4_10_14_3_um_filter_34_15 | reverse complement strand
GTCGATAAAATGTTTTGGAAGTTTCACGGGGAGACTGCTGATTGTTTTCAGGAACTCAAATTCCTTCCGATAATAGATAAGTCCCCCCATAATGGAGGTTGAGGTGTCAACCCCAGAAGAATTTTTATGGAAATATTTCTCCATCTGATAGGCACATATGTTTATCTCTTCTTTACTCCATTCATCTCCCGTAAATAATTCCAAAAGCCCCGCAGAGATAACCGCACAATATGCGGCTGATGATCCCAAGCCTCGCCCAATCGGAATTGCTGATTCTATGGAATACATGTAT
>PFJN01000061.1 GCA_002783105.1 Candidatus Pacebacteria bacterium CG_4_10_14_3_um_filter_34_15 | reverse complement strand
GCATTTTTGCGGAATGTCCATGCTGCCCTTCTTTGCGTACATTTCAACGAAATTTATTGAAGACTCAATATCAGCATAATTATTATCATTTTTCGCTTCGAACGCGCTCTTAAGGTTCAGGTCAATTGCCATATTATACGCCTCGTTTTTCATACTCTCAAATTCAGGGGGAGTTGGAATTCCTATCCTCTTTGCATACACTTCAACTCCGGCAAGCGCTCCAAGCGCATCTGAATAATCTCTATTATCCAAAGCTTCTCTTGCTTCTGTTATCTTGTTGTTAACGCTTAATTCATACGCATTATGCCTTAAATCCTCAACTTCACCCGGCACAGGAACTTCCGCACGCTTTGAATACAATTCCACTACATTCAAGATCCCGGAAGCATCTGTTCCACGACCCTCCTTTAACGCCTCCTTTGCCTCAGAAAGTTTTGATTCAAATAAAACCACACTTATTACTCCAGCATATTTCTCCATTCCAGTTAGAGTTAGTCCAAACCCAGAATCTGTTAATTTTAAACAAACTGAAGTTATCTCAACCTTTGACCGGCCAAACGGTGAAGAAATTTCTTCAATTTACGGCAGTGAGCAAGTTTATAAAATGACTCTTAGATATAGCCTAGAAAATCCTACCAACTCACCAGCTCTAACCCAAATCTCTTTGCCACCTGATACTCCTTTTCAAAAAATGCATTATCATGCACTTGATCCATTTCCAAATGAGATAAAAAGAGATCTTGATGGTAACTGGATTGCTACCTACAGAATCCCCGCAAATACAGCGACTATTGTTCATCTTACTGCCGAAGCAAAAGTAACCTTAGATCCCAACTTGAATATTCCATTCTCAAGTCCCACTAAAGACCACACTAAAAGCTTAAAATTTTGGGAAAGTGATGATCCTTTTATTATTGATAAAGCTCAAGTCTATACCACTCCAAAAGAAATCTATGACTTTGTAGTTCAATCACTTGAATATTCTAGAGAAGAACTTACTTTCGAAAATATTTCAAGGCTTGGAGCTATAGAAGCATTCAATCATCCTGATTCTGCCGTATGTCAAGAGTTCACAGATGCCTTTATTGCGATAGCTCGCGCAAATAAAATCCCTGCAAGAAGATTAATTGGATATGCATACACTGAAAACTCAGTTTTGCGTCCCCTAAGTTTTGAGGGAGATATTCTACATTCGTGGCCTGAATATTATTCATTCGAAAAAAACTTGTGGATTCAAATTGATCCAACATGGGAAGATACAACGGGTGGTATTGATTACTTCAAACAGTTTGATCTTAATCACATTGTATTTTCAATTAACGGAGCATCAAGTTCGCTCCCATATCCAGCAGGCGCATACAAAATAAAAACTGAAGATACTAAAGATGTTGAAGTTAGCATCGGTGAAATATTTCCAAATATTAATCCTCAAATTTCAACAAGAATGACGCAAAAAAAGTTTTTCTTCATCCCAATTCCAGGTATGTATGAAATGCAAATAATTAATGACACTGGAGAGGCATGGTATGATATAGAAGCAAATGTGACATCTTTAAACAGTGACATAGAGGTTTCATTTAACAATAAACCAAAAATAGAAACACTGCTGCCATTTCAAACATTAGATTTTGATGTAACTTTTTTTACAAGAAATATTTCGATTCCAAAAGATGCATCTATAAATATTAACTACTTAAATTTAAAAACAAATAATTTATTATATGAATCAAGCACCCAAACAATTAAAGCTGGACCAAAACTTATTAAGCAAATTCAAGAAACCCAAACAATTATTTATTTGGGAATTGGTGTTGTCGTCATTGCCCTTATTACCGGGAGTATATTGGTTTTTAGACAAAGACGAGAAAGTGCTTTACGTAGGAAAAGCCAAGAAGCTCAAAAACAGACTCAAATCTTACAGTAATCATCCTCAGTTATCTAGCAGAATCAAGTTAATGGTTTCGACTGCCGTTAAAGTAAAATTCATAAGTTTAGAAAGCGAACTAGAAGCTTTATTAGTAGAAGCAGAGCTAATAAGAACCTATCAACCTCAATTTAATATTCTACTCAAAGATGACAAAAGTCCTCTATATATAAATATTACCAATGATAAATTTCCAAGAGTAATTAGACTTAGAAAAAAACAATTTGTTTTCGATTCAAAAAATATTTACTCAAAAGGAACTATCCTAGGACCTTTTTCTAGTGCCTACAAAACTCAAGAAGTATTAAAAATTGCTAGAAAAATATTCCCGTGGTGTAATAAAGTTGGAACTAATGAAGTTAAAAGCGACGAGATCGAATCCGAAAAAAAACCTTGTTTCTATTATCACATAGATTTGTGTCCAGGATCTTGCATTGGAGAAATTTCCGAAGAAGCATATGGTGAAAATATTAAACAACTAATTTTATTTTTAAAAGGGAAAAAACAAGTTGTCTCAAAAAATTTAAAACTCAAAATGGCTCAAAAAATTAAACAAGAAAAATTTGAAGAAGCAGCCATAATTAGAGACCAGTTAGAAATGATTGAGTATGTAACTAAAAAAACTCACCGTTTAAAACCAGAACTAACTTCCTATGCTTTAAAAAATAAAATTAACGAAGACGGAGTTATTTATTTACAAAAAATTCTTTCTGAATATTTGGGATTACCAAAACAATTCCCACTAGAAAGAATCGAAGGCTATGACGTTAGCAATACTCAAGGAACCAATCCTGCAGTTTCAATGGTTGTTTTTATAAATGGAGAACCAGACAAATCTCAATATCGATTATTTAATATTAGAAGTTTGAATACACCAAATGACTACCAGATGATGAAAGAGGCCACAGTACGTAGGCAAAACCATCGGAAGTGGGGTTTGCCAAATTTAGTTATTGTTGATGGTGGTAAAGGTCAGGTTCGATCAACTCTTAAAAACTGGAGCTGGAGTTGTCCAATCATTGGAATCGCAAAAAATCCCGACAGATTAATAATTCCAAAAATTAATTGGTCAAAATGGGGCAATAATAATAACGGGGGCACCGATTATAAAGACAGCAGCAATTTTTTAAAAAATCTAGAATATTTTACTGTAAAACTTGAAAGCAACCACCCGTCTCTCAAATTGATTCAACAAATCAGAGACGAATCTCATAGATTTTCTCAATTCCAACATAAAAGAAAAAGACTGAAGGATATGTTTAAATAAATAATACCTGAGAAAAAAACATCTGCTATAATTATTTAATGTTTAAATCGGTTTTGATCACTGTAATTACACTAGCAATCTTAGCTTGGGTTCTACCAGCAGTTGGATTTAGTAGTTTTGTTACTCTAATTATCGCAAGTATAGTTTTAACAATTCTCTATACTTTAGTCAGACCAGTCCTGAAAATCTTATTCTTGCCAGTCAACGTGATCACCTTAGGTCTGTTCTCTGGAATTATTAATATTTTTTTATTATGGCTCAGCACCTACTTAGTACCAGGTTTTCACATCCAAAACATGGTTATTTATGGCACAGAGTTAAATCAGTTTTGGTCTCTAATTTTTATCTCATTTTTGATAAGTTTCATACACTCATTACTAAAAAAGTTACTTTAAACTTTAAGGTCTATTTACAGCTCCAAAATGTTATAATACAATATGAAAAAAATATCTTATATAGCGTTCCTGATCTTACTAGTTTTTACCATAGGACTAAACGTTTTTCCGTCAAATATTATCTCAGCAGCTACATTAAAGAATGCAGAAATAAATACCAATGTTGATTTTATTGATCCAGACTTTTTAGTTTCAGACGCAACAGAAGGAGCGACTGCCACAGATTCAACAAAATTAGCCTCTCCATCAGCAGAAGTTGTAGAAAAAATCCAGGAAAAAAAGGATCAAGATATTACCGAAACCAGTGGTAAACAAAAAACAAAACTTGAAACCTATATGGATGAAAATCCTCCAGAAAGTTTAAGTTGGAATAACTTCATCCAACACGCCATTAGGACTGCTGTTTCAAACGGATTACAGGTAAACGTGATCGTGCTTATTATCCTCTTTCCTTTAATTGCATCTTTAATCGCCGCATCAAGACATATTATTGGACTTAGAGGTTTTGGTATTTATATTCCAGCCGTACTTTCAGTTGCTCTAGTATCTACAGGAGTTGTCGAAGGATTAATAATTTTCTTGGTAATAGCATTAACTGCTATCGTTGCTAGGAAAATTCTCGGTAAAGCCAAACTGTCATATTTACCTAGAACTTCTCTAATGCTTTGGATGGTTTCTTTGGGAATATTTATTGTACTTATGTTGGCACCTTTTATTAAGATCGTTACACTTCTTAGTGTGAATATTTTTCCAATTTTAATTTTAGTGCTCTTGGCAGAAAATTTCTTAGATGCTCAAGCAAAAACAAAACAAAGCGAGGCTTTAGCACTTACAATTGAAACCATTGGATTAGCTGTTTTCTCAGGATTTTTGCTCAAATTTGAACCATTACAAAAACTAGCTCTTTCAGAACCAGAATTATTGCTATTAGCACCTGGATTAATCAATATTCTTATTGGAAAATTTGCAGGCTTAAGAGTTAGTGAACGCCTAAGATTTAGATCACTAATTGAAGAAGAGTAGAGGAGTAGCTATGACAATCAAATCTGGTCATATCTTAGGCATGAATGCGAGATATAAATACACTAAAAAAAATCCTTATTCTGCAAAAAAATATGGATTCTCTAAACTGAAAACAAAAGAACTTTTAAGAGAACATAAAATTTTAACCGCTGCTGTTTTTCACACCTTTGAAAATCTAAGTGATTTAGAAAATATTAATTGGGAAACAATTCCAGTTCCCTTTGTAGTAAAACCAGCAAGTGGAAGTGCTGGAAAAGGTATTATAGTCATTACAAATAAGAATCCAAACAAACCCGAATGGCAAACATCAAACGGAGAGATCATTACGGACACTGAATTGAATCTTCACATTGAAAATATTTTAGATGGTGAGTTTAGTACCTGGGGAAGCACCCATAAGGCAATTATTGAAGAAATGATTCCAGCTCATCCAGATCTAATTAAATATTCATTTAAAGGCACTCCAGATATTAGAGTGATAGTTTTCAATAGCGTTCCAATAATGGCTATGATTAGAATTCCCACCAAAGAATCAAGAGGCAAGGCAAACCTTGACCAAGGAGCAATCGGCTTAGGAATCGATATGGCAACTGGAATCACCACCTACGGTATATATGGCAAATCTGAGAGAATTTTAAAATTCCCAGGAACTAAAAAAAACGTTTCTGGAATTCAAATACCAGAATGGAACAATATTCTAGAAACTGCTGTTAAGGCAGCTGAATCAGCTGGATATATATTTATGGGAGCCGACCTATTTATACATCCCACCAAAGGACCAATGATTGTTGAACTAAACGGTTATCCTGGACTTTCAATTCAGCTATGTAATAAAGCTGGACTCAAAAGAAGACTTGAAAGAGTGGAAGGCCTAGAAATTAGAGATGCCAAGCATGGAGTAAAAATTTCTCAGGCACTGTTTGCCCACGATCTTTCTGCCACTATAAAAGTCGAAGAGGGAATTCAAGTTATTTCAACCAAACCAGAAATTACAGTTTTTGATGACAAAAATAAAGCTCATTTAGTTGATGCCCTCATTAATACATCTAGATATAGATCTGCTATTAGCGAAGAGTATGCTCAGCAACTAGGAATATTAGACATTGATGATCTGCTTTGGAGACAACAAGAAAGTATTGAAGGAAAAGTTCCAGTTGTCGAAGTTAAATTCAAGATAAAAGAAAAAAAACAGAAAACTGCAATGGTAGTTATAAAAAAATTGAATAAAAGCAAACACAAAATCGAGCTAGGCAGAATAGATTTACAAGGTTTCTTAATTGGCGACGTAGGAGAAGATAATTCAAAAGGACAAAGTTCCAAATGAGTTTACTTTCTGATTTAATCCCAATAAACTTAAACGAAGAAAAAGAAAAATTTTTCAACGATAACTCGTACAATCCTCAGTTTATTTATGAGAAAGAAATTTCTCAAGAAAGACTAATTGAACATGGATTGCCTAATCAAAAATACTCAGAATTGTCAAATTATATTCTTGAAAAAACTTTTTTTGGTAGAAATGAAGATGATCTTTCTATGATGGAAGGACCAATAATTATTCAATCATATGTTGATAAAGCAGTAAAAACTTTTCTTCATATGCACCAACTTCAAAAAAAATACAATGTTATATGGTCTTCTTCTTTTTTATCTAGAGCAAGTGTCAATCGTGATACTTTGAAACTTAGACTTCCTGCAGACTTTAGAAAAGAGGGACTAATCGGAATGATGTATCATGAAATTGGCACCCATGCTTTGAGAAATATTAATTATGAGCAACAACCATGGTATAAACATAAAAAAAAGTTTGGATTTTCGAATTACCTAAAAACTGAAGAAGGATTAGCCTCTTTGCATTCTTTGCTTGCACACACCCATAAAAGCGCTTTTAACTCAGCCGTCAGATATTCTGCAGTCATCTACTCACAAAAAACGTCATTTGCAGAAACATGGAGAATGCTTGGAAAATATGTTCAAGATCCTGAAAGAAGATGGATGATAACAATAAAACAAAAAAGAGGATTAACAGACACAAGCAAGCCCGGTGGTTTTACAAAAGATTTTGTCTATTTTGAAGGCATGATAGAAATTTGGCTTTGGCTCAAAAAAAATAATTTTGATATAACCAATCTCTATTTTGGAAAATTAGCAAAAGAAGATGCCAAGCTTGCCACAGATTTAAATCCAAACTTCGTTCCAAAACTTCCAAGTTTTTTCTCACTTGATAAAAACAAATACGCTAATGAAATGAACAAAATAGGAGAGTTTAATGGATTTGATAAATTAAAATGATAATCACTGTTTAAAATTATCCTCTTCAAATTCAATTATCATTTTGTTGCGAACCGCTCTTGCTAAACTTAAAGATTTTTCTGGAGCACTAATATAGAAACTTCCTAAGGAAGTATTACCTTCAGGTGGTGCTTCGTAATAATCACCTTCATGTAAGTTCAACCTACTCCAAGTAATGTGTTTACTCTTTGGAAGCTTAATTGTTTTAATAACACCAGAGTTTGGCTCCCAAATTTCACAGGCAGTAGCACTTCCAACGGCATTAAATTGATCATCAACTTCTTGCCTTAAAGCTAATTGTGTAATCATCTTTTCCAAATCAATATCAAAAGCTGGCATAGCTAGCTCTTGTCTAAATCCGCCCATTCTGACATTAATTTCAATTAAATAAATATTTTCTTTGTGAACAAAAAATTCAGGATCTAAAAAAGTTTCTTTTAAATTGCTTGCCTTTGCAATTTTCTGTAAAACAAAACGCATTTTTTGTTGAATATTTTCCCTTACATTAGATGGAGTAGTACGATAAATAAGTTGATAGTGATCTTGACCAATATCATTAGCTCTAACTACTTTTAGTAAAGAAATAAAATGAACCTTGTATTTATTATCAATGTAGCAAATCGGAACAACCATTTTTCCGGTCAAAAATTCTTCAATTAAAACTGTTTTATCCTCTTTATCTAATTGATTAATAGCGTACTCATTTTTAAAATGCTCATAAAGCTGAGGATACACTCCATCAAAATCGCTAGCTTGTTCTAACTTATGAACACCTCTACTGTGAGCACCAGCAAAAGGCTTTATGATCACAGGAAACTGAACACTTTTCAGCAATGATTGCACCTCAGTCAGCTGACATGTAATTGTTCTTGGTCTAAAAAGCTGTAAATTTAAATCTTCCATAAGTTGATGTAAATTAGCCTTATTACTAACTTGATCTACTGCATGAAAAGAAGGTCCGGGAACTTGAAAGTGATCAACAAGTTCACCATGAAGTTTTTCGTAATAATCTCTACGATTAATAACTCCAATTACTTCTTTATCTTTACAAAACTCAATAATTGTCTTAAGTTCTTTTCCTTTTGGAATAATTAGGTAATTTTGAGAGTGATTTTCTGGTGTTTCTAAATTAAAGCAACACTCAACAGCAGTCAAAGCTGGATTAATCTTTAAAATATGTTTTTCAAACTTCGCAAGCAAACCTTTACCGAGCAAGAGAACAACTTTTTGCATAGACGATTATTATATTTATAATGTGGTGGGTATTATAGTTATAATTTTGAAAAATGCTACAATATCATCTCTTATGAATAAAAAAGATGCTAATCACAAAACCAAAGTTGCGCTAGGCATGAGCGGAGGCGTTGATTCCTCACTTTGTGCCCACTTACTAGTCGAGCGTGGCTATGACGTGACTGGAGTTTATCTTGAATGTTGGCGTGCTCCAGGTTGCAGAAGTGAAGAAGATCGTAAAGATGCGCTTCAAATTGCTCTCAAACTTGGAATTCCTTTTAAAGTCTTGGATTTTAAAAAAGAATATAAAGAAAATGTGGTTGAATACTTTTTTAATGAATATGAAAAAGGACTGACTCCAAATCCAGACATCATGTGTAATAAAGAAATTAAATTTGGTATGTTTTATGACTGGGCAATGAAAAAAGATTTTGATTATGTTGCTACCGGACATTACGCAAAAATCTCAGAAAAACAACTATCCATTCCAAAAGACGAACATAAAGATCAAACTTATTTCTTATATTTAATGAACCAAGACCAAATTAATCACACACTTTTTCCTTTGCAAAATCTTAATAAAGATGAAGTTAGAAAAAAAGCCAAAAAACGTGGAATTCACGTTGCTAACAAAAAAGACTCTGTTGGAATTTGCTTTATTGGCGACATCAATGTCCATCAGTTTTTAAAAGATAGACTTGGAGAGAATCCTGGAAATGTAGTAGATACCTCGGGAAATATTATTGGATCTCACAAAGGTCTTTGGTTTTATACCATAGGACAGAGAAGTGGCTTTGAAATTAAATCAAAAACATTACATAAACAAGATGACGGAACAACCATTGATAAAAGCAATATTCCTCCTTTTTATGTGATTAAGAAAGCGCCTGATAAAAATCAGCTCGTTGTGGGCTTTGGCGGAGAAACACTAAATGATAAATTTGGAGTACGTAATTTACACTGGATTATTGATGAAAATGAGAAACTCACCAAAGAAAATGGCGACCTTTTTGTCAGAATTAGACATACCGGAGAACTTCTTGCCTGCTCACTAGTGTATAATGAAGTCAAGCTTAAAAAAGCCGTACAAGGAATTGCCGAAGGTCAGTCTGCCGTTTTTTACTTGTGCCCTAAGGGGTACAAAAAAACTGACAATGAAATCATCTGCTTAGGCGGGGGAATCATCTCCAACTAAACATCCTTTAGAAAAAAGAAAATTGTCGAAACTAACATACAAGCGCTTTACCCCTAGTGGAATAAAAAAAGGCAAAGATCTAACTAATAGCTCTCGTTTATTAATAAGCGTTGCGGAAGAATACGGGGTTAAATGGAAAATAATTAACGGAACCCAAATAGTAATCCTCAATTACAACGGAAAAGAAGAAGCATATTATCATCAAGTACCTTCCACAACCACTGCTATAGCCATATATTGTGACAACAAAAAAATAACTCGCAACTTGCTAAAACAAGCAGGAGTTAGTGTTGCCAATGGGTATGCAATCAATAAAAGTCATGATAAAAAATATCTCCTTGATATTTTTGAAGATCTAAAAAAACCATTAGTAGTAAAACCAAGTGATGGAACCTGGGGAGAAAATATTACTATCGGAGTATCCACTTATGAAGAGTATTCTCAAGCAGTTGAATTGGCTTTGTCATACTCAACAAGAAAAAACTCTGGAGTAATTATTGAAGAAATGTTTTTGGGAGAAGAATATCGTATTTTATTAACCAAAGAAAAAGTTATTGGAGTTCTCAAAAGAATTCCCGCCAATGTTACTGGAAATGGCAAAGATAATATTAAAAAACTTATTGCCACAAAAAATAAAGAAGAACTAAGATCTAGTAATGGTGTTAATAAATCACATTTAAAAATTATCATAAATGAAAAATTAAAAAAATACTTAGCTGATCAAAACCTTGACACAGACGCTATATTAAAAAAAGGACAAAGAGTTTTCTTGAAAAAAGTTTCCAATGTTTCTCAAGGTGGAGATGCAATTGATTTTACAGATCTAGTTCACTCTAGTGTCAAAGAAATTGCGCTCAAAGCAATACGAGCAATTCCTGGTTTATCCTTTGCCGGTCTAGATTTTATGAGTACAGATATCACTAAAGAACAAACAAAAGACAGCTATATCATTGTTGAGATTAATGCTTCTCCAGGATTTGATATACATGATTTTCCATATGAAGGAAAAAATCGTCATGCTACCAGAGAATTCTTATTTTTAATTTTTCCAGAATTGAGACATGATTTATCTCAGATAAACTAACCCTTTGATTTTATAATTTCACATGATAGAATATGAATCTTCTTAAAGATAAAGTCCGGGAACTCTGGATACTAATCTCAAGAAAATCTCCCTTAGGGAGATTTTACAAACAAGGAAACAAGAATAAATAACACGTTCTTGGATTTGTTACTGTCTAGAATAGGTTGCACAAGGCGATTTACATGAGACACGACAAGTTGGCACTTTAACAAGTTAATAACTAATCGATTTGTAGTTACCAAAGCTGGAACTACAAATCAACAATGACAAATATCTGACATAAACATGGTGATAGAACTGAACTTAGATCGACTTTAATTTAAAAGTGGATTGTACAATTCTATCCTAGGTTTACCTAAGATATTACATACATTACATATATTTTTATATGTTATGTGTACAATCCGTTAATTTTTAAAATAAATAAATCTGAAAATAAAATAATAGAGCTAAACTTTTATCTCGGCTTCAATGAAGAGATAAAATTTCAAACTTTTTTTGAGAGTTTGATCCTGGCTCAGGATGAACGCTGGCGGTGTGCTTTAGGCATGCAAGTCGAACGGTAACAGGTCTAGTTTACTAGATGCTGACGAGTGGCGAACGGGTGAGTAACACGTAGGAATCTACCTAGTAGCGGGGGATAGCCCATCGAAAGATGGGATAATACCGCATAAGCCCTTACGGGGAAAGCATTTATGCACTATTAGAGGAGCCTGCGCGCTATCAGTTAGTTGGTGGGGTAATGGCCTACCAAGACTACGACGGCTAGCCGATGTGAGAGCATGATCGGCCACAAGGTTACTGAGACACGGAACCTACACCTACGGGTGGCAGCAACCGGGAATATTGCGCAATGGACGAAAGTCTGACGCAGCGACACCGCGTGTGGGAAGACGCTTTTCGGAGTGTAAACCACTGTGGCGAGGGATGAATTTTTGACAGTACCTCGCTAGAAAGCACCAGCTAACCACGTGCCAGAAGCTTCGGTAATACGTGGGGTGCAAGCGTTATCCGGATTTATTGGGCGTAAAGGGTCCGTCGGCGTTTTTATTAGTCTTTTGTTTAAGCCTGGGGCTCAACTTCAGAGGGGCAAAAGATACTGTAAAAATAGAGTCTGTTTGAGGAAACTAGAATTCTTGGTGGAGGGGTGAAATCCGTAGATATCAAGAGGAATACCATGCGCGAAGGCAGGTTTCTACAACATGACTGACGCTCAGGGACGAAAGCTTGGGTAGCAAAAGGGATTAGAGACCCCTGTAGTCCAAGCCGTAAACTATCTTTGCTAGTTGCTCGAGTTTACTTGAGTGGCGTAAGCTAACGCGTTAAGCAAAGCGCCTGGGGAGTACGACCGCAAGGTTAAAACTCAAAGGAATTGACGGGGGAGCGCACAACCGGTGGAGTATGTGGTTTAATTCGATACAAAGCGAAAAACCTTACCCAGATTTGACATGTACCTGCACGGCTATGGAAACATAGCTTTCTTCGAGAGTGGTACACAGGTGATGCATGGCTGTCGTCAGCTCGTGTCGTGAGACGTCTACTTAAGTGTAGTAACGAGCGCAACCCTTGTTCTGTGTTATAAGTGTCACAGAAGACTGCCTTTGTTATACAAAGGAGGAAGGAGAGGATGACGTCAAGTCAGCATGTCCCTTACATCTGGGGCAACACACATTCTACAATGGAGCCGACAACAGGTCGCAACGGGGCAACCCCGAGCTAATCCTCTAAACGGCCCCTCAGTTCGGATTGAGGGCTGCAATTCGCCCTCATGAAGCCGGAATCGGTAGTAATCGCAAATCAGCATGTTGCGGTGAATACGTTCTCGCTCCTTGTACAAATTAAAATGCGCCTTCCGCGCATATTATCCAGTTGGTTAAAATCCAACCTATCATTGAAATAAGCAATTAGAAGCAAAATCGCAGTCCTAAGGAAAGTAATTTCCAGGACGAAGGGTGAAAGTAGCAAAAATCAGCTTGAAGTTAATTCGACATTTTATATCTGACGATCCTACACGTACAAATGGAGAAGTCACTTATTTAACATCTTAAATGATGTAAGGAATAAAATGCATTTGGGCTCGAGATGATTTTGAATGGAAAATATGTGAACGAAGGGAGATCCTAAAAATACCTGAGTTTCGTTTGTTTACTAACAACGAGATTTTCAGTATGATAGCGGTAACAACATCAAATACTTTTTAGGAAGTCTGCAGAGGTCATAGTACTTTTAAAAAAAGCATTGAAAAATGCAAATATTAAAGGAAGGACCAAACTTAGTCAAAAAAAATGAATCTACCTCCTGATTATGTGTGCGGATTCGTCGATGGTGAAGGTTGCTTTACTATCGTTATATCTAAACACAAAACGAAAAAACTTGGTCTAGATGCTCGACTTCATTTTGAAATCGAACTTCGAGATGATGATGAGGAAATTCTTCAAAGCATTCAACAAACTTTGAATTGCGGAAGAATTTACCACCTTAGCTATGAACGCTACTGATGGAATCCTCATGTAGAATTAAAAGTTTCTTCAATCAAGGAAATTAGGGAAAAACTCATTCCGTTCTTTCAGAAACACAAACTGCGAGGCAAAAAACGAAAATCTTTCGAGCTTTTTGTCAAAGCAGCCAAAGTTTTTGAAAATCGTGAGCATCTTACAATGGAAGGAATAGAAAAATTGCGTGAAATTCGTAGAAATATGAATAAATATAGCAAAAAAAGAGACTAAGGGTTCGCCATGGTGCGGGAAAACCGCGCGCCAGGCGGCGAGAGACACGAAATTAAGCCAGCAATGGCACGATGATCTCAGAACACTGCCCGTCAAGCCAGCAAAGTCAGCAGCGCCCGAAGCGGGTGACCATAACCAGTTTACTGGGGTGGCCCTTCTACGGTGAGGTTGGCAATGAGGACTAAGTCGTAACAAGGTATCCGTACTGGAAGGTGCGGATGGATCACCTCCTTTCTAAGGAGATGGGTAGGAGATATCACGACCTCCTGTTTCCCATTCCAAGCAATTGGAATGAAACAATTTTTACAAAATCCTGAGACTATCATATCCAGGTCGGCTCTATCACCATGTTTGCGTCAGAATTTGTCAATTTGTGGCACGCACCACAACTTGCGCTTAAACCGCGCGTTAGTTATTAACTTTTGAAGATTCCATCCTTTGTAGGGTGGTTTTTTTAATCCCAAAATATAGTATATACTAAAATTATGAAACAATTAAATAGTCTCTTTATTGTTTTGTTTGTATTAATTGGGATTCTTTCAATTTCATACATTTGGAGCTCGGAAGCAGACAAAGAAGCATTAATAGAAAAATCAGATAATCAGGCACAGGAGATAAACTCACTTAAAGATCAAATTTCAAAATTAGAAAAAGAAAATCCTGAAAAGAACGCCGTGATGGGCGTAAATACTACTGCAACAGGAATAGTTTCTGGATCACTCAAGATTAATAATGCAATTTCTGTAGACAATATTATAGTTTGCGCTCAAGATAAATTTACCATCAAAGAATTCTGTACCGATGAATTACTTGAAACCACTACTCCAAACGAATTAAAGTATATGCTAGAAATTCCAATGGGAAAATATTTTATCTACGCCATAGCTCCTCCAGATTCAAATAGAGCTTATTATTCAAAAATTCAAAAATGTACTGATAACAATAACTGTGAAAATAATCAAAAAATACTTCTTGAAATCATTGGGAATGAGTCACAAAAAAATATTGATTTATATTTCTAACTATGGCTATTAGGATGTGGTCTGTTAAGTAAAACTCCCGGACGAACAATTGATTGAGGAATTACGGTTGAAAATGGGACTATAAGCCAATTTATACCTGGGTCAACTCCACCAGCTATTTTGTCTTGAACCGATGGTCTAATAAATGTAAATCCCGGTAAACACCCTTGTAAAAACTTCAGTTGGGCGCCTGCAAATTCAATGTAATTGTCCGCAACTGCAGCAGCGGTCAATAACCAACTATCAAGTAAACTATTATATAGTTCGAGTACTGAACCTAGCGCTTCTTCCCATGAAGAAAATGCAAACATTGTTCTCTCAATATTAAAAATTACTTTATTTTCTGCTTGTTTTGGATTGCTCACAGCTTGAATATATGTAATTTTCTTTCCAAAGCTTCTTAAATTTCCAGAGTAATGCTGTATTGCCAGTTCACCTGCAGTATTTAGAAACATCGGAAGCAAAGATCTTTTGTCTAGTAAGTCATCTTTATTTAACCACCTAACCTCATCTCTAGAATCTTCAATTGCCTCTACAACATGAATATGACCTCGGTATTGAGATTGAAGACTTCTATGAAAGACCTTTTTCTTATCAATTTTTTCGCTAATACGTGCGACATCAGATTGTTTTGCAAAACCAAAAAGATAGTAAACTCTTAAATTCCTATTTTCAGTTTTAGCCTGATTTTGCATCTTAGCAAACATTACATCTGCATTACTCATAAACTCTCTGTCAGCCAATAAAGTGTTCCACGAGTCATCATGCCAAAAATCGATAGTGGCTCCATCTCCCAATTGATCAATCCAAAGAATTTTATGCTTCTCTGCATCTAGATGATGAGGTAGAGGAGGACATTGATGTTCCCAAAACATATGCTTACCACCAATTTTTTTAGCAACTGCAAATCTTTTTAAAACATCAAGAACTCCACTTTCTAAATCGTTATCACTTGGTATAAAAATCTGCATACCATTAGTCTTATCCACAACATCAGCTACAGGAATCTGTATTCTAGAATCAACTCGCAATATACCAGCCTTTAATGTTTCTTGTCTCATAATTATGATATAAATAGAAAGTTGATTCTAACATAAGCTCAAACTAGGCGTGATTCTTGAGATAAAATATGTTAAAATATTGCTCTGTTAGAGGGTGTATAGCTCAGTTGGTTAGAGCGCAGTCCTGATAAGACTGAGGTCCATCGTTCGAATCGATGTACACCCACCAATGCCAAACAAACAATACAAAACAATCGAAGATTTCAAAAAAAAATGATTGAAGAAATTAACAACACCGCATCACAAATTATAAAAATCCAACCTGAAAGATTAATTTTGGATGCAATTCCCATTAGAGAAGGAGTACTTTTTCCAAGCACAGAATCTGTTTTAACTTTCGGTAGAGAATTATCTTTAAATGCAATCAAAAACATCAAATCTATCAAAAAAACTGTTGTTTTAATTACTCAAAGAAACTCAAAAATTAATTTACCTAAAGAAGGTGATTTGTATGAAGTGGGTACACTTGCAGTTGTTGAAAAGAAATTAAAGACAGACGGTAACGTTAATGCCTTGGTAAAAGGTGTTGGTAGAGTAAAAATTATCAGATTTATTCAAACTTCTCCAAAATTAGTTGTTGAAGTCGAAAAATTAATAGAAGTTGCACCAGTTAATAACGAAACTTCGGCCATGGTTTCGCATCTGCAAAAAGAATTTAGAAAAGCTGTTCATATGGGAAAACCAGTTGAATTTTTGAACTTCATGAAACTTATGGGTGGTGTCACCGATGGTGAACTAGTTGATCAAATTGCTAGCACTCTATCAATCAAAACTAAAGATAAACAAGAAATTCTTGAAACTCTGAACGTTAAAAAAAGAATGCAACTTGTTATAGATCACCTTGCTCACGAAATAAAAGTTTTGGAAATTGAAAAAGATGTAGTTCACAAAACTCAAGAAAAATTTGATAAACACATGAGAGAGAGTGTCCTAAGAGAAAGATTGAAAACAATTCAAAAAGAACTTGGCGATATTGACGATGACGATGAGGCAGCTGATGATTATGAAAAAAAGTTAGTTGGCATTAATTTTGTTAAAGAACTTAAGCAAAAAATTAAAAAAGAAATTAAACGACTAAGAATGATGTCTCCTAATAACCCCGAATCTGGTTACGTCAGAAGTTGGTTGGATGCGGTATTTGAACTTCCTTGGAACAAAGTAACCAACGCTGAACTAAGTATAGATAAGGCAGAAAACATTCTAGAAAAAAGTCATTATGGTCTTGAGGAAGTTAAAGATAGAATTTTAGAATATGTCGCAGTCTTAAAACTCAAATCTAGAAATAAAAATAAAAAAGACCAAACACTTCCAACAATATTATGTTTTGTAGGTCCACCGGGTGTTGGAAAAACCAGCATTGGCAAATCTATCGCGGAAGCACTTGATCGTAAATTCATTAAAATTTCTCTAGGAGGAATCAATGATGAATCAGAAATAAGAGGGCACAGAAGAACTTATGTTGGCGCTATGCCAGGAAAAATTATTAATGGAATGAAACAAGCTGAGAGTATGAATCCAGTATTTATGCTTGATGAAATTGATAAAATTGGCAATGACTACAAAGGCGACCCTTCAGCAGCGTTATTGGAAGCCCTAGATCCTGAACAAAATTCTAAATTTGAGGATCATTATATTGATATGCCTTTTGATTTATCTCAAGTTATTTTTATCACAACCGCAAACACATTAGATACAATTCCACCAGCTTTAAGGGATCGCTTAGAAATTATTAGATATTCTGGATATACTCAAGAAGAAAAATTCAATATTGGCAAAGATTATTTATTTGAAAAGGTTTTAAAAGCTAACGGATTAAAAAAGAGTGAAATTTCAATTCCTGATGAAAGCATCAAGACCATAATTAACAGATATACTAGAGAAGCAGGCGTAAGAGAATTAGAAAGAACACTTGGAAAACTCATGAGAAAAACTGCTAAAGATATTGTGTCTAGTGATAAAAAAAAGCAAATTATTATCAACAAAAACTTATTGAAAAAATATTTAGGTCCAGAAGAATATGACGTCAACATTGCAGAACGAAAAGATATCGTTGGTCAATCAACTGGATTAGCTTGGACATCAGTTGGAGGCGAACTTTTATTTATAGAAGTCTCATTAACACCAGGAAAAGGAAAGATTCAACTTACTGGAAAACTTGGAGACGTAATGAAAGAATCTGCGCAAGCAGCTCTTACCTATGTTAAAGCCAATCACAAAGAACTAGGAATTACTGAAAAAGCAATTCAAAATAAAGACGTGCACATTCACGTTCCAGAAGGAGCAGTGCCTAAAGATGGACCTTCGGCTGGAGTTACAATAACTACCGCAATTGTTTCAGCATTTACCAAGATTCCAGTAAGAAAAGACATTGCAATGACTGGAGAAGTAACATTGAGAGGTAGAGTTTTAAGAATTGGCGGATTAAAAGAAAAAAGTATCGCAGCTCATATGGCCGGCATAAAAACAGTTCTTATTCCAAAAGAAAACGAGCGAGACATCATAAAAATACCAGACAGTGTTAAAAAAGATATTAAATTTATTCCTGTATCTCACGTGAGTGAAAATTTGTCCTACGCGCTATCAAAAAAACTAAAACCGCTAGGCTAAGAAACTCGTGATAAACTACAAGTATGAAATGGTTAAAATTTATAATCGTGTGCTTTGTCACAGTAATTTTTTCTGGTTGTAATCCTCTTAACAAAAATTCAAAATCCGGTCTGCAAGTAATAACTGATGGTGTAGCCAGCGCTGTTTTCTTAAATGAGCAATATATTGAAAAGGCTCCCTTCATAAATCGAGAGATTAAACCTGGTGAGTATACTTTAAAAATCCAACCAGACGATCCAAACTTGGTTGCATATGAAACAAGAATTAGACTTCGACCAGGACTATTAACTGTAGTTACTTGGAAACTAGCAGAAAGACCAGAATTAAGTGGTGGTGTAATTTATGAAATGGAGCCAATAAAATCAAACAGTAAATCTGAAGTTTCATTTATTACTATTCCTGATGGAGCCATTGTCTCGCTTCAGGGTAAGGAAAAAGAGTTTTCTCCAGTGATAATTCCAGACATAACTCCAGGTCATAATGAGTTTGAGGTTTCTCTACCTTCCTACGAATCACAAAAACATACAATAAATGCCGTCCCAGGATATCGAATGCTTGTGAGTGTTAAATTAGCAAAAGTTGGAATCGGGGAAACTCAGAAAAATGAAAATAACAGTGATAAAACAGATACTAAAGAAGTAAGCGCAATAGATCAAGCTAGTGAAAGTGCAACAGCAACCAAATCTGGGCAACTTGATAATGCAACCAATGCTTCTGAAGAAAGCAAAACAACTGGAAAACAAATATTAATTAAGCCAACTAACTTCTTTCAGGATGGAAAAGAAGTTCTTAGAGTCAGAGACAAAGCGGGATCTGTGGGAGCAGAATTGGGTTTTGCCTCAGTTGGTACGAAATATCCATATCTAGAAAAAACAGAAAATAGTTGGTTCAACATAAACTTTAATGGAAAATCCGGTTGGGTAAGTGGTACTTTTGCTCAGATTGTGGAGTAGCAAAAACCCCATGAGCAAATTTTTACAACAAATTAAATCACAAATTTACCAACATAAAAAATCTCTCCTTCTCATTTTTATCACTGCCGGACTTTATTTTACTCGTATTTTTTCAAAAATTATTTATTTTAAAGCTGGCAATTTGTACGCAACTCATCCAAATGTTTGGAGTGATTGGGCTCTTCACATCACACTGATAAATACATTTGCAAACAAACCAATAAGCGAGTGGTTTCTTTATCATCCTTATTTCTCTGGTGGAAAATTAACATATCCATTTCTCACGAATGCAATTTCAGGCTTACTAATAAAACTAGGCTTGAGTATAACTCAGGCTATGACTTGGCCATCGATACTATATATTTTATTACTATTGACTGGAATGTATTTTTTAAACTTCCAAATAATAAAATCAAGTAAAAAATCAATCTTAGGAATATTTATTTTCCTAACCTCAGCTGGTCCTGGATTCATCAATTTTATTAAAAATTTCTATTCAAAACCAAACTTCGAGCTGTTAACTTTTCCTCCAGTTGATTACACTAGAATCGTTGAATACCAGTGGCTAGCTGGAAATATACCAACAGCAATGCTTGTTCCTCAAAGAGCATTCTTATTAGGAATGACTATTGGAATTTGGTCTCTATTACTCTTAACAATTTCAATCAAACAAAAATCTTCTAAAAACTCAAAGAAATTGATGATAATTTCTGGACTCCTAGCAGGAATACTACCGATTGCTCACATACATAGTTTTATTGCTGTTGTAATAATTAGCGGAGTTATTTGTATAAGTATTTTTTATAAATTTATTGAAATCTCTCGTCAAAACAAGTTCGAAATATTCGCTTTTAAAAAATTTATAAAAAATATTTTATGCTTTATAATCCCTGCAACAATTTTATCCACAGCACTTTTTTTTAATTTTATCCATGGAGGAATTCAAAAAACAGACTTTATGAAAATTTCATTTGGATGGACAGCTGAAAAAAACCTGTTGTCTTGGATAAAAATGTGGTGGGAAATTTGGGGAGTTATGATTCCATTGGCAATTTATTCACTTAGAAGTTTAATTATTAAAAACAAAAAAACTAAAAAAAGAAAATTATTGATTGAATATTTTTATGGATTCTTTGTATTATTTGCAATTGCAAATATAGTAATTTTTCAACCGACTCCATGGGATAATTCAAAATTATTTGCTTGGGTTTATTTTGGATTCTCATTACTAACTGCGCATACGGTTGTTGAACTTTGGAAAAGTTTCAACACTCCAAAAGATATTGCGAGAAAAATACTTGCAATTTTTCTGATGATATTCCTTTCTATAACAGGAATCCTAGAACTGATTAGATTGCAAAGATTTGATAAAAATACTTTTATGTTGTCCGACTTTGAAGAAATCGAATTTGCCCAACAAGTTATGAAAAATACAAAAACTAATGATGTTTTTCTTACTGCTTCTGATCATAATTATCCATTACAAATGTGGGGATCAAGATCAATTGTACTTGGCTACAAAGGATGGGTAACAAATTTTGGCTTTGAGATTGATGAACGAAGTAGAGACGTAATAGAAATTTACAAATTTCCTGAAAAATCTCTCGCCTTGATAAAAAAATATAATATTGAATACGTTGTAATCGGCGATCGCGAAAAAAATGAGTTTATTATTAACCAAAAATATTTTGATGAAAATTTTCCGGTAGCTTTTCAAAACAAAGACACTTTAATTTATAAGGTTAACTAACGACTTCAAGCACTCTAATAAATTGATCTGCATCCAAACAAGCAGTTCCGACCAAAACCCCATCTGATACCATTAAATATTCATTAATATTAAATTCATCAACACTACCTCCATAAATAACAGGAACATTGCCAGCAATCCTTTTAATTTTTTCTTTAACTTCTCTGACCGTTCCAACATCGGCATTTTTACCATTTCCAATAGCTGAAATTGGTTCATAAGCCACGACGCACTTTTCTAATTCTTCTCTATCAATTAATCCAAGCTGCTCATCTAAATACTCTGTGTCTACACAAAGCACTGGTGTAGTTCCATTCTGCAGACTTTGCCCAACTTTTAATGCTACATCATGAGATGTTTCTCCAAAATATTTTCGTCTTTCAGAATGACCAACAATTGCATATTTAATTTTCAAACCACTCAAATTTTGACCTGAAATTGCCCCAGTATAACTTCCTGCTGGAAAAGAACTGATATCTTGTATTGATAAAGTTACATTTTTTCCTGATTCATCAACTAATTTTTTTACCATAGTCAAAGCTACAAATGAGGGTGCAACTGAAACATCAAGTTTATTCAAAACTGAAGTATCAACATTTTTCAAAAACTTCTCAAACCATAAGTTTGTATTTACCACTGATTTATTTGACTTGAAATTTGCTAGTATTAATTTATTCATAATTGGAACTTTCAATAAATTAAATATTTATATGAGAAAGCCTTATGGAGCAAAGATTTATAATTTTAATTAAATCTGCAAAATTGAGCTTTCGTTATAAATATTTAACTTGTTTAAAGTGTACTATATCATTAAATCACTTAGCTGTACAAATAAGCTTAAAATAATGTTAGTATAATTTCTCATGTCAAACCTTCTATCAAAACTAAATAATGAGCAAGTCGCAGCAACAATACATAAAAATGGACCAGCTGTGGTTTTAGCCGGAGCAGGATCTGGAAAAACAACAGTTTTAACATCGAGAGTGTCTTGGCTGATCGAAAAAAGAAACATTTCTCCTTATTCTATTTTAGTTGTTACCTTTACAAATAAAGCTGCTAAAGAAATTAAAGAAAGAATCCTAAAACTTACTGGTCACATCTTGCCATGGAGTGGTACTTTTCATAGTTTCTGTGCAAAAATACTCAGAATTGATGGAGACCAAATTGATCTTGGAAAAAATTTCGTCATCTACGATTCAGCAGACCAAATATCTTTAATAAAAAATATCTATAAAGAATTTAATTTTGACAAAGAAGAATTTAATATCAAGGCAGTTCAAACAGCTATTTCCAGCGCAAAAAATGAATTATTATCAAATGAAGATTATCAACAAATAGCTAGTGGTACCTTCCAAAATCACATTGCACGAGTATATAAAATCTATCAACACAAACTTAATAAGGCATCTGCTGTAGATTTTGATGATCTATTATCCAAAACTCTAAATCTGCTAAAAACTTCTAAGGAAACCAGAGAAAAATATCAGCGGATGTTCGAGCATGTCTTGATAGATGAATATCAGGATACAAATAAAGCTCAATACGAATTAACAAAAATTTTAAGCGCTCCACAAGATAATATTTTCGTTGTCGGTGATTTTTGTCAAAGTATATATGCTTGGAGAGGAGCTGACTACAAAAACATGCTCCAACTTAAAAAAAGTTTTCCTAAAATTAAAGAATATAAACTAGAGCAAAACTATCGATCTACTCAAAATATTCTTGATGCCGCAACAGAAGTTATTTCGCAAAATACCTCTCATCCAATACTTAAACTTTGGACTACAAAACAAGCTGGCAGTAAAATAACTTGTTATGAAGCAAATTCAGGAAAAGGCGAAGCAAAACAAGTCATTAAGTTCATCAAAACTCACCAAAAAAAATTTGATTATGGCAATTTTGCAATTCTATATAGAACTAATGCACAGTCTCGCGAATTTGAAGAAGCGTTGATTGGTGGAGGAATTCCTTATAGATTGATTGGGGGCACTAAGTTTTATGAAAGAAAAGAAGTGAAAGACTTGATCGCATATTTGCGATTTTCAGTAAATAGAGATGACATCGTTAGTTACCAAAGAATTTTGAAACTGGGACAAAGAAGATTCGCTAATTTTATGAGTTGGTTGGAAAAAACTAAAATTACTAATACAGCAGCCGAAATATTAAAAGAAATTCTTGAAGTCACTAAATATATTGATAAGTTCAAAAGAGATACTGAAGAAAATATTACTAAAAAAGAGAATGTTGAAGAATTACTAAATGTTGCAACTCAGTTTGATAATGTTTCTCAGTTCTTAGAAAATATTGCTTTAATTCAAGATAATCAATTCGCCGATAAAGGCGACGCCAACGAAAATAATTATTATGTTAATTTAATGAGTCTTCACTCGGCAAAAGGTTTGGAATTTGAAGTAGTTTTGATGGTGGGAATGGAGGATGGCTTATTGCCTCATTCCAGATCACTAATGGATAATGATCAAATGGAGGAAGAAAGAAGACTTTGTTATGTTGGCATCACAAGAGCAAAATCTTATTTATATTTAACATACTCTAGATCAAGATTTCAATATGGAACAAATATTTCTGCAATAAGAAGTAGATTTATTGAAGATATCCCCAAACAATTACTGAATCTTGAATTAGAACCAAAAAAATACAAGGTGAATCGCGAAGCGAGAGAAGGTGCCCTGGGGTATAACATTAATGGCGGAAACTATGATGGTGGTTTCAACAAAAAACCAATAAAACCCACAAGAAGAATTGTGGTTGACGAAGATCTTTTGGATGGGGTACTCGCTGGTGATTTTGACATCGACAAGCTTATTGAGAGTTAATTTATTTAACGTATAATACAGATTAGATATGTTTATTCGATCCATAAGACAAGAGGAAAAAAATGACTATAATAAGGTCGTCGGTCATCCTCTTCAATCATGGGAATGGGGTGAATTTAAAAAAAAGACTGGTTTAACAGTCGAAAGAGTGGGCACTTACGAAAAATCGAAACTAACTCAAGCACTGCAGGTAACTTTCCATCCAGTGCCTTTTTTAAATAAAAATGTCGGCTACTTTCCAAGAGGAAGTATGCCGGACACAACTCAACTTACAACTTTGAAGGATTTAGCACAAAAAAATAACGCAATCTTCATCAAAATAGAGCCTAATGTGGCCCAAAAAGTTGGCTCTCCATCTGCCCACAAAAATATCACAAAATTTTTGATTGAAAATGGCTGTGTACCAGGAAAACCATTATTTACAAAATACACCTTTCAACTCGATCTCACAAAGCCTGAAGAAATTTTATTTAAAAATCTTGCTAGTAAAACTCGATACAACATTAGTTTAGCCTATAAAAAAGGTGTGAGAATTTTTGAAAATACTTCAGCCGAAGGCATGGAACAGTACATTGAAATTTTGAAAGAGACAACTAAAAGACAAGGTTTCTATGCTCATTCACCTGAATACTTCAGAAATATGTGGGAAAAGCTAGGAAAATCAGGAAATCTCAGAATATTTAACGCTGTCTACGAAGAACAAGTTTTAACCTGCTGGATAATGTTTATTTTTAATGGAATTATTTACTATCCATATGGTTCTTCTAGATCAATTCACAGAGATGTTATGGCTAATAATCTGATGATGTGGGAAATGATTAAATTAGGAAAAAAAGAAAATTGTTCTATACTCGATATGTGGGGCTCCCTTGGACCAGAACCAGATAAGAAACATCAATGGTATGGATTTCACAAATTTAAAATGGGATATGGAGGAGATTTAGTTGAGTTTTTAGGCACATATGATTATGTAGTTGATCCGCCTCTCTATCAAATATTCAAAATTGGAGATAACATTCGCTGGAAATTATTAAAAATCAGAACAAAATTAAATATATAATTTAAAGGAAAGATAATTATGCCTTCGAAAAGATTTAAAAGAATTTTACTTAAAGTTGGTGGTGAAGCAATGATGGGAGACAGAAACTACGGAATAGATCCAGTCGCCGCACTAGAGGTCGCAGAAAAAATTAAACAGATATATACAGAGCATGTTCAAATAGCGATCGTTATCGGTGGAGGAAATATTTTTAGAGGTGTAGCAGGATCAAAACAAGGAATTGATAGAGCAACTGCTGATTACATCGGAATGATGGCTACAGTTATGAATGGCTTAGCATTGCAAGATGCTCTCGAGCAAATCGGAGTGCCAACCAGACTTCAATCAGCGCTATTGATGCCATCTGTTGCGGAAAACTTTATCAGAAGAAAAGCTATTCGACATATAGAAAAGGGTAGAGTAGTTATTTTGGGAGCTGGCACAGGAGTTCCATATGTAACTACAGACACAGGTGCTTCACTTCATGCTCTCGAACTTCACTGCGACATCTTAATGAAAGCTACAAAAGTAGACGGCATTTATGATAAAGATCCTAGTAAATATGATAATGCAAGAAGATTCGAAACACTGACTTTTGCAGATGCTATCCAAATGACCAATGTTGAAATTATGGATACATCAGCCTTAGCTATGTCAATGGAAAACAATATGCCTCTGATGGTCTTTAAACTATTTGATGGAGACAACTTGCTTCGAGCCGTAAAAGGTGAAAATATTGGAACATATGTAAGTAATGACGTCAAAACAAAATTTGTACAATAATTAGCAGACAAAGGAACCTATGAAAAATTTTAGCATCAATGGTTTTGGAAGAATTGGCAGAACATTCCTTAGAGTTTGGTGGGAAAAAGGTAGAGAAAATTCTAGTTTAAAGGTTATTAATACTTCTGGATCTATGGAAATTGATCAATGGGCTCATTTATTAAAATACGATACTAACTACGGAGTCTTCTCCAGTGATATAAAAGTTAATAAAGTCCAATCAGTAAAAGATGCAACTGATGAAAATCCAGTACTTGGTACCATCACTTTGGGAAGAGAACATGAAATTACTGTTACTGCTCAAAAAGATCCAAAGAAAATTCCATGGAAAAAGTACGAAATAGAAGTAGTAGTAGATGCTACTGGAATATTTATAACTGAAGAGAAAGCCTCTGGACATTTAGAATCAGGCGCTCAAAAAGTTCTGCTTACAGCTCCAGCTAAGGGCGGAAATGTAAGTACTAGTATCATTGGAGTTAACAAAGCTGACCAGAATGCTAAAATATTTTCAAATGCATCGTGCACCACAAATTGTGTAGCACCTGTAGCTAAGATAATGTCTGATGTGTTCGGAGTTGAAAAAGCCATGCTTACAACAATCCA
>PFJN01000011.1 GCA_002783105.1 Candidatus Pacebacteria bacterium CG_4_10_14_3_um_filter_34_15 | reverse complement strand
CAGCAATCTAAACACTCCTAATGCCTGGCATTCATCACCGGGCTTAAAAGCCCGGAGTTTTCTGCCATGCTTATAAAAAATAAAAAAAGACAAGGTGAAGAAGGTGAATTGCGAAGCAAGAGAGGCTGGCCTGGGCCATTGCGAAGCAAGAGAAGGTGCCCTGGGGCACAAAAAATACCCAAATATAAAAATGAAATCTATGTATAGGGATTTTTAACATGCACTTATTCACAACAAAAAAAACTAATTACATACCCTTATTGGTAAAATCATCTATAACATTTCTTATAGTTTGCGAGAAAAGTTTGAACTTCTATTCTTTTTCTAGTTTAACCTAACTAATCCTATCTAGAGAAGCAATGATATCTTTTCTTTGTTTTCTAGAAATATTAGTTTCTTCACTAACAAGATCTTTAATCATATTTCCATTAGCAATAGGTCTGTCTTGTGGCTTAAAACCACGTTGCACCTTTTGCATAGTTTTTAAGTAATAGAGAATCCTATCAAGATTCTCTTTTATAGGTCGCTTCTTATGTGCGTCAACGACATTATAAATCTTATTAAATAACTCTTGTGCTAATTTTAGCCTAACTGGTTCATCAACAATAGACTTCATGGCTTCAGGTAATGATTCAATAACTGTCTGTGAAGCACTAGTAACGCCATCAGCAGCAAACTCCTGCCAACTAAATAACAAGTCGCTTTGTTCTTCTGAATTAAAAAATTCTTCAGAGTTAAATATAGTTTCTAGCGCCTTTTGAGCAAGCTTGCTGTCTCCGCCCCAATTCATAGAAAGCAGATGACCTTTTGCAGTCGCTCGTTTGTTTTTTAGTATCTTTTCTTGTTCGCCAGGAGAAAAGTCTTTGAATAATTTAGTTGTGTGCTCAAGTTGTACTCTTTCGCCATCCAATTGACCTAAACGGAAACTATTCTCACTTAAGTTTTTCAAACCAGCTTCCAATACCTTTTTAAATTGTTTTCCTTCTTTATCGATTTTACTTAGCGCGGTTGATAAGCTCACATAATCGACTAAGTTGTTTATCGGCAGATAAGCAACAATATCCTCTTTATCTGAAAGCTTAGCGTCTGGATCTTTTAGAAAATCATCTACAACATCTCTCCATTCTCCACCACCAATTTTTATTAAAGATTGCATTGCTTCATGAGAGAAAGAACTGTATTCTTTTTTACCAACAAAACGAGCTTCTAGATCACCCCTCGCTACTGACTTCAGCTTATTGACCATGAACTTTTGGTTTTCTGCAAGTTGGATTTTATGCTTTTCGTCTTCAGCTTCTTCGCCACTAGCTCTTAACTTGTCATTCATTCTTTCATACAATAAGGGAGCAATCTTAGTAAACAAGCGTCTTTGATGAGCAGGCATTGATCCTTCTACAGAAGAACTATAAGCACTCTCTAAATCCTTAGAAAATGCTCGATCAAACATTTCATACCTTATTTCATTTCCACCATTGCTTATCATTGCATCTAAAAGCTTTCCTGCAACTTGTTCTCTATTTAAAGAAGCTTCTGTGTCATCACCAGATTCACTACTGGGTTTATAGGCTCTCTCTTTCCAATAAGCAGTGCCCTCACTAGCTTGAAGCACTGTTGAGGCAGCCTTTGCCAACGTTCCTACGTGTTCTTTTTTTACTCTTTCGCTTTTCTCTGGAGAATCTTGAAAATCAATTTTACGACCTTTTTGAATTGTTTCTTGAAGGTCTCCAACTTGAGCATCTCTCTTATCAGGAAACAACTGGCTCACACTACTGGCTTTTACAGTATCAGGAGCCTTTAATGGATTGGCAGAAAAAGCCTCGAAAGCTTTACTAAGACCATCTTTAAATTCTCCAGACATATCAACTCCTTATTCTATAACTATTTAATAGCATGATATCAAATATATAGAGTTTTGTAACCATACACACAATACGTAAAAAAATACCTGTTAGATAAAATAAAATTAGTCTTTGATCTGACCAATCAAGACACTAGATTCAATCAACAAATCGTTAATTGGGTTTGCATCAATATTTTTAAACTCTTTCTGACATTTTTCTAATTCAGTCATATTGTCTTCAAGGGCTATCAATAAATCTTTCCTTACCAAATCTGATTTTGTTGAACTTCCTAAAAAATCTTGAGCTGCAGTAATTAAATATTTCTGAGATTTTGTCATCGTAGACAAAGCCAAACCCTCTTGGTTTTTTTCTAAAAGCATTTCGGCGCTATATAACCTGTCGTCAGCCAATCTGATTTTGACATAAATTTTCCTGTTTCCGGTTGAGACTTTCAAAATTATTTTGTCAGCAATCATTAACAACGGATAAAAGACATGGTCCGGCAAAATTCTTTCTCCTATGTAAAACTTTCTTTCACTAACTTTTGGAGAATTATAAAACTTTAATTGAGAAGACATTATTAGCGATACTACAAAAATACAAATACCAAATAATAATGCAAACGTAGATGTAATAAATTTTACTTTTGTCAATTTACAACCTTTAAATCATGAAATTTACGCGTAAACGATAAATTGTATCACTGGACACTTTTAAGTAAAGTTTAAAAGCCACTATGTACCAACAAAACCATACCCCAAATTGCGTGGGATAGAATTAATGCAAAAGAATTTTTTCTTGAATAGAATAAAAACCCTTGGCCTATCGCAAATAAGAATAAAATAAATATCTGTGGCAAAACTGAAGAAATATCATATCTCAAAATTATGTTTGGAATGTGAAAAACGAGAAAGATTAGAGCTACTAAAATAACCTGTGACACCATTGACCATGATTTAAATTTCTCCTGAATGGTGGTCATTACAAAACTAAAAAATAATAGCGTTTCCCAAAAAGCAGTGAACAAAGCCAGAATAAATTCGTACCAAAATATGTTTGAATCAAACAATGAGACTGCCTCTACCACTGCTCCATTTTGAATAATTGAAAGTATCGAAAAAACAAAACCAAAAACTCCTCCAACAGCGACTCCAAGCAATAAGCCACTTTTAAGTTTTTCTGGTGAAAGACTTTTTATTACAGAATCAGATCCGGTAAGAGTGACATATAACCAAACTGGAAGACCAAAGAAAATAGCCTTGCCTATTATCTCATCAAACCAAATTGGGAAACTGAACACCCCTCTATACAAAACCCAGAGGACTAAAACTAATGTTAACAGAGGAAAAAACACAACATTTTTAGGGTTTTTATTTTGTGATGGCATCTATAACTATTTTTAAGGTTTCCTGTTGGTTAGTTGAATAAGTATCTATAATTACATCGTATAGATTTGGACGCCAAAAATCAATTGGATCAGTTGCTTTTACTTTACCAGTTTTTACCACCCACTCACCCCATTCTTTCTTATACATTCTTTGCCATTTTGTTAAATTTTTATGATATCTTTCATTCATATTTGCAATTGCATCTGCGGGAGTGACAGAATCTCGGTTCACAATTCTATCAATTTTAACTGCCTTTTCACTACAAACCATCAGCACCTTTAAGGTATTCTTTAAATTTTGTGCCAAAAATCCTGAAAGCCATGATTCAATAATCCACCCTTTTCCTAAAGCAAGTTTTTCTCTAATTCCCATATCAACTTGTCGATCAAAATCATCTTCATAATGGCTAGCATCATGATGAACGCCATTATTTTCTTCAAACAATCCTTTTTCTTTAGCATAAGCTCTCATAAATTCACCACCACTAAACCCAGTCCAGCCATCAAACTTAATTAAGTCATGTTTTTTTAACATGTTTAACAAAGTGGTCGACCCACTGCCGGGAAGCCCAGAGATGGTTATATTGCTATACTTAGAATTTGTATTAATATCTTTTGATTTCATAGAGGAATATTATAAACCTGAGCATGTTTTTTTCCTAAATCTATTTGACATTCTACTAATGATTTCATTGCATTGCTAAGCATTAGCAACTTTTCTCCAGCGGTCTCTAAAGAAATTACATTATCATCTTTAGCATAAAAATGAAATATTCTGTTTCTACATTCCAACCAAGTTTCCCAAAGATGACGTGCTAAAAAATGACCGCATATCTGTTCTAAATCATCAAATAACCAATATTTATCTCGTTGATTCTCGTGCATATCCGGATTTAGCGCTTTTCCAATACGAAATCTATGACCTTCAAAAGTATGCTCATCAATCAATTTCAGGTCAAGAAAACTTCTTTTCAAAAAACCTTCGTATGCCTTTGACATGGGAAAAACAATAAATGAATAATCTTCTAAGGAAGATTTTAACTCAATTTCTCTTTCGTAAAGAATAACTGCTGTCTCAACTAGACGTTTGTGTCTATCATTCATAAATAGAAACCAACTGCTATCTAGAATTTCTCTCATTGAAGCCCTTAAGTATTTGTAACCGAGTATTATATATTATATAAGTTTTTTTAATACAAAAATTTGATACACTAGACAGTATACTTTAAAATCTTTGAGTTGAAACTGTGGTTTTTGTAAACTGTGGTTTTTTCAACTAGTTAAATTTATAAAATGTTATGAAAACAGCCAGCAAAATAAAAAAACCTAGCATAAAAAAGAAAAAGAGTAAAAAAGCTAGTTCTAGAGATACAGGTAAAAAAATTAACCTGGTACTTTCTGGAAAAAAAGTTGTTTCTAATAAAAATCAAACCACTAGAAATGTTGGTGCTGTAACTCCAGAAAGAAAAGGATCTTTTGCGCTGATCAGAAGTCAAGTTTCCTCAATAATTCAATCAATTAACTCAAAAAAAATTCAACAAGTTTTACAAAAGAAAAAAGAACTTGCTCTAAACTCAATGCTCGCCAAACCAAAAAAACTTAAATTTAGTCAACGAACAAAGTATATATTCTTAGGAATATTTTTAATTATATTAGTTTCATTAGGATTTTTTATATATTTATTGAGAGACTTACCATCCCCAAGAAGATTAACAAACACTGACAATTATGCTGTCAGTACACAAATTTTTGATCGAAATCAGAAACTTCTCTATGAGATTTTTGCAGATGAAAATAGGACTCCGATTAAACTCGATTCACTGCCACCTTATGTTTATCAAGCATCGATAGCTATTGAAGATAAAAATTTTTATAAACATTTTGGATTTGATCTTTCTGGTATTGTTCGAGCTATTAGATCAAATATTACTGGAGGAAGGTTGGAAGGCGGATCAACCATCACCCAACAATTAGTTAAAAATGCTCTTCTCACTAGAGAGAGATCAATTCAAAGAAAAATTAAAGAAGGAGTTTTGGCAGTTTTCACCGAAGCTCTTTACACTAAAGAAGAAATTCTGGAAATGTATTTAAATTATATTTCCTATGGAGGAACTTCTGTTGGAATTGAGGCTGCCGCTAACAGCTACTTTGATAAAAATGCTAGCCAACTAACCCTAGCTGAAGCCGCACTACTCGCTGGTCTACCACAGGCTCCAAGTAGATATTCCCCTTTTGGATCTGATCCAGTTGCTGCTAAAAATAGACAAGTCGAAGTTTTGAGAAGAATGCAAGAAGATGACTATATTACAAAAATCGAGGTTCAACAAGCAGAAAGTGAAGTACTTAATTTCGCCCTCTCAAAAATTAATATCAATGCTCCACACTTTGTTTTCTATGTTAGAGATCTGCTGTATGAAAAATATGGCGTTGAAACTGTTGAAAGAGGTGGCCTTAGGGTTACTACTACTCTCGATTTAGATCTTCATAACGCTGCCCAAGCTTCTCTCTCTGCCGAAGTAAAAAGACTAGAAAATTATCAAGTAGGCAATGGAGCAGCCTTAATTATCAAACCAGATACTGGAGAAATATTGAGCATGATTGGTTCCAAAGATTATTTTAATGCTACAGATGAAGGACAGGTAAATGTTACTCTTGCCAATAGACAACCTGGAAGTTCTATTAAACCCATCATGTATGCTACAGCATTCCAAGAAAAAGCCCTCAACCCTGGAACAATTTTGGTTGATTCACCAACCTGTTTTATATCTCCTGGACAAAAACCATACTGTCCTAAAAATTATGATGGATCATTTAAAGGACCAGTGACTATAAGATCGGCAATTGGAAATTCATTAAACATTCCTGCTGTAAAAGGATTAAGAACCATTGGCGTTGAAACTTTTATAACTCAAGCGAATAAAATGGGAATAACCTCTTGGACAGATCCCTCTAAATATGGATTATCTCTAACCTTGGGTGGTGGTGAAGTAAAAATGATCAACCTAGCTCAAGCTTTTTCAGTATTGGCGAATGAAGGCGTGAAAACCCCAATTACTCCATTTATAAAAATTGAAGATTTTAGAGGAAATGTTTTGATGGAAGAAAATCTTGAAAAAAGAAAAGAAGATCTAAAAACTCTCACAGAGTTTGATGGTGAAGAAAGTTTGGGTGATTTAACAAGAGTTATGGATAAAGCCCCAGCCTATATGACAAGTCATATCATGCAAGATAATAATGCGCGTGTACAAGCATTTGGATCTAACTCTGAGCTTGTAATCCCCGACAAAATAGTTAGTGCTAAAACTGGAACAACCAATGACCTAAAAGATAACTGGACGGTTGGCTTTACACCAGAATATTTAGTCATCACTTGGGTTGGAAACAACGACAACACTCCAATGAATCGAAACGTGGTTTCAGGTGTCACTGGAGCTGCTCCAATTTTTAATGACATTATGAGTTACATACTAAAAGATCATAATTATGAATGGCAAACAAAACCTGAAGACGTACTTATGGCAGGAGTTTGTGCGAGCGGTTTTCCGCCAGGAAAATCGCGAGCATATAATGAGTCTGGTGAAGTAACTGGAGTAACTAATTCATCGAACAGCTGTCCGATTCTTTCAACAGAACTTTATTGGGAAGTTGGTCTTCCCTCTAATTCAGAAAAAATTACAAAAGAAGTTTGGATTGACCCAACTACAGGTTTACCTCCAGAATTTGGCCAACAAATTGACGGTCTAGTACTTGAAACTCGTACAATTTATGTTGATCCTGTCACAAAAACCTACTGCGCAGACTGCAATAGACCAGTCTCTGAAGATGGAAAAATAATTTATGAAAAAAATAATGTAGCCAATGATTTCTAGCAACTTAAATGTCCAAAAAAATCTTTATTAAATCAAATGAACGAATGACGAGCAGTCATGGTAATAAACATAACTCTCATCAAAAACCAAGTTGGTTCAAAAAAAATAAATTTAAAATCAAAATTGCTGTCGTAGTTTTTGTGACTTTTTTCGCAACTATCGCAGTTAGTTTGTGGGTTTTTTGGGACATCCCCCTAATTTCTCCTATCGATTCGCTCACAACTTTTATGTTTTTATCAAAGTCTCAGCTAGCAAAAAATAATGAGAAAATTATTTATGGCTTTCTTCCCTATTGGAATGTAAATAAATTTACACTTCAAAAAGAACTAACACATCTGAGTTATTTTTCTTTAACTCTCAATGCAGATGGAAGTTTTTCATCAAGTAGTGATGGTGAATTGGACATGGGGTTACGCAAACTGAATTCTGATGAGTTTACTGAAATTAATAAAGATTTAATAGATAATAAAAAGAAATCTGAAATCGTGGTTTCTCAATTTAATCATGATGATATTGCCTACTTTCTAAACTCTCAAACTGCACAAGCCAATTTTCTTCAATCAATCGACAATGTTTTATTAGCTTATCCTTTTTCAGGCATAAATATTGATATTGAGACTTCAGGAGAAACCGACGAAAAAATGAGACAGAATCTCACCAACTTTATGATTAAACTCAGAAAACATCTTGATGAAAAATATAACCACGTGCAGTTAAGTATAGATATGTATGCTGGTGCGGCTGCCAATCAGCAATTATGGAACGTAAGCGAAATTGCTCCTTATGTAGATTACATTGTCGTTATGGCCTACGATTTTCATCGTAGTTCATCTTCTAATGCCGGTCCTGTCGCTCCGCTTTTTGGAGGTAAAGAATTCTGGGATGGAGATATTAATGAATATCTGCAAGCATTTTTAAAAGTAGTACCATCAGAAAAAATTTTACTAGGTATTCCGTTTTATGGTTACGAGTGGCAAACAACTTCCAGAGATTCTCAATCTCATACATTTCCAGACACTGGGTCAACTGCGAGTTATACGCGAGTCGCTGAAATTCTTGAACGCAAAGATGAATTAGGTGTTCAGGAACACTGGAACGAAGATGCCTTATCTCCTTATATTTCATACATTGAAGACAGAGAAATTTATGTAATTTACTATGAAAATAGCAGATCAATTTCCTATAAATTAGACTACGTAAATCAACTCGATTTGGGTGGCATTGCTATTTGGGCTTTGGGATATGAAGGTGATTCGCTGGAACTTTGGGATGTGATTGAGAGGAAGGTTAATATTAGTCAAAACTAAAATACTATAATAAATTAGTGTTTCTTAGCCAAATAACTTGATAAATAGTTCAATATAAATATATCCAATTGTATCAACTAGTTTAGTGTGATATTATCCAAAATCGAGCCAATTTACTTGATTTAATCATGGATAAACTACTTCACCATCAACACAACAATAATGATAAAAAAACATATCTAAGAAGTTATCTCCTCTCTTATGCCATTGAACAAAGAAAAAAGCTGAAGCAAAAACGAGCTCCTAAGAAACAAAGATCTCAACTCTATCAACTTTTTGAAGAAATATTTTTATCGTTCAGACTAACATTTAAAGATTATAGAATTCATGTGGTTGCCTCCCTGTTAATCAGTCTGGCAATTTTTTCCATAACCTACTGGACATATAAAGAGATTTTCAAGGATCTCCCATCTCCTATTGAATTAACAAAAAAAGAGCAAAGTGTATCGACAAAAATTTTAGATAGAAATGGAGAAATTCTATTTAAAATTTATGACAATGAAAACCGCACTATAATTCCCCTCTCGGAAATTCCAAAAAACTTGATAAATGCAACAATAGCCATAGAGGATAAAGATTTTTATAACCACCACGGATTCTCAGTTAGAGGAATTTCTAGAGCCATTGTCTCAAACATTAAAGGTGAAAAACTACAAGGCGGTTCCACACTCACTCAGCAATTAGTCAAAAATAGACTACTAACATCTCAAAAAACGTTTAGTCGAAAAATTAAGGAAGTATTATTGGCAATACTAGTTGAAGGAGTTTACACCAAAGATGAAATTCTAGAAATGTATCTTAACCAGGTCGCGTATGGGGGATCAACTTATGGTGTTGAAGAAGCAGCACAAAAATATTTTGATAAGCCAGCAAATAAACTTACCCTGGCTGAAAGCGCCATATTAGCTGGATTACCAGCCGCTCCATCTGCCTATACTCCATTTGGATCTAACCCAGAATTAGCTTTAGAGAGACAAAAAGAAGTTCTGCGCAGAATGGTTGAAGACGGTTATATAACTAAAGAAGCTGCTAAGAAAGCTGAAAATCAGACCCCAGTTTTAAGTACAAGCAAAATTGACATCAAAGCTCCACACTTTGTAATGTACATAAAAAGAATTTTAGCTCAACAATATGGCGAAGAATTATTAAATAACGGAGGACTCGAAGTTACCACCACTCTTGATCTTTCAACCCAGCTAGAAGCAGAAAAAATTATTACAGATGAAATCCTTAAACTCAAGAATCTAAAAGTTGGTAATGGTGCGGCCATGGTTACAAATCCAAAAACTGGTGAAATCCTAGCTATGGTTGGTAGTGTTAATTATTTTGATTTTGAAAACGATGGACAAGTTAATGTAACGCTCAGAGCAAGACAACCAGGAAGTTCTATTAAACCCATTAATTATTCATTATCCCTTTCGAATGGAAAAACTGTAAACTCAATAATTAATGATAGCCCCATCACCTATAACATATTTGGATCAAAGCCTTATTCCCCCAGCAACTACGATGGAAAATACCATGGTAATGTAACAATCAGAGAGGCTCTCGCCTCCTCATATAATATTCCAGCAGTTAAATCATTGGCTGAAAATGGCGTCAACAACATGATAGATTTGGGAGAAGCAATGGGTATTTCAACCTGGAAAGATAGAATAAGATTCGGTTTGTCATTAACACTCGGTGGCGGTGAAGTAACCATGCTCGATATGACTGAGGTTTATGGGACACTTGCCAACGGCGGAAATCATGTTAAAACAAACCCTATTTTGGAAGTTAAAGATTACAAAGGAAACATTTATTATCAAAATGATTGTGTTTTAAATCAAGAAAATTGCTCAGACATAAGAGTTTTAGACAAAGGAGTTGCCTTTCTTATTTCAAGTATTTTGTCGGATAATTCGGCCAGAACTCCAGCTTTTGGACCTATGTCTACTTTGTACATTCCCGGCCAACAAGTAGCAGTAAAAACTGGAACTACCAACAACTTAAGAGATAACTGGACTTTCGGCTATACATCAGACAGATTGGTCTCTGTTTGGGTAGGAAACAATGACAACACCTCAATGAGTTATGTTGCATCAGGAATTACTGGAGCATCACCTATTTGGAACAAAATAATTAGAACCCAACTTATCGAGGAAAATCCACATCTATTTGCCATACCAAATAATATCGTGTCAAAAAAAGTATGCAATGGCTCTAAAATTATCAATGAATATTTTATAATAGGAACAGAACCAGCAATAGAACCCACATACTGCAGACCGCCAATTAAAAAACTCAAAAAAAGTCTCTAAAACTAGTTTTTACTTAATAGTTTGACAATAATTGAAATAATTATCGTAATAATCAGTAAAATTGGGGCAACTAGTTTTTCTGTTTGCTCTTGTTTTCTTTTCTTTTCTTTCTCTTCTCTTTTTTCCAGACGAATTCTTTTTTTCTCTTCATTTTCGTCTTCAACTTCTTGAGTGCGCTTGATTAACTCCTGAGTTGAAAGTTCATTTGATTTAGATCTCTTCCTTTTCATTTCTACCCTCACTTTGTATATCGTCTAATTAGCCGACAATGCTTCTTGCATGACATTTACTTTAAAAACAATTAGGTTCACAACTTGTTCAATCGACAAATCACTAGTATCAATCACCCAAGCATCATCAACAATTTTAAGCGGATCAGTGGTTCTCTCCATATCAATTTTATCCCTAGAAACTAGATCTACATAAACCTGATTAAAAGATATATCAACTCCTCTACTCTGAAGCTGCATGTGCCTTCTATTTGCCCTCACAAAGTCTTTTCCTGTTAAATATATCTTAAGATTGGCATCTGGCAGTACTTTATAAGTAATATCCCTACCTTCCATTACGACATTTTTTGACTGAGCAATTTCTTGTTGCTTCTTAACTAAAATTTTTCTTACCTCAGAGATTTGGCCAACAATTGAAGCCCCTCTGCCAACTTCTTCAGTTCTAATTTTCCAAGAAACATCCTTGTCATTAACTATCACGGTTGTTAGACGACCATCTTTTTCTAGTCCAACTGGATTATTCATTTTAATTTCAGATTTTTCTAATAAAGCCACCAATGCATCTTCATTATCAAACTTCAAGTTATTTTTTATTGTTAATAATGCAGCAACTCTGTACATTGCTCCTGTATCAATATATAGAAAATTTAATCTCTCGGCTATGATCCTGGAAACAGTACCTTTACCCGCAGCAACAGGACCATCAATGGCTATATGGAAAAAATTATTCAAACCTACTTCTTTCTTTTGTGAACTGCTTTCTTAACCACTTTTTTAGCTGATTTTGTTCCCGAGCATTCCCATTCTTCTTGATCAGAAGTGAGCAAGCCACCTAATCCAACAACAATTAATACAATTGGCCAAAGATTCCAAAAGGCTCTAGGCAAGTAACCAAGATTAGATGCCAAAAAAATGAAACCCATCGATACTAGTGCTGCTGGCCAAAAAACTTTTTTAGGCATAATCTAGGTACTCCTTTATAAATAAATATTAAAAAACCTTATTTATATTAAAGATGAATTGTTAATAAAAGTCGAGAGGTGTTTTTAGCTGTAGTTTTAGTTGTGTTTTTAGCGATTTATTGACTTTAGCTCTTTTGCAACCTCTCGATCAGCAGTTCTTTTTTTCATCTTTGCTCTTTTATCATGAAGTTTTAGACCAATTCCAACGCCAATTTTTACTTTAATATTTCTCCCAATTGCGTTGAAACTCAAGGGAACAAGAGTTCTGTTTTTTTTATCCAGTTCTTCTGTCAAACTAATAATTTCTTTCTTTTTCAATAATAATTTTCTTGTTCTTTTTGGATCATATTTTTCGTTATCAGCAAACGCGTATGGAGTAATTTGAGCATTAATTAAAAAAACCTCATCGCTAATAACTTTTACATAACTTCCCTTAAAGCTACCGCTTTTATTGCGTAAACTTTTAACTTCGGGGCCACTCAACACAATACCAGACACATAAGTTTTCTCTATGGAATAGTCATGAGTTGCTCGTTTGTTTTTTAGTAAAAGCATCAGCCTATTATAACGTAATTGGAATTTCAAAAATAATTGATCCGCTGACAGCAAAAATTTTGTTTTGCACCTCACTTGCGACTATTGCTCCAACAGTTGAGAGAGAAACTGATTTTATCTCTCTTTTAAACTCTCCATCTTTAGAAAAAATTACAATTCTATTTTTGTCTGCCTCCAACACATAGATATTCATTTGATTTATGTTAGTGAATATCTTAACGCTACTTGAAAATTCCTCATTTAGACCCCTGGTATTAAAACTTACTTCCCTACCACTAGAAAACTTCTTAATTTGACCATCAATTGTTGAGAGCCAAATATCTCCATCAATTGAAAAAGAGGTTATTTCACTATATTTCAATCCTGTGGCTGACTGCATCCATCCAATTGGATCAGAGTAGCCATCTTCACCTTTAGAATATCTATAAATTTCGCGTTTCTCAGGGCTAATTACATATACAAAACGATCGTAGGCACTGATAAACGTAGCGTCTCTATTTGAATCTCCCAACTCTCTAATAGATTTTATTTCACTTCCCTGTGTCAAATTAAAAGACTTTAAGCCATCTGAAAGCACAAATACTTCATTTTCATTCACAGCAAGATCTCTAGCATATTCATAGCTAGAGAAATCCTTAACTTCTACCTTTTTTGTTGGTATATCTAATAAAACGACTTGCTTCTTTTCTGAATCTAAAAGAACTAACTTATTGCCATTAGCATCAATACCGTTAGCAATATAATCAGATTTAACTAATCTAAGATCATAAAAAACGTCCAGTTCGCTTATCTCTTTCTTTCCTGAAATCTCATTGTAAAAATTTGAAGTTTGAATAATTTTTTCATCTATCAATTTGACAGCGCTACTCTTTAAATTTTCTTTATGCAATTTTTCTAAGGAACTAATTGCTTCTTGAACAATTTCTCTTGAGGAAATTGGATCTGTATTCAATTGCTGTTGAGCAAGATCAAGCCTTTCTTGAATCGGAATCATCAAAGAATTAATTTTTTCTGCTTCTTTTCTATTACTTATTGCATATGACAAAATAAGTACCAACAAAACTAACACGAAAGCTACTACAAACACTAGCTTTTTACGCTTAAGTGATCTTATTTTTTTTATGGTTTCAATAATTTTTTTGAAAATAAGTTGCATAAATATGCCTACTTTTGCAAGACTCTTTAACTTCTCTACCAAAGGCTTTAGTTTTGATAAATTATTAACAAAAATTTTAGGCAAATCTGCAGAAATTTTTAAGTCTCCAACCTGATCATCTAGATCATCAGCATCATCAATCTCGATGCTCGCTTCTAAACTTGGTTCATCTTTAACTTCAACAATTTTTTTATGCCTCTCAAACAAACTCTCCTTTGAGGTTGATATTTCGTCGTTTTCCTCGCCCTCAAGAAATTGATTGATAAAAACTATTGCCGATAAAGAAGAATCAGTTTGTGCATGAAGCCCTGGAACAACAGAAGTAATAATGATATCGACATCAAAACCTTGAGAAAATTTTTGTTCAATTTCGTTTAAAAACTGAGAAGCTTGAAGTGTGGTAAGTACAAATACGTCGTCATTGGTGTAGCTACCTTTTACAATTTTAATTTGATCTTGAGAAAATAATATTTTTCCAATTTTTTCTTTTCTCTTTAGAAAAACAGAGCCACCTCTGGTAACAAAAACACTACTATTGCCACTAATCAGAGCACAAGAAATAAATAACTCGCAGTCATTTTCCTTTACAAATTCGACCAAATCCAGAACAAATTCATGAAGCTGTTCAATATCATAATAATAAAAATCGGAAATTTTATCTGAAACATCTCTACCAACATTGCCAGCATGTTTACCTGAAATTGCAAACACGCTAATTAACCTAGTACTTGCTGAGGAAGTGCTTTCAGCTACTTGGGACCAACCTGTAAACTGTGGCAAGCCCACAACTGGAGTTACCTTGAGACGAATCATTAATCAAATTCTATCACACCAATTTGAAAATTACCTTACAGAACTAGTAAGTAGTATATCAAAACCAATATTGCTATCACCAAGTGGACAAAGGCCAAAACCTTGTTTTGAGTGGAGTTTGTTGTACCTAAAGTCTTACTCATTATTGAAACTTGTTTAGTTATCAAGACTGCGTACAACATGTATAAAAATCCAGCCAATACAAACATGTATTTGACTAAAATAAGCATTATTTCGCCACTATTGTTAATTTGAGGAAAATATAAAGGATGCATTATTGAACCCTCCCTTCAATCTTTTCTAGCTCTTCTTCAAGGATCATTTCATTTAATAACGCAGAAACTTTACCCGGTTGTGGCACATCCTCAAACTCCAGTTCTTGTTGAGTTCCTGCTGTTTGAATAATTACAGTGCCATAATCAAAAATTGATGACAAGAAGCCAATTGTTGTTGAGGTAATATCTTCAATCTTGTCAATTTTAGTTGTAGAAACATCTTTATAGATCATTGATATAAAATCTACATCAATAATTCTTTCGTCAGTAACGATAAAAACTCTATAAAACCATTTAAAATAGCATTCTAGAGAATATCCTGCAGTCGCTAGGTACCAACCAATAGTGAGGATAAATCTGTATGAAAGAGGTAAAAAAGAGAAAATTTGAGATGCTGAAAAAAGTAAAGGTAAAAACAGCATAACTAACACAATAAGAACTGAATTTATTTGAGTTATAAGGTGACGTCGAAGCACTAGTACTATCTGCTCGCTCTCAGCCTGAATGTCAATTGTCAGCCTTTTAGGCTTAGGTAAAAATGCAGAAGTATGTTTCTCAGAAGGAACTTCCTTCCTCATAACTTCTGAGTACTCATCAACATGTCGTCTTAAGCCATTTTTTTCAGCTGAGGTCGTACCTGCCGTTTTGGTTGTCATATCTATATTATAGCATCTTGTGTCATTATAAATATTCGCTCAACATTTTTTCACAATCTAAATAAAATTGATCTAAAGATGAATTATTAACTAGTTTAAAATCTGCCAATCTCAAACATTCAGAAACCTGTTGACCATTTTCTCCTTCTCCAACTCCTAAATCTCTGGCCTCCACTTGTTTGAACTTCGAAGTAGTCGCGTCATCTTCTCCCCTAACTTTAGCTCTTTCAAGATATCTCTCCAAGCGTCTATTTTTAAAGGCAGAAATATGGACAATTTTCCCGCCCAACTCATTTTTAATAGCAGCAATTTCTTGTGGGTTTCTTACTCCGTCAATAATTACTAACTTGTGTCTTTTTATTTCTTTGGCAATCCGATCCACAAGCACTGATCCAGAAAAGTTCTCTCTTAAATCATTACCAACGTCTTGTAGGTTTTCTCTAGTCATTTCCAAACCACGAACAAGCGTTTCAGCTCTAACCACATTGGACAATGAAAAATATTTAAAACCCTTGGATTTAAGAAATTCTGATATTGTTCCCTTGCCACTTGCAATAGGACCCACTAATCCGAGTACAAGGTGATTTCCAGAATAATTTCTGGCATTCTGGGGTAATTTTTTCATGAGTGAAGTTTACTTCAAAAATTACCTTTTTAGAACTGCCATAAAAGTGTCTTGATTAAGTTCAACTTTACCAAACTGTTTCATACGTTTTTTGCCTTTAGCTTGCTTTGATAAAAGTTTTTTTCTTCTGGTGACATCTCCACCATAAAGTTTGGCTGTAACGTCTTTTCTAAATGCCTTAACAGTTTCTCGTGCAACAACAGTTCCTCCAATCACAGCTTGAATTGGAAGTTCAAACATTTGTCTAGGTAATACTTCTTTTAATTTCTTAACAACTCTTTTGCCTTGTTCGGGCGCAGTTTCTCTCACGGTCATGAAACTTAGTGCTTCTACTTCCTCACCATTAAGTAAAATTGATATTTTGACTGCATCCACCGGCTCGAACTTAATTAATTTATATTCCATAGATGCATAGCCAGAAGTTAATGATTTTAAAGTGTCATGAAAATCAGTAATTATTTCAGCCAAAGGCACAATACATTCTATATTTACTCTACTTCCCACATGTGTACTTTTTACAAAGCTACCTCTTCTATCTCTTACAAGATTGATAATTTCACTCATTTGATGAATTGGAGACAAAATGTTTGTTCTAGTAATTGGCTCACGAATCTCTCTAATTAAAGATGGATCTGGCATATCAGCCGGAGTTCTCACTAATAATTCTTCTCCATTAGAGGTTGTAACCTGATAAGTAACTGATGGAACTGTAGCAATTAGCTCTAAATTAAATTCTCGAGTTAATCTTTCTACCACAATTTCAGCATGTAAAATTCCCAAAAAACCTACTCTCAAACCACTTCCCAATGCCTGCGAATGAGTACCAGAAAATCTAAGCGCAGCGTCTCTAAGAGATAGTTTGTCCATAGCGTCTTGTAAAAAAGTAAATTCTGCCGAATCAGTAGGATAGATTTCCATGTAAACCATCGGAATTGGCTCTTTGTATCCAGGCAAAGATTCAACTTTTTCTCTTTTACTAAAAGTAGTCATAGTATCACCGATTTTTAAAGATTTTATATCCTTTAATCCTGTTGCTACATAGCCCACCTCACCTGCCTTCAGCTCATCTTTTGGCTTCATTCCTGGAACAAAAACTCCTAATTCTATTGGAGAAAAAGATGATTTTGACTGTGTGAAACCCATTTTTTCTTTTTTAACTACACCATCTATCACTCTTATTAAGGCTACTGCCCCTCTGTGAGGATCAAAATGAGAAGTTATTAATAACGATCTAGAATCTTTTTTATCATCTCCGCCCGGAGCTGGAATACGATCGATAACTGCTTCTAATACTGATTGAACATTTTCTCCAGTTTTTGCTGAAACCATAATCAATTCATCTTCTCTACAGTTGCAAAGTTCCATCACTTCTAAAGCGACTCTTTCGACTTCCGCAGATGGCAAATCGACTTTATTCAAAACAGGAATAACAACCAAGCCCAAGGCAACTGCTTGTTCAAAATTTGATAATGTTTGAGCCTGAATTCCCTGAGTTGCATCGACAACTAAAATCACTCCTTCGCAAGCGGCCAAAGAGCGACTGACTTCATATCCAAAATCAACATGTCCTGGAGTATCAATTAAATTGAAAATGTATTTTTTACCACCATGATTTTCGCTAATATACTCAATACGAACTGGAGCCAATTTAATTGTAATTCCTCTTTCTCTCTCAATAGGATTACTATCCATCATTCTGTCTTGAAAATCGAGTTTATCGACTGTATTAGTAAATCGCAAAAACCGATCAGTCAATGTCGTTTTACCATGGTCAATGTGAGCGATTATTGAGAAATTTCTGATAACTGAGCGCAAATACATTTGTGGCTCTAGTTGCATTATTTTTTACCTGTAGAAGCTTTTGTCTTAGTTTTTTTAACTGTTTTTTTAACTGTTTTTTTAACTGCAACTTTTTTCTCTGCTTTTGGTTTTGAATTACCATCAGTAGAAATTAATTTACTTAATTGAACTTTCATTCGTGCAGCTTTATTTTTATGCATTAATTTTCTTTTAACAGCCTTATCAATACTAGAAAATGCACTAGAAAGATTTTCTTCAGATGGTTCTTTTTTGATCTTATCGATCATAGTTTTTAATATTGATTTAACTCTTGAATTAAAAACTGTTTTTTTTCTACTGGATCTAAGAGCTTTTTTTGCGTTTTGTAATATTGGCATATATATTGTTTAATACTAATTATATAACTAATCAAATTCCTAATTTCTAAATTTGAGCTAGGCAGGAATTATACCAGAAATGTTCTATAATTGAAACAAATGTTTTCATTCACAAAAAATACAATTACTCAGCTTCTTTCAAACAACACAAAATGGCTGGAAAAACAACAAACTAGCATTAACTCTGCTGCTGCTGTTATTGCCATGGCAAACATACTTTCAATTTTGTCAGGTTTCATAAGAACGAGAGTCATTCTCTCCTATTTTAATGAGGAAACTGTCACTGCGTGGACTTTAGCCTTCCAGATTCCAGATATGTTATTCCAACTCCTAGTTTTTGGTACCCTATCTGCCTCATTCATTCCAATTTTTCTCTCAGTCAAAAGAAAAAATGACGAACAAACGGCTTTTAAAATGAGTTCTATTGTACTGAATATACTTATGTTGATCTTCGCAATCGCAAGTGTAATTATTTACTTTTATGCTGAACCACTCACTTTGGCCAGAGTTGGAGATAAACTATCTTCCGAGCAACTTTCAATCGTAATCAATCTGACCAAAACCATGCTTTTGGCCCAGATATTTTTTACTGTTTCAAACGTGATGACAGGAATTTTACAATCTTACAAAAGGTTCATCGTCCCAAGTATTGCTCCAATTATCTATAATTTTGGAATAATCGCTGGTGTTGCAATATTTCACAAAACCTTTGGTATTTATTCAGCAGGAATTGGAGTGGTTTTTGGTGCATTAATGCACATGATTGTCCAAGTTCCATTAGCTTTTAAGCTTGGATATAAACCAACATTTTCATTAAATATAAATTTCCCAGGTGTCAAAAAACTGTTTTTACTTTCTCCAGCAAGATTTTTGACAATTGGAGTAAGTCACGTTCAAACATTAGCCTTGGGATATTTTGCAACCTCTATTGGTCAGCTTAGTTTCCTATACATTTCCTACGCAACTTACTTGTCAGTATTTCCAGTCAGACTATTTGGAGTACCACTTAGTCAAGCAGCATTGCCATTTTTGTCTCAACAATCTGGCAAAGAAAATCTTGAAAAATTCAGAGATCTAATTCTTCAATCATTAAATCAAATTTCATTCTTGGCAATGCCGACCTCAGTACTTTTGCTTATTTTGAGAGTTCCGATCGTTCGTCTAGCATTTGGAACTGATAACTTTAGCTGGCATTCAACAATTACAACTGGAAAAATCTTGGCCATTTTAGCCATCTCCATAACCGCTCAAGCAATGGTGCAACTATTAATCAGAGGTTTTCACGCCTTAAAAGATACAAGGACTCCACTCATCATTTCGGTTATATTTACTGCCTTCTACCTTGTCGGCTCCTTTGCAGTAGTTAACTACACCAATTTTGGTATTTTAGGCTTGGCAGTTATAAGTTGCGTAAGTTTTTTAGTAGAACTTCTAATGTACATAATCATTTTCAACAAATTTATGCCAAACTTTATCAGCAAATCTTTACTTGTTCCCCAATTAAAAATATTATCAGCAAGTTTTTTCATGGCTATATTTTTATATCTACCATTTAGAATTTTTGACGAGTTAATTTTTAATACTACAAAAACGATTGAACTGATCGCTCTAACGCTAACCACCGGCACTATCGGCATGTTGGTATATATCTACTTTGCAGCAATATTTGAAATAAAAGAACTCAAACTTGTTAATAAAGCAATTAGATCGTTTGGACAAAAATGGAAATCAGACGAAAATCGAACTCAAGAATTCTTAATAGAAACATCTGTAGACGACGATCTCGTATAATTAATTCTAGCTTGCTATAGTCCTCAATTATCTAGTACAATTAATTCGTAATGAAAAAAACTGCCCAGATAGAAATTAATTTAGTTCCAAAAGATCCTTTTTTTTCCACTGTTATAGGAAAAATTTTGAAGTGGTCCCTATCTGCAGGAAGATACATTGTCATTTTCACTTTACTCGTAGTTATTATGAGTTTTATTTCTAGATTTACTCTTGATAGAAAAGTTACTGATCTAAATTCATCAATAAATCAAAAAAAGAATATAATTCTTTCATACGGCGATATCTCAGAAAACTTTAGAACAATCCAAGAAAAAATTTCTCAATACAAACAAACTGAACAAGAAACAAATATCGTTGATACTTTCGCAAATATGAGTAAGATTATGCCGGAAGGAATAATCCTGCAAGAGTTTGCCATCAGACCTACTTCGGTAATGATATCTGGCAAAACACTTTCTCAAAGTTCTTTTAATTTGCTTATCAACAACATGCAAATTTCACCAGATTTTTCCAATATTAATGTTAGCAAAATAGAATCAAGCACCATAGAACCAGGATTATTTTTCGATATAAAAGCTGATACTAGACCTGAAGTAAAAATTGAAAAACAAACTACAAAAAAAACTGATCTTCTAGATAGAACTCAAGGATTATAAAAATGAATAAAAAAAGTGAAATTACTAGCATCTTAAACCACTTTTACCAAAATCCAGTGGCTAAAGTATCTCTTGAACTTTTCTTGACAATCGGACTTGTTTTATTCTTGGCAGTATTTGCTATCAAACCAACAATTTTAACCATGTCTAACTTAATAAAAGAGATTGAGAATAAGGAAAAACTAGAAAAACAACTTACTCAAAAAATTGCCGCGCTTCAAACTGCTCAAACCGAGTATCTTTCAGTTGAAAGCTTGTTACCAGCTCTTGATGAAGCAATACCATCAACTCCAGAAATAATTAAAAGTGCAAAAATTATTGAAAAAGCAGCTGCAGATAACAAAATAATAATAAAAAACATGAGTGTTTTAGAATTACCTCAAAATGATTCAGTAGATGTTCCATTTTCACAAAAAGCAAAACAAAAATTAAATTTCAATGTTAGCATTTCCGGTGATTATATCTCTATTAGAAATTTCGCAGAATCGCTTAGAAATTCTAGAAAAAGTTTTGTTATAGATTCAGTAACCTTTCAACTTGAAGAAGATAGAGGCTCGCGAAAACTTAATGCAAGTTTTTCTATAAGTGTTCCCTATTTTGGAATCGAAACAAAAGTACTTTCAAAAGCTGGGTCTAAATAAAAAAATATGAATCAAAATATAACCAACAATTCTAAATCTGAAATAAAAAAAGATTTTCAGAAATTGAAAACTAATCGACAATTCCTGACAATCTTGATCTTGTTGTTCGTGTCTATCTTATTTTGGATCACAGTCAGCTTAACAAGTTCACAGTCTAATGATGAAATTTCTAAGGAATTAACTGCATTAGCAAAACCATTAACACCAAATTTTGACAGAGATGTACTATTAAAAATCCAAGAAAAGCACTCCTATTCTGAAAAAGAGTTATCTTCATTCGTAATTTATAAAATATTAACATCCAGAGATGGAAAAACTGAAAAAGTTGTTCCTTTGGAGGTCACAATTGACGACTTAGACCCAAAACAGGAAGTTAAACCAATTATAAATAAAGACTCTGGCTCATTACTGCAAACTGAAATTGAAAGTTCAAAAAGTGGTGATATTTCTGAATCTGCTCTGGAGGAAACGCCTCCTATCAACAACTAGATATCTTTTGTATTCATACTCTCTATTACCTTCGGTCTTTATTCGCGTTGCTTTCTTGGCTATAGTTATTTAAAGTAGATAGAAGAGTTGTCGTGAAAAAAAATGGGCATAGTTTTTAGTTTTTGCCAAATAAATATGAATACTTTAAAAGTACCAAAAAAAATTCTTGACAAGAGAATACCCACCATATTAGGAGTAATTGTCTTGGTCGTAGCTTTAATTTCAGGAACTATGCTTATTGGCAAAGGAGGTGGCGTTTTTTCACCAAGAGCATCTGTCGAAACAACCCCAAAAAATATTAAAGTCTCCAATGTTCACGATACCAGCTTTACTATTTCATTTTTAACGGATAGTAAAGTTGCTGGATTTGTAAAATATGGCACCGAAGCTAATAATTTAAAATCTCAAGCTAGCGATGATAGAGATCAAATTAGTGGAACTATCGGTGAATTTCAAATCCATCACATAACAATTAGGAGTCTAGAGCAAGCTACAACATATTATTATCTGATTGGAACTGGATCTGGAAATACATTTGACGATAACGGACAACCATTCGGAATAAAAACCGCAAGCAGAAATGGAGCTCCAGCTGCGGCAAAAACAATTTATGGAAGCGTCACAACTGAAACTGGAGCACCTGCCGAAGGTTCTATCGTTTATGTCGATGTGAATGGAGCTGGAACTATGTCTTCTCAAGTTAAGGCATCTGGAAGTTGGGCAATTCCTCTTTCTAACGCAAGAACCATTGATGGTAGCGCATATGCATCAATTTCTGATCAAGACAATATTGCCATCAGTGTACAAGGCCCTCTTTCTACACAAAAAGCCTTCTTTTCAACAATTGTCGAACATTCCCAACCAGTAGCAGGAATAACATTCGGACAAGAGACTGTTGATGTTAATGATTCGAATGAAAACACAGATTCAATAAGAGAATTAGCAACTACTCCTATGGATCAGGATGAAAATATTGTTGAAGAAGAATCAACTGAATCAGCAGACCAAGCAGTAGAACAAGAAATTGCCACTGATTCAGGCGAAGTGGTTAATAAGTCAAACAGAAGCGCTTTGCTCGATGATTTAATAAATGAAAATATAACTTCAAGTGAAAGCGCCGCTGTCACCGAACTTGATTTAAAAGTTGAAGATCATCAGATACTTACCACATCGACACCAATAATCACTGGAAAAGCACTTCCGAGCGTCACAGTTTCTATCTCTGTTCACTCAGACGCTCAAATTCAACAAGAAATAGTTGCCGATGAAAATGGAGAATTTGTTTTGGATATTTCTAAACTTTCAGAATCACTAGAACCAGGAGACCACACTGTTACATATTCATATACAGATCCAAATACTGGAGAAATAATTGAAAAAACAGTTGAATTTACTGTTAGTGACCCAACTCAACAATTAGCTTTAGCTGATACTACCGATGAGGTTGCTACTCCATACGGATCAGGTAATCCTTATCCAATTGATGATGATATCGCTTCACAGGCTACTGAGGCAACAGCAGAAGCAACACAAGAAGCAAGAGCGACGCAACCGGCAACTGATGAAGGTTTGCCAGTCTCTGGATCAGTCGGAACAACCTTAGCATTAGTATTTGGTGGAATATTCTTTATAATTTCAGGACTATGGAGTTTCTGGATTTCTACTCAGCTAGAAAAAGATGAATTAGAAGTTTAACATAAATCTGGTGACTGTGATAAAATTCAAAATACTTCATGTCTCAATATTTGGTAAATCCCTACTATTTTTCCGTTCAAAAAAGACTTTTTGATATTTTTTTTGCATTGCTTGGCCTAATCATTTTAGTACCAATTTTTATTCTCGCATATCCACTTTTTACCTTTTTTCTAGGTAGGCCATTTTTTTTCAAACAAAAAAGAATGGGGAAGAATAAAAAACACTTTGTGCTTTATAAAATCAGAACCATGAAGATTGGATCTGAAAATCAACAAGACGAACTTAGAAATGTTAGTTCAGCTCCATACCCGATGTTTAAGGTCAAAAATGATCCACGATTCATTTCTATAGGAAAACTTTTTTCTAATTTTGGAGTTGATGAACTTCCCCAGTTATTGAATATTTTAAAAAATGACATGAGTTTTGTGGGACCACGCCCGTTGCCTATTAATGAAGCAATCCAGCTTCCTTCGTCTTGGGATTTTAGATATGCTGTTAGACCAGGAATACTTTCAAAATGGGCTCTTGCTCCAAATCGCTATGACTCGCTAAAAACTTGGAAAAAACTTGAAAAGGAAACACTGAAGTCGGGATCTTTGACAAAAGATATCAAACTAATCATAAAAGCGATAGCTCAAATAATCTTTAAGATTTCACCTTGATAACTCTGTGAACTCTTTGTCTTCAACCATTCATGGAGCAATTTTTAGAATTCTTTTGGATATCTTGTTTGCCAAATCTATATCATTTTTATCCAAAGCATCCCTTAATAAAATAAAGTGAGCCCGAGCAACTTCATCAGAATATTTCCCAAAGTATTCTCCAGGAAATTCTTCCATTTGCGACCAAAACATTATTTTATCTTCATCTGTTTTTAATTGATCTAAAAAATCTGAAGAAAGATAGTTAAAAATCCAATTCTCAAATTTTTGAGCAAGTATATACATTTCTGCAGCTTCATTCAAATTACCGTTTTTTAAATCGTTAAATGCTATGCTTGATGCTAAAATAGCTAAATCCCTACCATTTAACAATGTATCTTGGTACTCATTTTTATTTGATAAACTATGCATCTCCTCTATCTTTAAAAGCTCAATTCTTACCAATTTTGGATTTTTATCATATAAATCGTGTAAATAAATTGAGACATTATCGCCCCAAGGAGAAGTTTCCGAAAAAAATTCTTTGTAAAACAAATGAAAGTCTTTATTTATATCAACGACATATAAAACCTGAAGAATGCTATTATAATAATCTACGGCAATATTTAGGTCATCACTTTTTATTAGATTTATGGCTGACTCATGAATGTAACTCATTAGCTTGCTCTTATTTTGATAACTCTGTGGAAAGTTTGCGCTATCAATTTCCATAATTAATGCAAGTCCTCTTTGAGAAACATCTCCTAGAGATTTAAAGTCTCCGATTTCTTCCAAAAACTTTAAATAAGTCTCATTTGTAACAAATAATTGATTGACTTGAGAATAATGAGTATAAAGCTCTTTTTTTCTCTCATTACTTTGAGTATTTATAATATTGTTCCAAATAAATTTTTCATGATTTTTATAGATCTTATACATAACTTGTCTTTGATCCTCTGAAAGACTATTAAATGTAAGAAAGTAATTCGACTGTGAATAAAAATAAGGAAAAATTTTAAAAGCAATATTGTCCTCATGTACAGAAATTAATATTTTGGTTGTAACATTTATAATTCCTAAAATAATAAGACCAAAAGTCAAAATTATCCAAATTGATCTCAAAAAAATAGTATTGATATTTTTATCGCTTTTAGGATAATCCCAAAGTACTATGGCAGAAAATATCATAGTCATTTGATAAATTGAGACAGTATTCCAGTCATAATCTATGAAAGCATTTGCTAATAAACTGATTAATCCAATGAAAATATATTTATTTTCGGCTTTTTTATTGACAGCAAACATTTTTTTAAATAAATAGGCAATTAGCAACAAATATACTGATCCCGTAAAGATTCCGGATTCAACAAACATTTGAATGAACACATTGTGAGCATAAATTGAACTATATTGGAGATTTGGATTGTATTTCTTGTCAATAAGAGAGAATGTTCCAGGACCATAACCAAATAAAATATTTGATTTAAAACCCCGTAGCGCATATGCAAAATATTCCTTCCTTGAATCTCCAGACAATGGTTTACAAACTTTTGATCTAAATTCATTCATTTGACAATTCTCAATAGAATTTAATGAAAAGAATGCAATTGTTGCTAAAAATAACAATAAAACAAGACTAATTATGACTATAAAGATTTTGCTAAATTGTGCTTTGTATGCAAATTTATATAAAAAAGGAAGTTGCACTAAACATAAAACAACTGCAAATCTACCAAATGTAAAAATTAATAAAACATATAAAAGGACTAAAATAAAATGCCTATTATGAAAGGAAGGAAATTTTTGTGAAAAAACAAACCACCAGGCTAAAGGAATTAGTAACAATAATAAAGCCGCAAAATGAGTATGTCCAAAGGATGAGGTAAACAAATTCACTGGAAGTAAAAATGTGGATAGATCTGGAAAACTAAAAAATGCTATAAAAAATGCTGAAAGCGCCAATCCAATAAGTATGAATGAAAAGACAAGTTCTGACTTAGAAAATATTTTCCTTGAATTTAAACTATTAAAAAATACGAAAATACAAAATGAAGATATATGGAAAATAAGAGAATCTAAGCTTAGAGGTATGCTGTGAGTCGAAAAAGATGAAATAAACAATAAAAATAAAAATCCTAACCATAAAAATAAAAGCTTCCGATCAAGAACTATTTCTAAATTAAAATAGTAAAAATAAAATAACAAAAAAACCATGAAAAATGAAACAACAATCAACTCATATGCCGTATAAAATGAAAAGAAAATTAAAACCTGAAAACATGAAAAAAGAAATAAAAAAATGCTCTTTTTAAGAGATAAATTCATATGTTAATACTAGCACACGTGATACAATTGATCTCGTGAAAAAAATGAAAGTAAAGATAAATAAAATAATAGAATATATTTCCCTACATTTCGTTTTTATACTGGGCATCGGCTCCACTTTCTTAATCGCAAAACTTTTTGGAAAGAAGTTTCTAACTAAAAATCATTCTTCTAGCAGTTGGAGAATGTACCTTCCAAATAAAAATAGTAATAAAATGTACTAGGAACTAAAAACGTGATTGTTCTCGGAATTTCTTGTTATTACCACGACAGCGCAGCTTGCATTATTAAAGATGGAAAAATCATAGCTGGAGCTGCCGAAGAACGATTTACTCGTATCAAGCATGATAATAATTTTCCAAAAAAAGCAATTAGGTTTTGTATCGACAGTCTTGGAATTTCAGCTAATGAAGTCGACGTTATTTCGTTCTACGAAAAACCGTTCATAAAATTTGAGAGAATAATTTCACAGCATTTGGATAATTTTCCTAAAAATTATAAACAATTTATGAGAACAATTGGTCCTTGGTTTGGATCTAGACTACAAATCAAAAAAACTTTGGAGGAAGAATTAAATTACTTTGGTAAGATCAATTTTATTGATCATCACCTCTCGCACGCAGCTAGCGCATTTTATCTAGCCCCATTTAGCAAAGCAACTATCGTTACTGTTGATGGAGTTGGAGAATGGTCAACCACCACAATAGGTTCTGGATTTGGACAAAAAATTAAAATAGACAAAGAAATTTACTTCCCCCACTCACTAGGATTACTTTACAGTACCTTAACCACTTACTTGGGATTCGGCGCAAACGATAGTGAATATAAAGTCATGGGTCTGGCAGCTTATGGAGATCCAAAACCATTCAGAAAACACTTTGAAAAAATTGTAGAAATCTTTCCAGATGGAAGCTTTAAATTAAATATGGATTATTTTGACTTTGATTGGGCAGATCACATGCCATCAAGGAAAATGAGTGAATTATTTGGTCATCCAATCAGAAAAGAATCTGACAAAGTAAAAAGATATCACGAAAATATTGCGGCTGCATTGCAAGTTAAACTTGAAGAAGTTGTTATTAATTTACTCAATACAGCTTATAAAACTTATAAAACTAAAAATTTGTGTTTTGCGGGTGGAGTTGCACTAAACTCTGTTTTAAATGGGAAAATTTTGTCAAATACTCCATTTAAGAAACTTTTTATCCCACCAGATCCAAGTGACGCTGGTGCAGCAATGGGTGCAGCAATGTGTAGCTATACCCAAATCACTAAAAAATTAGTTGAAAAGAAAAATTTTCACCCATATTTGGGTCCAGAATACAAATGGTATCAAATTGAAGCTGAACTAAAAAAATACAAATTAAAATATAAGTATATTGAAAACGATAAAAATCTTGTTAATGAAACAGCCAAATTTATTAAAAATAAAAAAGTAATTGGCTGGTTTCAAGGCAGAATGGAATGGGGACCAAGAGCTCTAGGCAATAGAAGTATTCTGGCATCAGCCACCACAACAAAAATGAGAAATATTATCAATAAAAAAGTTAAAAAGAGGGAAATGTTTAGACCTTTTGCTCCAGTAATTCTTGAAGAAGAAACAAAGAAATATTTTGAAACCGA
>PFJN01000064.1:2157-9232 GCA_002783105.1 Candidatus Pacebacteria bacterium CG_4_10_14_3_um_filter_34_15 | reverse complement strand
GGGCCACAGGTTGTAGAACCTTCCGGCATGCATTTTCCACGAAGACAAACTTGATCAAAAGAACAAAAAGTTGTTCCACAAAACGATGGACCGTATTGAGATCTGGCCTGTTGTCTTAAATCTTGACTTTGTTGTGACAAGAAAAATCCGGTTCCTGTGCCAATTAGTATTAATAACAGGACAAATACGCTAACAATTATTTTGAGATTTAGTTTCTTTTTTAGCTTGTTAACTTTTTTAATATTGATCATTTTATGTTCGCATTGTTTTTTGAAAGAACGAAGATACATTTCGAAACATATACACTATTAGTGTACAAACATTACTAATATCAAATCAATACCAAATTGGCTCTTGCTTGTTTACTGCTAATTGCTTTTTTAGCCTGTTAATTTGAAAAGAACCTACCGCCTACAACCCAAGATCTCTCAATTTTTCCATCTCTTTTCTTTGAGCTCGGTTAATTTTTTCTGGAATATCAACAATGAAACGAACATAAAGATCGCCTTTACCTCTGCCTTGAATATGAGACACACCCTCGCCCCTCAATCTCACCATCGTGTGAGATTGAGTTCCTGGTCTAATTTTAAGTTTTAGACTTTGATCAATAGTTTTAACATTAACATCAGCCCCAAGTAATGCAGTTGAGACAGTTATTTTTTGATCAATAAACAAGTCATATCCTTCACGCTTGAAAATAGGATGAGTTCTAACATTTATACTAATGTCAAAGTTTGAAAATCTAAGTCTGGTGCCGTCATTTGCGCCTGCAGGAACTTTAATTTTATGACTTTTTCCCTCAATCTCAACTTCCTTTGTGACTCCTTTTATTGCCTCTATAAAATCAATGGATAGTGAATATCTTTGTCTTCTCTGCTGAGCCCGACCAAAACCACCACCAAAAAATTGTTCAAAAATATCAAAAGGATCTCCAAAATCTGCATTTTGAAATGGATTTTGACTGCTTGAATAAGTATATGTTTGTCCACCTCCGCCAAAAGGATTGCCGCCAGCAAACGGATTTCCACCCATACCACCAGAAGGATCAAAAGCTGCATGACCAAATTGGTCATAAGTTTGACGTTTCTTATCGTCTGAAACTATTTGATAAGCTTCATTAATTTCTTTAAATTTAATTTCAGCTTCTGCCTTGTTATTGGGATTCTTATCTGGATGCCACTTTAACGCTGCTTTTCTGTATGCTGCTTTGATATCAGCTTTTGTAGCGTCTTTTTTAACACCTAAAATATCGTAGTAGTCTCGTTTGGTTGGCATAAGTGCTTTATTTTACCAGAAATTTGAAGTCGTAAAACTTGTAACGCAATCTCGATTGCGCAGATTTAAAAAAATTATAAATCTTTGCTCCATTAGGCTTGCTTATACAAGTTTTACGACTTCTTCTTTTTCTTAAATTATTTTCTTAATTACTCGTTTACCACTTCAGCTTCTTCAACGCCCTCTGCGTCAGTCTTTGGCTTAGATTTTGCCTCTCCATCGGCATCTGCGCCAACACCTGCTCCAGCACCTGCTGAACCTTCAGTGTCTGCTCCTGGTGCGGCTGCTCCAGCCTTTGCAGCTTGTTCTTTTTGCATCACTTCACCAATTTTTTGAGCAGATTTGAACATTTCTTCTGAAGCTTTGTCCAACTCTTCTTTGGTAACATCGTCTTTGGCTGCTAACTCTTTAAGTTTCTTGACGTTTTCATCAATTGCTTCTTTGTCTGCTTTCTCAAGTTTGTCACCATACTCTTCTAACTGTTTTTCAATTTCAAAAGAAACTTGATTGGCGTGGTTTTTGGCCTCAACTAATTCTTTCTTTTGCTTGTCGTCATCAGCATGTTTTTCAGCATCTTGCTTCATTTGTTCGACTTCATCGTCAGACAAATTAGTTGAGTTTTGAATTGTGATTTTTTGCTCTTTACTAGTGTTCTTATCTTTTGCAGTTACATTCAATATCCCATTTGAGTCGATATCAAAAGTTACCTCAATCTGCGGAACACCTCTAGGTGCTGGTGGAATACCATCAAGCACGAATCTTCCAAGAGTTTTGTTGTCGGCGGCCATCTCACGCTCACCTTGCAAAACATTGATTTCTACTTGAGTTTGGTTTGGTGCTGCAGTTGAAAACACTTGAGATTTACTAGTTGGAATAGTTGTGTTTCGATCAATAAGTGGTGTTCTGATTCCACCTAAAGTTTCTAGTCCAAGTGTTAATGGAGTCACATCTAATAAAACTACATCCGTAACATCACCACCAATAATACCTGCTTGAATTGCTGCTCCAATGGCCACAACTTCATCAGGGTTTACACCTTTATGAGGTTCTTTGCCAAAGAATTTCTCAACCTCTTTTTGAATTTTTGGCATTCTGGTCATACCACCAACTAGAACAACTTCTCCAATTTCGCTCTTACTGATTCCAGCATCTTTTAATGCTTTCTCGGCTGGCTTAAATGTTTTTTTGATTAAATCGTCTACCAACTCTTCAAGTTTTGAACGAGTTAAAGTTAAGGTTAAATGTAATGGCTGACCACCATCACCTTGAGTGATAAAAGGTTGATTAATTTCGGTAGATTGAGCACTTGAAAGCTCGATTTTAGCTTTCTCAGCACTGTCTTTAACACGTTGTAAAGCTTGAGGATCTTTGGATAAATCTTTGCCAGTTTCTTTTTTAAATTCAGCGACAATCCATTCAATCACTTTACTATCAAAATCATCTCCTCCTAAAAAGGTGTCTCCATTTGTTGACTTAACTTCAAATACTCCACCTCCAATTTCTAGAATGGAAATATCAAAAGTACCACCACCAAGATCGTAAACAGCAATTGTTTTGCTTCCTGTTTTATCTAAACCATAGGCTAATGCTGCAGCGGTTGGCTCGTTAACAATACGTTCAACTGTAAGACCCGCAATTTCACCCGCTTGTTTGGTAGCTTGTCTTTGAGCATCATCAAAGTATGCAGGAACAGTAATAACTGCTCTAGTTACTGGAGCTCCCAAATAGCTTTCTGCATCTGCCTTAGCTTTTGCTAAAATCTTTGCAGAAATTTCCTGTGGAGAATACTTCTTACCCTCAATACTAACCATGGCCATACCATCTTTGCCTTCAACGATGTCATATGAAACATGTTTAACAGCATTTTTTACTGCCTCTGATTTAAGCTTGGCTCCCATAAAACGCTTCACAGAGTTAACAGTCTTTTTTGGATTTAAAACCATTTGACGTTTTGCTACATCCCCAACTGAAACATCGCTCCCTTTGAAAGAAACAATTGAAGGAAAAGTGTTTCTTCCTTCTGCAGTTGCAATAATTTTTGGAGAACCACCCTCCATCACAGCAACAGCTGAGTTGGTGGTACCTAAATCGATACCAATAATTTTGCCAGTAGCTTGTTTTTTATCTGTCATATTTTTTTCCTTTACTACTTTCTACTTTCTACTTTTATTTTTTTAATAAATACTTATTAATTTAGAACTAATTTTAGCAGACAATCAATTAGACTGCTAGTAGCAATTTAGTCAAGAGACTGCTAATCTAAAATCACTTTTGCATGCTGAATAACTTCATTATTAAGTATGTAGCCATCTTTGACAATTTTAACTACTTTATTACCTTTTTTGCCTTTATCGATTACTTCCATTAATTCAATATCAAACTTTTTATTCAAACAATCAATTTTTTTCAAACCATTTTGTTCTAGTACCTGCCATAACTGTGAAACAACCGTATTCAAGCCAACTTCATTAATTTGTTCTGAAGCTAAAGACAAGTGTGCTAACGGCTGAATTAAATCCTCCACAAAATCTTTTGCTGCCAATCTAGCAATTTTAGATCTCTCATCTTGCGTTCTTCTTACTAAATTTTGGTAATCTGCCAAAGCTCTTTGCTCTTTGTCTCTTGAATCAGCTAATTGCTTTATAAGTTCCATTAGCTCTTCCTGAGTTATCTCAACATTTTCAGTTTTAACAGAATCGTCTTTTGCAGCTTCATTGACAATTTTGTCAACTTTTTTATCTGCAATTTTTTGATCATTTGATTTCATATTTTTTCCTAAAATAAGTAATAAAAATTATTCAACGATTTCATTAATTAAAGTTCTAACGTACTTCATCATGGGAATAATGTATGGGTAATCAAACCTACTGGATCCCAAAACACCAACATGAATAACTTGGTCATCTACTTTAAAAGTCATGTGAATAATTCCAACTGGATCTAAATCTCTATTTCCCAATTCAGGTCCATAGACAACTTGAATTAGATTTTCACTCGTACTAGATCTAAAAATTTCTTCAAGGAGTGTTTCCTCTTCTATCAACTGCAAAACATGTCTCATAACCTTGATATCATAAAATTCCGGCATCTGGAGCAAGTTTGCATAACCAGCATGATAAAGTTGATCATCCTCGACTAAAGTTATTGCTAAAGCATTTGATTTATCTGCCAAAACTTTGGTAATTTGATGAAACATTTTATCAGTGTGACTTCTACTGTTCCAAATTTTTTCTTTAGCAGAAACTTCATCAGCAACTGAAAGATCTTTTTCTTTCATTAATTCATTGACATACAACTTCATGGCAACGGACGTTGGCACTCTACCTGCGCTGCTATGAGTTTTAGTCATGTAACCTTGATTAGTAAGATAAACCATCTCGTTTCTAATAGTTGCCGGAGAAACTCCAATTGCAAACTTTTTATCGATTGTTTCGGAACCAACTGGCTCAGCCGTAGTAATAAATTCTTCAATTAACGCTCTTAGAATCTGTACTTGGCGTGCAGTTAAATCAATCATATGCTAGCAATCATATCTATTGCTTGCTAAATTGTCAACTAATTGTACTCGTCGCCTACTAATTGACCTTGGACACTGATTCTAAATTCTGTAGACTACATATATACTGAAAGTTAATAAGTATTTGTTCCATGAGCTAACGCTCTTTATTTATAAAATAATTCGAATTTCGCTGATGCTCGTGTCGCAAACATTTATTAACTTTCAGAAACTACCCATGAACTTTTGAAACATGTCACATACAAAAATTAAGAAAACTAAATTAATTATCCAATTTTTACTATTTATAGGTATTCTAGTTTTGGTATTAATAAGTGCCTCTCAAATTTCAGTCGTTAGAGAATTTTTTGGTCAAGCATCAGGAGAAGAAGCTAACATTCATGTTTATACAAAAAATGTTATCGGAAATTATAATCGACCGTGGAGAAATCTGGCCCAAGGTGGAGAAGATAATAACTGGAGACTAACACCACTTATTCCCCAAGTAAAAGCCCTTAATCCAGAATATATTAGAATCGATCATATTTATGATTTTTATGAGATTGTGCAAGGAACTTCTGGTAATCTAAGCTTTAATTTTTCAAAACTAGATTTAATTATTGATGATATTTTGGCCACAGGTGCAAAACCATATATTGCTCTCAGCTACATGCCACCACAACTTTCAGACGGGGATATTATCGGCGCGCCACAAAACTACAATGATTGGCAAATAGTTGTACAAAAAACAATTGAACATATTAGTGGCACCAGAGGTATTGTTGATGTTTATTATGAGGTGTGGAATGAACCCGATTTATTCGGAAACTGGAAGTATTATGGTAACAAAAACTATCTGAATCTTTATCTATACTCTTCTAGAGGTGCTCAAAATGCTCAAGGTGTGAAGCCTTTTAAACTCGGTGGTCCCGCCACAACTGCATTTTACACAAGTTGGATTGATGCGCTAGCAAAATTTGCAGTTAAAAATAACTTAAAACTAGATTTTATTTCTTGGCACAGATATAGTGATGATGTTGACCAATATCGAAATGACTTTATTCAAATAGAAAAATTATTAGAAAAATACCCCCGGCTAGAAAGTACCACTGAATTTCATATCACTGAGTGGGGTCTTGATAGTGAAAATAACCCTGGATATGACACAAACTTCTCAGCAGCTCACACTGTAGCAACTTCAATTGAAATGGTTGGAACCATCGACAAAGCATTTTCTTTTGAAATTCAAGACGGCAAAAATGGTGAAGGTAAAGAATATTGGGGAAGATGGGGTTTATTTACACATCAAGATTTTGGAGGCAAAGCCAAACCAAGATATTATGCCCTTAAAATGCTTGATAGAATTTCTAACCAAAGAGTTCAATTGCTTGGAAAAGGTAGTTGGGTTAAGGCTTTAGCTGGAAAGAATTTAAATGATAACATTGAGGTTATCTTGGCTAACTATGATAAAAATAACTCTCACGGTGAAAATGTACCAATTATTTTTGAAGATGTTAAGCCTGGAAGTTACACAATTACAAAAGAATTGAGTAATGGACAAAATTACACAGAGAATATTGCTACTTCTGAAGCTAAGTTGCAAACCTACTTTTATATGCCTACAAATAGTGTAGGATTTGTTACTCTGAAAAAAGATTAAAGCATTACTAATGCTCTGCAACCTAATAAATATTTACTCCATGAGCTTACGCTCTTTATTTATTGCAAAATTAGAATTTCGCTGAGGCTCATTTCGCAAATATTTATTAGGTTGTAATAGTCAGCTTTATTTAATTTTTGATCTAACAAAATCTGTAATTTCTTTCTTAAATCTTTCTTTACTAAACTGTAAAGAATATTGATAAATTTTGTTTTTATCAAACCTAGTTTTTTGGATTTTTCTAATCGCATTACTTAAATTTTCGACCGTAAACTGATCAAAGAAAACACCGTTTTCTCCTTCAATAACAGTTTCAAGTGGACCGCCAGATTTATGGGCAATCACGGGAATCCCATGCCCCATTGCTTCGATAGGAACCATACCAAAATCTTCATCCTCTGCTGGATATATCAAAGCAGTGGCACCCTCATACAGATCATATAATTGTTTGTCATCGACTCGGCTTAAAAATTCAACTGTTGGTCCTGCGAGTTCTTTTAAAAACTCCAAACCTTTATCCGATCCCACAACTTTTAGGTTCAATCCCATCTTTGTTACTGTTTTTATTGCCAAATCAACATGCTTACTCATCGCCAAACGACCAACATATAAATAATATTTTTGTTGATTAGCTGATTTTTTGG
>PFJN01000064.1:0-1902 GCA_002783105.1 Candidatus Pacebacteria bacterium CG_4_10_14_3_um_filter_34_15 | reverse complement strand
GGCATTTGTCGAAGAAATTACAACATCATAATCGCTTAAATAAAATTGCGAAAAATATTGTGGTGCAAAAATCCTTAGTGGAGAAAATAACTTCTTATAAAAAGGAATTTTAGTCAGCCAACTTTGATAAATTTTCCAGCTAGAAAATTTTTTCCAATGAATTCCCGTGATTGAAGAATCAACAAAAGATACATAAAGAGGTGCATCTGGAAAAATTTCATGAAGAGCCTCAAGAACGCGCTCGGCTCCACCATATTCGCGAAGATAATCATGAGCTAAGGCAACTTTCAATTGAGACAAATCCTTAATCTTATGATTTGCGACTTTTGTGCTGATAAGTTTTTTATTTTTCACGTATATTCCAACTAATTTAATAGTATTCTTAATTTTCTGTTCAAGACATTTTCTTTTATTTAAAGTTCTATTTAATTAAAAGAGCGCATTTTGAACTGAAATCTCAAAATTATCTTTGGGCAACATCCTTTTTAGAGAAACAAAATTATATTTGTCAAAAATATTCGCCACCTTATCCTTACTATAATCTTTAACAATGCATTTCTCTAGAGAAAAATCTACTGGAGCATCTAATAAAATTGTCGCTAAATCTTGACTCAAAAAAGCCATTTTTTTGTCGACAATTATCTTTGTAAGAATTGTACCTTTTAAAACTGGGTGTAATTGGCTTTTTTGATCATTCTTGGCAAATTCAAGTTCGGCAACTTTTTGATAAACTTTCTCTAACGTATCAAACTCTTGGATCAACTTAACAGCTGTTTTGGCGCCAACTCCTTTTACCCCTGGAATATTATCAGATGGATCGCCCATCAATGCCTTTAAATCAACGATTTGATTTGCTCTGACTTTCATTTTTTCTTGAACCTTGGTCTCGTCATACTCCACATCTTGAGTAAACTTGCCTCTTCCTGGAATAAAAACGTGGGTATTATCATCATCTACCAACTGCAAAATATCTTTGTCACCCGTAACAATAGTAGTTAAAATTTTGTCCGCTTTTTTCTTTTTTTTGTTGGCTTGAGCCATAATTTTTGCAACAGTTCCTAAAATATCATCCGCCTCAAAACCTGTTAACTCAAACTGAGGAATGTTAAAAGCTTCCACAACTTCTTTAATAATTGGAATCTGCAAAATCAATTCATCAGGCATTGGCTTTCTCTGAGCTTTATATGCTTTAAAAGATTCAAGTCGTTTTGATTTGCCTTCTTTGTGATCAAAAGCTACCGCAATATACTTTGGTTGGAAATCATTAATAGACTTCAAAAGAATTCTAGAGAAACCATAAACCGCATTAATTAGTTGTCCAGTTGAATCAGTCAGATCAGGAAAAGCATGAAAGGCTCGATAAATAATGGCATGACCATCGAGAATTAAAAATCTATCTCTATCTTCAACCCTATTTTCGAGCTTCATTTTTTGCCTTTGGCATTCCTATTAACTTTTCAAACTCATCGCCATCAAGTGACTCTACTTCAATAAGTTTTTTTGAAATTGAATCAAGTTGTTTCCTATATTTTTTCAAAAAGTTGTCAGCGATAACTTGACCAGCATCAATAATTTTTTTAATTTCCTCATCAACTTTTTCTTGAAGTTTTTCCGAAATTTTTGCAGGTTCTCCCCATGGAGTACTGTATGAAACTTCATATTGTGGACTAAAGTTCATTGGACCCAAAGGACTCATGCCAAAATCCATCACCATAGCTCTGGCAATCTTTGTAGCTTTTTGAATATCGCTACTTGCCCCAGCCGTTAGTTCATTAAAAATCAATTTCTCCGCTCCTCTACCACCCAAAAGTACCGCTATATCATCCATCAACTCAGATTTGGTGGTTTGCAACTTATCTTTTTCTGGAGGAGTCAAAGTAAATCCAAGCGCGCTACCTCTAG
>PFJN01000056.1 GCA_002783105.1 Candidatus Pacebacteria bacterium CG_4_10_14_3_um_filter_34_15 | reverse complement strand
GAAGGAAAATATTGCCATGAGCAATGCAGAATTAAATCAGATTGAGGTAATGGAAAGATTGGTTAGAAAAGAAATTAAACAAAAAAAGGCAGCTGAAATACTCGGCTTGTCGGTACGACAAATAAGGAGGAAGTTGTATGAATACAAAATTAATGGAGCAAAATCTTTGGTTCATAAAGCTAGAGGAAAAATAGGCAATCATGTAATTAAACAAAAAATACTAGACGAAGCAATCAATATTGTCAAAGAAAAATATTGGGATTTTGGTCCGACTCTAGCTCATGAGAAACTTGTTGAGAATCACGAATGTAAGTTAAGCCTAACCACAATTAGAAAAGAGATGGTATCTGTAGGACTCTGGAAACCAAATAGAAGAAGAAAAGCTCATATACACCAATTAAGGGAAAGAAGAGCTTGTTTTGGAGAGTTAGTTCAGCTAGATGGATCACCACATGATTGGTTTGAAGGTAGAGCTCCTAAGTGCAATCTAAATGTTTTCATTGATGATGCAACGGGAATTCCAGTTCTTGAGTTTGGTGCAGTGGAGACCGCCCAAGACTACTTTAAACTAGCAGAACAATACTTTCTTGAGCATGGATTGCCTTTGGCAATCTATACTGATAAACACAGTATTTTTAGAGTCAATACGCCAACTAATCTTGATTATATAAAGCCAAGTAAAAACAACCAGTTTGAAGGCTTAACTCAGTTTGGTAGAGCCATGAAAGAACTAAATATTGAACTAATATTTGCTAGTACTGCTCAGGCAAAAGGTAGAGTTGAAAGAATTAACCAAACCCTTCAAGATAGACTGGTAAAAGAGATGAGATTAAATAATATCTCATCCATCAAGGAAGCAAATAATTTCCTGCCACAATTCACTAAACAATTTGTACAAAAATTCTCCGTTAAACCAAGATCAAGTGTAGATATGCATAGAAAACTAAATAAAAATATTAACTTGAGAAAAATACTTTGTATTAAGGAGAACAGAGTACTTTCTAAAAATTTAACTTTCCAATATCAAAATACTATTTTTCAAATTAAAACACAACGATCTGCTTACACCTTACGAAAAACAGTCGTTACCATTTGTGAAAGATATGATGGCTCAATTACAGTCTGGGACAACAAAAACAAACAACTTGAGTATACAACTATTAAACAATTGCCTAATACCAGAGAAACAAACAGTAAAAAACTCAACCAATTAGTTGATGATATACTGATTAAAGAAAACTACAAAAAAAGGAACCCTTGGCAATCAGATTTTGAAGAATTGGAACAACCAAACCTATTCTTCAAACCCATCGGAGCCGTTTAACAAAAGAAGTATAAATTACCCGAAAGGGGACATTTCTATTTAATTTAAAAAGGGACATTTCTAAAAAACGCTAACAGTTATAGTCTTTCCATTTGCACTGAAAGCCCCATTTGGGGCTTTTAAACATTTGGTGGAGATGACGAGGAATGACCTCGTGTCCGCAATAGCAAGCTAACATTATCTACAGACATAGTTTATCTTTGTATTGTGAAAGAGGGGAATAAACAAACCTTTTTTTCACAATCTTTGTCAACTTTTACTTAAACAAATACCAACAAACGAGTATTTGCCGTCACACTGACTAAGGTTGAATCATTCAAATTAAAAACGCCAATGAAATTATTTAATTGAATGCCTAATTATGCTGCGAGAGCGTAAGAAGGAGCAAAATTGAATGCATTGGAAGCAGCGTTAGCAACTTCTTTTGCGGTATCCAATATAATGCTTTTTGCAGTTTTATTTGCAATTATGTTTTTGACTCTGTTTTACATCTTTCTTAGTCAAAGATGGTCTGCAAATGTTAAAGTACGTATCACGTCAAAGCAATACATCCCCAAATGTATAGGTCATTATACTCTAATTTATAAAAAATTCTAGTATTTTTTACCTCTGAGTATGTTAAGTTCTTATCTCTGTGCGAGCGCTAGCCCAATTACTTTTTTAATTCCATTTGCTTTTAGAATTTTTGCGCACTCATCTAAAGTACTTCCAGTTGTTAATACGTCATCAACAAGCATTACAGTTTTTCCAACTTCATTTACTCCAATCTCCTCAAGCAATTTATAATTTATTGTAAATGAATCTTTTAAATTAATCTTTCTTTCTTCTTTGGTTCTAATAGACATTTGGCTCTTGGTGTTTTTTTGTTTTATGAGTAAATTTTTATATGGTATATTTGTAAGTTTGGAAAGGGATTTAATCATCTCCTCAGATTGATTAAAACCTCTTTTGCTTTTCTTATTTTTATGAATTGGTATTGGGACTAAAAAATCACACTCAGGAATATTTACGCTTCGATAGATTAACTTTGCAATTATATCTCCAATTCCAATTACACTTTTATATTTAAAATCATGAATTAGTTTTTTGACAACACCTCGGTATTTGCAAACAATTATGACTTCATCAATAAAGTTCATTTGTTTGGATGCATCGAAATTAAATGGAAAAAATTCAATTTGTTCATAACAGTTACAACAAAGAAGAGTATTTCTTTTACCACAATTTATGCAGAAACAGGGAAAAATAATTTCGATTAAATTTTGCCAAATTAATTTTATTATTAAAAATACAATTTTAAACACAAGAAATATTATCAAGGAAATCTTTAGTTATTCTTGCGTTGCTTAGTCATTCTTGAGAATTCTAATCTTTCTTAATAACCTTTTCAATTTGATTCAAGGCTCGTTGGTCAGATGTATACAAAGACTTCAATTCAGTTGCTAGTTCTTCAGCCTCCTTTGTATTCTCAGTTTTGTATAAAATATTAAGGTAAACTAAATTTGTAGTGAAATTGAACTCCGAATTATTTATTAAGTTTTTAATCAATGGTAGAGCTTGATCATATTTTTCTTGTGATAGAAGAATATTTATTAACGGGCCATAAGCTGGAAAAAAGCTATTATTCATTAAAATTGCCGTTTTAAAAGATTGTTCTGCTAAATCAATCTCGCCCATATCTAAATATGTATTTCCCAAGTTGTGATAAATTTGGGGGTAGTAGTCTGATATTTCAATCGCTTTTTTGTAATTTTCAACTGCTTTTTGATTTTCACCTGCTTGTGCATATGCCATAGCCAAATTATTATTCATCCGAGCTGTTTGAGAAAATGCTAAAGTATAATTGTAAAACTTAATCGGATTGCTCCAAATGCTGTTTTGTTTAATTGTTAAGATAATATAAATGGCCAATATGATAGGCAAAAAATATTTTAATATATTTTTCAATCTATTTTTGAATAATGTCTTCAAAACTCCAAACATAAATATCATAAATCCAATTATTGGCATATATAGCCAATGTTCATAAATTAATCCATTAACTGGTATTATTCCTGACACTGGTACCAACATAACTAAAAACCACAAAAATCCATACAAAGTAAATATTGTTTTTTGTTTTTTAAATTCAAAAAAACCAATTATGGCTACAAAAACTATTAATACTAAAGTTACAATTAACCATATTGAAACTGGTTGATTTATGATTTCTAAATTTCGTTCCATATGAAGTTTATATGGCCAAAAAATAAATTGAAAATAATCCCAAAGTGATTTTGTAAATGTATGAAGTCTAACAAAAATACTAGAGCCATATGGTGATGTAGGATCGTAAACTTTAAGACTTGTTGAAATATTCAATATCTTATTTCTGAATATTAGGTAAGAAAAAGCAGTCAATGTTAGTAATCCCAGGGTGAAGATTTGAATTTTGTTTTTTGACCACATTTTTTTTATTTTAAGCAGATTAAATGACAAAAATGTCAGAAAAAATAAACCTAGTAAAGCGATACCAATTTCTTTACTTAAAATACTTAATAAATAGAAAATAATTGTTAGTGTAGTTAGGTGGACTCTTTTTAGTTTCAACGAAAGATTATAAATCTGAAATTTAGGATATTTTTTTTGACAAAGAAGTGAAAATGTTAGCAATCCTAGTATGCTCCAGAAAGCATAAATTGAATCTCCGCGAGAGTTTGCATAGACTACTGCCTCAGTTTGAATTGGATGGGCGAGAAAAATAGCGCTAATCCAGAACGAAGCATTTTTAGAAATTCCTAAGTAAATCAGTAAGGTAAATAAAATAATTCCTGTTAAGACATGTAATAAAGTGTTTGTAAGATGAAAACCAATTGGATTGAGTCCCCAAATTTGATGATCAATGGCAAAAGACAGAGTTGTTAGTGGACGATAATAACTACTTGTTTCTCCAGCACCTGCAATAGTATTTTCAGTAAATATTTTTTTAAGTTCAAAATTTTTAACATAGGAATTATTGTAGATAAATTGCTCATCATCCCAGAGGAATGAATTTTTTAATGATGGTAAATAAGCCAAGAGTCCGATTATCAGTAAAATCCCAATTAGTTTAATTTTAGAAAATGACATTAATCAATTTTACCATTTTTGTGGCCTGTGTACGAACAAATTCGGACTCGGACTCTGAGAGATTTTGTTTCATTTATATTTTAGCTAACTCTATTACTTGCTTTCTCTCTTAAAAAATTTTCAATATTTGCCACAAAAATATCTTGTTTTAACACCCTGGCTTCTTTGGTTACAAAACCAATTGGAGGATAAACAACACAATTTTTGTATTGAGATAATTTAGTAACATCTTCTGGGTTCATTTCATCAGGGTGATCAAAGATGAAAGTAATATCTCCTTCTTTTAATTGATTCTCTAAAGCAGTTAGATTAATCAATTCCATTGGAGCAACATTGATAAACACCATTCCACTTTTGAGAGATTTGATTTGTTGTTCGTCAATTATACCTTCCAGTTCTTTGACTCTATTTAAATGTAAAGATAAAAAGTCACTTTTGGAAACGACATTATCTAAAGATTCATATTTAGCACCTTTTGCTTCTATTTCTTCTTTTCTGCTTCTTGACCAATAAACAACCTTGGCTCCGAAAGCCATAGCAATCTCGGCAACTCTGACACCAATTCTTCCCATACCAATAATTCCAAATGTTTTACCTTTGATTTCTGTAGCCGAAAATCCATCGCCAGAAAAATCTCCATCACGAGCTACCTGTTTAGCTTTTTTTAGATTACGAAGATTTTCTAAAATAATGGCAAAGGTGAATTCGGCTACAGATTCGGTAGCGTATCCAGGAATATTAGAAACAACAATTCCCTTAGAATTGGCATATTCGTAGTCAACAGTCGCAGAACCAGTGGCCAAAATACCAATGTATTTTAATTGAGGTAGAGAATTTATAAATTCTTTATCAATTTTGTTAAATCTGGATAATAAACAATCAGCATCTGGAGTAAATTCAAAAACTACTTCATCGGCCAGCTCACGAATTTTAGCCCAGACATTTTCATCTAAATTGGATTGACTAAAACCAGTGACAAGGATTTTGTTAAATTTAGTCATATAATATTTTATTGCCCCGTTCTTATTGCATAATTATACATCTTTTTGTAGTATTTAAACTTATCGATTGCTTTTTTAATGATCGTTTTGGATAGCTTGAGCAATCGAATTGGCAACAACCAAAGCTGTGGTCGTACCTGGACTCGAACCAGGGACCTCACGAATGTGAATCGTGCGCTCTAACCAGCTGAGCTATACGACCTTGTACTTGAGCAATTATAACAGCTTGTATTTTTTCAAGATAGACTTTACTTCTTTTGCACAATTGGTTTTAAAGAGGTCTGCTCTAACAATTTTAGCATTAGAGATGCTTCTTACATACCAGCCCAAATGTTTTCTCATCGGTAAAAAATTATATCTAGGGTTGTTTGAATAGGTTTGCTCAAAAACTTGAGAATGTTCAAGTGCAACATTAAAGATTGTTTTGTGTGAAGTCGCCTTGTTGTCTTGATTTTTTTTATTGTCCTGACTGTCTATAAAAATAAATGGATTACCAAAGGTTGCTCGACCAATTAGAACTCCATCAACATCATAATCGTTAATTTTTCTTTGAGCATCCTGGAAATTTTGAACGTCACCATTGCCCAAGATTAAGGTTTTAGTTTGGTGACATAGATCGGCTGCTTTTTTAATTTCGTTCCAGTTAGCATTTCCAGAATATTGTTGTTTTAAGGTTCGTCCATGAATTGCGATTGCAGCGGGTTTCATTTCAAGCAATGTGGTTATCCATTCTTCAACGATTACATTTGAATAGCCAATCCTTGTTTTTACGCTTACAGGTATCAGTCTAGCTTTTTGGTATTTTTTAGGCAGTAATTGATGAAGTTGCTCAACTTTTTTTGAGATTGCTTCTGAAATATCATCGCAGTCTTTTGCTCTTTTACCTTCGACATAATCTTGTATTCCGAGTTTTGTAGCTTTAATAATTTCTTGAGCAAGCGCTGGTGTTTGAATTAACGCTGCTCCAGATCCGGAATGATCAACACTTTTTGCAGGACAACCCATGTTGATATCAATGCCATCGAATCCAAGCTGGCTCACGATCACAGCGGTTTGTCTAAAGTATTCTGGTGTTTTTCCATAGATTTGAGCGACTATAGGTCTTTGAGTTTCGTCATAAATAAAATCTTTTAGGAGTGTGGCTGCTCCGTGACACAATCCTTCTACATTGGTAAATTCTGTATAAATTACTGCAGGTTTGCCATATTTTTTCTGGATAAATCTATAAGGGTGATCAGTAACACCATCCATTGGAGAAAGACCAAAAATGGGTTTTTTCAACTTGAACCAAAAATTGTCTTGGTCTTTACTTTGGTCATTACTCTGGTTGCTACTTTGGTCAATGGTTAAATTATTGTTCATTTATTCAAGTATTATACCTTTAATTTCAAGCAATCTTTGATTTAGATAAGTTTTTCCAAGTTCAGAAAGTTGAGGAGAATACCATTCAACCAATTGTTGAAGAGCATCAACATATCTGAGCAAATTTTCGCTAGAGCTGTTTCTCCCAAATTCAGCATATTTTGTTAGTTCGACAGCGACATAATGTTTTTTGATTTCACGCAGTTCAAAAAGTTCGGAGATATCATTTAGTAATGTTTGAAAACTGATACCTTTTTCAAGATTAGATTCATTTTCATTATCATAAAATATTTTAAATTGAATTTTATTTTGTCCAACCAAGCCCGAATATGATAGAACTGAGACGTCACCTTCTTTGGTGTAAGTGAAAATAGTTATCTCAAATGGCCCAAAATTGTCTTGAGAAACTTCAACGACGTAAGTTCCATTCTCAGGTTTTTCAATTTCATGGATCTGGAGTGTGGGCGTGTTGTTTTCTGTAAATCCACCACCACTAATGCTTTCATCACTTACGAAATCGTTAAGGTATTCTTCAAAAACCTGCAAATTATTTATCTCTGATTGATCTTCTTTTTGGATGGAAACATTCAAAGTTGGATCATGATTTAGATGAATATAGCTCAAGTCTGTAAAAGTTGGCTCAAGAGTTCTAGTCGAGATTAATTCTTTTTGGTGCTGAGAAAATGTTTCAAAATTGTATGCGGGGTCTGTGATGTAAAGATCG
>PFJN01000007.1 GCA_002783105.1 Candidatus Pacebacteria bacterium CG_4_10_14_3_um_filter_34_15 | reverse complement strand
CAATGAAAAAATCCCTAGCTTTTCCTTGGCCAACTAGTTGGTCTTCAAAAGTAATGCCAATGCTAGTTCCAGTTTCGTTGCTAGCTTTATTAGAATCAATTTCATTGCCACTTTTGTCCTTTACGACGATATTAGTCAGGCCAAAATAACTAGTTTTCAGGGCATATTGTTTGAGGTAAAGTGTTGGAGTGAGGTTAGTTATTTTTATGTGATGAGAAACTTTAGTGACTCCATCTGGGTTCACAGTGTAAGTCGATTCAATTGTATTTCTAAAATCGATTTCATCAACAGCTAAAATAAGGGTGGTGGTTGATAATAAAGTTAATGCAAGAAAAATGAAGGAACAAGCAAATAGTAAGAACGACTTTAATTTTTTCATGAACCTTCATTATTATGGATGTGAGTCTACTATTCTAGTGTTGAATTTAATCCACTTTCTTTAAGTTCTTTTTTCAAGTATTCACCAGTGATAGAATTTTTGTTGTTGGCTATATCGTGTGGTGTGCCGGTAGCAATTATTTCTCCACCACCTTCTCCGCCCTCTGGTCCTAAATCAATTATCCAGTCGGAGTTTTTAATTACGTCTAAATTATGTTCAATTAAAATAACAGTATTATTTTGTTCAACTAATTGGCTCAAAACTTCCAACAATTTATTGACATCTTCAAAATGTAGCCCGGTGGTAGGTTCATCGAGCAAATAGACCACATGGTCTAAGGTTTTGGTAGAAAGTTCTTTAGCAAGTTTGACTCTTTGAGCTTCTCCGCCACTTAAAGTTGGTGCTGGCTGGCCAAGTTTAATGTAACCCAAGCCAACATCTTGCAAAGTTTCGATTTTTTTTGAGATCGTGCTTTGGCTTTTAAAGAAATCAGCTGCTTCATTTATAGTCATATCTAGAACTTGAGAAATATTTTTGTGTTTGTAGGTAACTTCAAGTGTTTCTTCACTATAGCGTTTGCCATCACAGACATCACAAGTGACATAAACGTCAGGCAAAAATTGCATTTCAATTTTTATTTGACCGTCACCTTGGCAAGTTTCACAACGACCACTTTTAACATTAAAACTAAATCTTCCAGCTTTAAATCCGCGAACTTGAGCGTCACGAGTGTTGGCATAAATTTTTCGAATGTAATCAAATATTTTTGTGTACGTTGCCGGATTCGATCTTGGAGTTTTTCCAATTGGACTCTGATCAATCAAACTCACCCGTTTAACTTCGCTTGGAACAGTAATTGTTTCAATTTCTCCAGGAATAGTTTTAACAGATTTTTCTAAGTGTTTTGCTAAGTGCGTGTAAAGTGTGTCGTGTAGTAATGTTGATTTTCCACTTCCAGAAATTCCAGTGATGCAGGTTAATTTTCCTAATGGAAAATCCACATCTAACATTTTTAAGTTGTGATGATTGGCTCCTGTGATTCTAATCGAAGATTTTGTAATTGGTGCGTCTTCGTCAACGATTCTACGTTCTGAATTGAATCCGCCCCTGCTCTCGTCTCGTCCCTTTTTTCCAGTTTTTTTCCTAATGACATCTTTTTTTCTACTGAGATATTTTCCAGTTAAAGAATTTTTATTTTTCAAGATTTCTTCGGGTGTTCCTTTGGCAACAATTTCACCACCTAAGACTCCGGCTTTGGGACCAATATCCAAAATATAGTCAGCTGCCAACATGACATCCCTGTCGTGTTCAACAATGATGACAGTGTTGCCTTTTAGTTGGAGCTCTTTTAAAGTTTCGATTAATTGATGGTTATCTCGTTGATGCAAACCAATAGTTGGTTCATCCAAAATATATAAAACTCCTGTGAGGCTAGTTCCAATTTGGGAAGCGAGTCTAATTCTTTGGGCTTCACCACCGGCTAGAGTTGAGGCTTCACGACTAAGATTTAAATAATTTAATCCTACTGAACTTAAAAAACTTAGTCTAGTTATTATTTCTTTGATAATTGATTCTCCAATTAGTTTTTCTTTTTTACTAAGCATGCCATTTTCAGAAAGCAATTTTGTCCATTCTAATGCTTTTTTAATTGGTAGTTTAGTAATTTGAGCAATATTTTTATCATCAATATAGACACTAAGAGCTTCTGGTTTTAACCTGTCACCATTACAATTTGGGCAAACTTGTTTGTGCATGTAAGCTCCAATTTCTTTTCTTATAAAATCAGAATCTGTCTCGTTGTATCTTCTTTCTAAATTTTTGACAAAACCCTCGAATTGCTCATGAATAACAGTTTGTCGACCAAATCGATTTTCACCTTCAACCCTATAAATTTCGTCACTACCATATAACAAAAGTTTTTGTGCTTCTTCACTCATTTCTTCAAATGGAGTTTTTCTGAAATCATAGTCAGTTTTTTCTACAGCTGTACGAACTAGTCTTGACCACCAAGTGTCATTACTCATCATGCGTGCAAAGGGAATAATTGCACCTTCACTCAATGTTAAAGATGGGGCAACTATTTTTTCGATATCGATTTTTTGTAATGCGCCAAGGCCATTACAAGTTTCACAAGCACCTTGTGGCGAATTAAATGAAAATAAACGAGGCTCAATTTCTGAAATTGAGATTCCGCAATCATTGCAAGCTCTTTTTTCGCTATACAATTTATCGGAAAACTTTTTGGGATTTTCTGGAAAGTTTAATGAATCGTCTTCTATAAATGAAGTAATTGCTAATCCATCAGCGAGTTTTAAAGATTCCTCAATTGATTGAGAAATTCTACTTTTTAAAGTCTTTCTTTCTTTCTCGTCTCTAATTTGTTTTTTGGAAACTACTAAGCGATCAACTAATACATTAATATCATGTTTATTGGTTTTGATTAATGTCAGGTCTTCATCAAATGAATAAAAACGGTCATCAATTCTAGCTCTTAGATAACCTTTTTTTTGTAAGGTTTCAAAAAGGCCACTAAATTCTCCTTTTTTTTGACGAACGACTGGCGAAAGTACCATCAAGCGAACCGCTGATCCATCAACCTTTTCTTTTATTTCATTTAAAATATGTCCGACAATTTCATCAATTGATTGTGTTGCAACTTCTTTACCGCAAATTTTGCAGTGAGGTCTACCAACTTTAGCATATAGCAGTCTCAAATAATCATAAATTTCAGTAATTGTACCAACAGTAGATCGTGGATTATGAGAAGTTGTTTTTTGATCAATCGAAATTGCAGGAGAAAGTCCATCTATTTGATCAACTTCTGGTTTATGCATTACACCCAAAAATTGTCTAGCATACGAACTAAGAGATTCAACGTATCGTCTCTGCCCTTCTGCATATAACGTGTCAAATGCGAGCGAACTTTTTCCACTGCCAGAAATTCCTGTAAAAACAATTAATTTATTTTTGGGTATTTCTACGGAAATATTTTTGAGATTATGCTCTCTTGCTCCAGTAATGGTGATGGTATCAGTTGTGCTCATAGAGAGCAAACATTATACCTTATTTATGACTAAATTTGCAGGGTGGGGATTGGCAATTGATATTTATGTGAATTACTCCAAACTTTTAATCACATCCCTGATAATTGCTGCCAGCTCGAAGTCCATCTCTTTGACGGCCAAACCCATGCGACGTTTAAGTTTGGTTGTTAATTTTAACTTATCATCGGGAGTCATTTCATCAGGATTAATTTTATTTAAATCTATTTGTTCACCTTTTTTAAGTTGAACAACTACCTTTGGTTTCTCTGATTCTGGAGTTAGTCCACTGCCCTTCTTTTTCTTCTTATTATCTTTGCTACGATTTTTAATCATTTTATCTCTAATTGGTTTGATAATTGTTTGAGGATCAATTCCATTATCCAAATTATGTTTGATTTGGATGTTTCTGCGACGTAATGTTTCTTCGATTGCTTGTTTCATTGAGCCAGTTAATCTATCAGCATATAAAATTGAGTGGCCTTCAATGTGTCTAGCTCCTCTGCCCATAGTTTGAATCATTGAGGTTCTTGATCTTAAGAAACCTTCTTTGTCGGCATCTAAAATTGCGACCAAAGAAACTTCTGGCAAGTCCAAACCTTCTCTAAGTAAATTGATGCCAATTAGAACGTCGTACTCGCCTCTTCTCAAATCATCTAAAATATCCGAACGATCAAGCGTGTCTATGTCTGAGTGCAGATAGGCAACCTTTGGATATTGGATGTTTTCCATATCAACTTCAGGATCAATCTGATCGGCAGTTTTTACAGCGTTCTTAATACACCCTGAAGGGTGTAAATGCGAAAAATATTTTGGATCGATTTTACCAATTTCCATTTGATCAATTGGTAATTCCTCTTGTTGCCAAATAGTAGTTTCCCCGAAGTCATCACCGTTCTCAATTGCTTGCGCTACTTTTTGTTTTTTTGAAAAATAATTTTTAAGTAATTGATCAATTTTTTCTTTGTCATTTAAGTAATTAGTTAAAGCCTCAGACATTTTTTTGGTTAAAGTAGTTACCAAAACTCTTTGACCAATTTGTTTTCGTTTAATCACTTCTACAATCAAATCTTCAATTTGCCCGGTGGTAGGTCTTAATTCGATATTTGAATCAACCAGCCCGGTGGGTCTAATTAATTGTTCAATTACTTCATTGCCTGACAATAAAATTTCAGTTTCTTTTGGTGTTGCCGAAGCGTAAATTTTGATTTTAGTTTTGTCCATGAATTCATTTATTTTTAGTGGACGATTATCCAAAGCGCTTGGCAACCTAAATCCATAATCGATTAAAGTTTGTTTGCGAGCTTGATCACCCAAATACATACCTTTAATTTGAGGCAAAGTCATATGACTTTCATCGATGATTGTTAGAAATTTACCGTCACCGAATTCTTTTGCATTTTCTTCAAAATAATCGATTAGGGTAAATGGTGGATCGCCAGGACTTCTATTATCAAAATATCGTGAGTAGTTTTCAATTCCATTTACAAATCCAAATTCCTGCATTTGTTCTAAATCGTAGTTTACTTTTTGTTCTATACGATAGGCCTCAATCATTTTGTTTTGTTTTTGCAACTCCTCAACTCTTAATTTGAGGTCTTTTTTAATTTCAATAATTCCATCAACTTGTGCTTTTGGATTCATCATGTAATGTTTAGCCGGATAAATAACAAAGTGTTGTTGCTCTGGATTAAAAGTCCTATGAATACTGGCATTATTTGGAGTTGTTGTTGAACCGGTAATGGGATTAATCCAAGTTATTGATTCAATCGTATTAGCAAGTGTGTCGATTCTAAGCGCATTATCTTCATAAGCCGGCCAAAGTTGGATGCTGTCACCACGAATTCTATAAGTACCACGAGTAAACTCAGCTTCAGACCTACCATATTGGAGATTACTAAGTTGTAAAAGCAAAGTTTCGCGCGAGATTACTTGGCCAATTACTAGTTCGAGTCGATATTTTCCGTATTCAACTGGACTGCCAAGATTATAAATACAAGATACGGAAGCGATCACAATCGAATCAGGTCTAGTTAATAAATTAGTTGTTGAAGATAGTCGCAATCTATCAATTTCGTCATTAATTGTTGCTTCCTTTTCAATGTAGGTATCAGTGGTAGGAATATATGCCTCAGGTTGATAATAATCATAGTAAGAAACAAAATAACTGACTGCATTGTCTGGAAAAAAGTCACGAAATTCCTGATAAAGCTGAGCGGCCAAAGTTTTATTGTGAGCAATGATTAGAGTTGGCTTTTGAACTTTTTCAATTACGTTTGCCATGGTAAAAGTGTTGTGTACAAAAAAGCCACCGAATCCTGCTAAAAAAGTTTCTGGTCCAGGTACTGTTAAATCATATACAAACGGATATTTATAGCATATTTTGGCAACTTTTTTTATTTGAGACCAATGAACAGAAGTTAATTTGTTTGCATCGTTCCACTTGTTCCACCAGTTTTCATTTAAATTCTGTTTTTTTTCAGCATATTTCTTTAAATTAATTAATATATATTTTGAAGTTTTACTACTTGGGTTACGTTTTTCATTTTCTATTTGAGACAATTCACTACGTCCGATTAGAGAGTTTTTAACAACATCTATTTGATATAAGTTTAGTTCAGTTCTTAACCACAATAATTGTTTGCCAATATTTGGTATTACATCTACATTGGTGTTGCTTTTTTTATTTAAAAATTTATTTAATCTATCTGATTTATGTTTTAGGGAAAAATTAATATACTTCTTAAAAAGTTGTAGATTCTTTTTTCCACTCAAACTAATAAAGTAATAATATCCACCATAGTGTTTGCTATTTGTTGCTTTTTTCCACTTCTTTTTTGTTCTCGCCCATATTCCTAATTTTAATAATGAGTACATCAAATCTGAGGCAAGTTTTTTGCTTTTTGTTGTAGCAATAATCTCTCCACTTTTACTGACAGTTCCATCTCCGTCATAGTATGCTTGCAGTAGAGTTCCTAGCTGGTTTTTTTCTAGGTTTGGCCAGAAATTAGGCAGATGTTTGTTAATAGCTTTTTTGCCACAAGTTAAATTTAAAACTTTTGTTAATAAGCTTGAAGATATTTGAAAATCACCAGAGGGTCTTATTAAATATGGCATTTTAATTTTTTTTGATAAAAAATCTTTAATAAACTGTCTTATATTTGGAGAAATATTGGCAATAACTGAGTAACGTTCTTGAATGCATCCTTCTGCAATAAATAATCCAAAAAAGCGAAGCCAGTAGTCATCAATTACTATTGTTGCTGGAAGAACATGTTTTCTAGATTTACTCACAATATATGAATTTTTTGGATCCCACTTAGAATTAAAATTATTTGTTTTCTTTAATAGGTGATTAAAAACATTGATATTAATTCCAGATCCTCGAAAATTATTTTTAATAGCAGAAATTTTTGCATACGGACTCTTTATTCCTGCCTCAAGCATGCTTGAGGCTAACAAAGAAACTCCATTATTATCAATATATTCAACTATAATATCTTTTTGATCAATAAAAAACCTGCCTCCAAATAAGAATTCTATTAGGTTCAATTCTTGTAAAGATTTATTATCATACTTTAGTGTTTTTGGAATTGGAATAAAATCACTTTCTTTTGCATCAGATGTTTTAATTAGAACTAGTTCTCCCTTTCTTAGAACCCATAAATTATGGTCTCCTGTAAATGTTGCAGATCTACCACACTTAGTCTCTAACTCATACATATTTTCAGTTGGTTTGTGTTTAGTAAAAGAAGAAATCTTCTGTAAGCTTACTTTTCCAGTTTTATGATCATATGATTGAGCAAAGTATTCTGTGGATTTATCTTCATCATAGGAATCAATGAACTTTCCAATTGAAATAATCATTGATGATGAGATACTATTTTTTTTCTTTACTAAATACACAAGGTCTTTGTATCCAAGACTTTTTCCACTTCCAGTTACACCTAACAAAGTAAGATTTTTTTTACCGGACTCAATACCTTCGACTAGTTTTTTTATAGCTTCAGGTTGATCTCCGGTAGGTTGGAATCTAGAACTGATTTTAAATTTCATTACTAATTTTTTCTTATAATTATTTTTCTCTGAGTTAACGTTTTA
>PFJN01000013.1 GCA_002783105.1 Candidatus Pacebacteria bacterium CG_4_10_14_3_um_filter_34_15 | reverse complement strand
ATTCTTTGTTAGTTTAGAGCGAATATATTTGATTACGTGGAATTGACACCTTTGTATTATTACACCTGGAAACCTTTGTTTAATAGCCTTAATCATGCCTTTTTGTCCGTCACACACTATTGAAAAAGGTATTTGTTTAAAACTACTAAAGAAAGCTAGCCAGCTACTAAAGTTTTCTCTTTGAGAGAAGTACCAACTTGATACTTTTTTATCACAGACTGAAACTAAAACACATCCATTTTTTGCAATATATTTTCCATCAATGATCACTACCTTGCTTGAAATATTTGTTTGTTTTGGAATTGGTTCATCATTCCAAAAAGAAGAAAACCAATTTACTAATGTTCTACGGCTAACGCCGTATTCACTAGCTATTTCATCTTTTGAATATTTTCCAAGAAGCCAATTAACAAACAGAATCTCTTTATATTTTTGGGTTAAATCAAGGCGTTTTCTAATAATACTTGTGGAGCAATTTTTACATCTAAATCTTATATTTCCACGAGCATCTTTTCCCCATTTTTGCATGGGTTTTTTGCACCTAAAAGATCTTTTTTTTCGTCATTTAATCTCCTAATACATTAAAGTATTGAGATTATACGGCAACATCAATGAAAAGTAACTAAAAAACCAACACAAAATTTCCCTTAACCCGAAAAGCGGAGTTATAAGAGCCTATTCAAAGGCTTTCATGGGTTTGCTTTCAAAGTGTTTTCAACCACTCAATCACACCTTTGGTTCCGTCCCATGCTGCATGTTGGTGTTCCCAGAATAACCAAGCTTCCTCTGGACTGCCTACCCTCACGCCATCAAACGGAGAGTCTGATTGAGGAGGTTGTTTATGAGTGGTGGCTACCAATTCACCCCGAAGGTGTTTTATAAAATCAGCACGCTTTTGATAGTATTTTTGTGCTTCAGATATCTTGCCTAACTTATACAAAGCCAAAACTTTCCCCATGGCAAGCTCTGGAAATATGTCACTTGGGAATTTTTTACTTAACTCTATGACTTTTTGTGGTTGATTAGTAATGAGGTAAATAGTAGCTAGCCAGCCCCTTACCCCTTGGTTATCGTTGGGGTTAAGATCAATGATTTTTTCTAAATAGGGTATTGATTTTTTAGCACCGCTCAGATGATAAATATGGCTGGCGTATTCAAGTAAGAAAGTTAAGAATGGTCTATTTGGATGTATGCTCCATGGAAAAGTATCTTTTCCAGGGGTAAATTCATTTGGAAAAAGATGGAGTAGTTGTGAGTGGGCATACTCCATCAGCTTATTGGCTTTAGTATCGTATCCCAGTTCTCTATAAATATAGTTCAAATCCAAAATCGCAGGTAAATATAATGGTTCATTTTTTAAGAGTTTTTCAATCATTGATTTAGCCTGGTGTATATCTTTTTGTTCTCTAATTTTTTCCAATTCGCTTTCTGCTAGGTGAAAGCTTTGATTTAAGTTAACTCCCCAATGATTATCTCCCCACGAACCAATATTAATGTCTTGGGGCAAAGAGTCAGTGATAAGTTCGTATGCTTTGGTCTTGGTTGAGCTATACTTGGGTTTATTAACTTGTATTTTTTTGCCCGTGTGTAATTCTAGCATCATTTGGTGTGGTGATAGATTGTTTAAAAATTGATGAGGACTGTAATTCCAGGCGGTTTGGATCGTTTCCACTATTAGTTCCATTTGTTTTTGATCATTTGCAAAAGGAATAATTACATTAAGTAGATCGGTAGAGCCAGATAATTTGGGTGAGTGGTAAATAATATTTTTGATGTCATCAGAAGTTATTGAGTCTTCTAATTTTAATGTTTTAATCATATGATTTGTTCGCTTATCTACTTCGTCGGCTGGGATATTGGCAGGCATTTTTCCTGTTGGTCTTGGTTGGTCGACTTCTGGGAAAAGTCTTAAGATGTATTTACCTGTTAGGGTAAGTTTTATTTTGTCAATTTTTGTAAATGTCCAAGAATGTATTTTTTCTTTTTTTGTTTTTAATTCAACTAGATCAAATTTTTCTAAGATAGTTGATATTATCCACTCTAAAGCACTGGTTAATAGATCTTCATTATCGATTGAAGAATATCCTTCTCTGAGTTCTGGTGTGATACCCAATTCCTGTGCAGTATCTTCAGTTATTTGTTTAAGGTCATACCATTTTAACGCTTTTTGTTCTAGTAGTATCAGGAAATTCATAACTTCGAATTGCAATTCTTTCAAAACTTCTTCTCTGCGACCACCATAGGGAAACAAATATAGCCAATTACAGTAGAAAAACTGCATCTCTACAGTTAGTATGAATTGTTGTTCAATGGATTGTTGTAAAAACTTTTTGCCTTTTTTGCTTAGCCAGAGTTTGTGTTTGCGTTTAGTGGCGAACTTACTTACTTTGGCTAATTGACGCAAGTGTTGAAGATATCGCAAATCATATTCAGATCGGATTGGAAACAGTAATATGTCATCCTCATCTCTGGGGAAGAAATCAAACTCACACACCTCATGTATGGCATCAATTTCTTTAAGAGTTAAGTTGTCCGTCTGAGTTAAGGCTAATGGTCTTTTTTCAAGCAAGTGCAGAAATTTCAGGTAGTCCTGAAAAAAGATTGATTTTTTGGCACTGCTGGCGATAGTTTTAGGATGTTTTTGTTGGCTCATTAATTTTCCTCCAAACTTTTTTATAATTTTTATTGGATTCCGCCAAGAGAGATTTAAACCCTCATTCCGGCTTAACAAACAAAACCCACCCACTTCAGGTATGAAAGTCATACCATCGACTATAAATTGTTTGCATTAGTTTTTTTTAACAACGCCGGGTCTTCTCTGATGCAGGTGTTTGGAATCCTTACCTGTCTATGACCATTGGCTGATTCTAATTATACCATTTTTGAACACCTGTTTATTCTTCCCTTATGCGGTTAATACCCCAAGGCTTGCCTCGGAATTTGGGTCCAGGGTTTGCCTTGGGGTTTAATACCTTCTATTTTCTCTTTACATACAACTTTTAATCCAAACACTAGTACTTTTTAATTCTTCTTCAAAGCTCTTGAAATTGTTGTTGAATGTGGAATCTTAACTAACTCTTTTTTTAGTTATGTTTTCACCCTAGTTGAAAACAATTTATATTACATTACACTTTACATTAAAAATACATTTCATATTTTTAGGTTACATTCTTGTTGACATTAACCAAAAATAGTTTACATTAGTGTTTACATTAATATTTTATAGTTTACATTAAGGTTTACATTAACTATGACATTAAAACAGTTGATTTTAGAAATGGCTAAAAATAAAAAAAAGTTGCAAACTTCTGATATACAGAGGAAAACAAGTGAGTATACAAGACAATACATTGTTCAAAACTTAAAAGATCTTACTGAAAGCGGACAATTGGTTAGATTTGGAGCGGGTGCAGGAACATTTTATACTTTACCAGAAAATGCAATGTCTTTAAGCAATAAGTTGAGAAAAAGATTAAAAAACAAAGACTTAAAAGAACACGAAATATATTTTGATTTTGAAAAAAAGCTTCATTTGAAAGAAACGTTGGATGAGAATGTCTATAGTATTTTTACATATGCTTTTTCAGAGATGCTGAATAATGCCATAGAACATTCAGAATCAGAAGAGATTGAGGTTACTTATTATGATAGTAAAAAGAGTTTATCCTTTGAAATTAGAGATTATGGAATAGGAGCATTTAGAAATGTTCAACAAAAACACGAATTAAAATCAGAAATAGAAGCGATTCAAGATATTCTTAAAGGTAAGACAACAACTAATCCAGAAGCTCATTCTGGACAGGGGATATTTTTTACCTCGAAAATTGCCGACTTATTCATAATAGAGAGTTATGGTTATCGTTTAAGGATTGATAACTCTATTCCAGATACGTTTATTGAGGAGTTATCCCCAAGCGTTAAGGGAACAAAAATAGTATTTACTATTAGCGCAAACTCTAAAAAACATTTGAGTGACATTTTTTCTTCATATCAAACTGATCCGGCTGGTTATGATTTTGATAAAACAAAGATTTTAGTTAAACTATATACAATGGGGACAGTGTATGTATCTAGATCACAAGCAAGAAGAATACTTGCGAGCTTAGAAAAATATAAGCATATAGTACTAGATTTTCAAAACGTACCTACAATAGGTCAGGCTTTTGCTGATGAAATTTTTAGAGTTTTCAAAACACGCTACCCAGATATTGTTATAGAACCTGTTAACATGGTTGAAACAGTGGAATTTATGGTTAAGCGTGTTGATTAATATACCAAGTTATCAAAAATTTAGTACAATACAATCATGTCCTGTCAAAATTCTTTAAATGTAACGAAGATTAAAGCAATACTATTAACCCTAATTGGCACTACCATTATAGTTTCTGGTTCAGCGGCAAATAACGTGATGTATTGTATTCAAGCTCCTTGTCCTCAAAATACTTCAACAATAATTGGTCAAATTATCTATCGTATCCTTACTTTCAATGAACTGTTTATAAATACCCAGTTTGCGGTTGGTATAAAGAATTTATTGCAACCGATATTCTCTGCTGGAACAACCTATCTAATGTTCTCCTTTTTTATAAGTATCGTTGTTTGGCATTTGATAATTTCTTTGTTACTTTGTTTTTATAGTCGTTTCTCGAAGAATAACAAGACAGATTAGCCTAATAATCGAACTGCCAAATAAACTCCTGCTATAATATCCAAATATGACAAGCTAAGATTTAAAATTAGCATTTGATAGGGAATCTTTCAAAAAGAAAACACTAAAAACTGTGGGTAGTGAAGTCTTTGTTCCTCTAGAAGGTGAAAATACGGTTGTAAAAATTTCCAAAAAAGACCATAAAAAAGATATTTCTGATTTAGTTCGTAAAATTAATGATGAAAGAGAAAAACTATCACTAGTGAAAGAAATGGCTTCCAATACTTCTTTGGAGGCAATTCTTGATCAAGAATTTGTTAGGGTCTTTCCTAGTTTAATATTAGATTCAATGAAATGCTATTTGAAACATGGAGTTAACTTTGATTTATTTGGAAGTGATGCAAGAGATGATATTAAAAATAATAGAGGATTAAATATTAAAAGAATAATTTTTCCACTAAGAAATTCAACAAATATCATTTTGTCTGAAGAAGGAATTAAGTTTATAGATGCTGACACTATTGGAAGACCTGGAGAAAAGTTCAAAATGACGGCTAGAATGTTTCAGAACTTGCTTTTTTTGTCTTCAGCAGTTAATTATCTTATATTGTCAGCCAAATTGTTAATATCAAAATAATTTTTTATTTGAGTAGTATTGTTGCCAATCCCAAAAATGTCACAAATCCAAATACGTCTGTTGCAGTTGTAATAAAAATAGTGGCTGATGAAGCTGGATCTTTTCCTAATTTTTTCATGATGACAGGCACAATAGTTCCAAATGTGGAAGAAACAATTAGATTTACGATCATAGCGACTGCAAGAATTAAAGCAATCATGATATCGTGGTTTAAAAGCATAACAAGCACTGCGACGATAAAACCATTGATGAGACCATTTACTCCTCCAGTAATGATTTCATTTTTTAGAGCTTTCAGTATCATACTTTTACTTAATTCACTATTAGAAAGACTTCTAACCATGACTGCTAATGTTTGAGTACCAGAATTTCCACCCATACCAGCAACAATCGGCATGTAAACAGCTAGTAATACATTTTTGGCAATGGTTTCCGAGAATGATTGCACAACAAATGAAGCTAAAAATGCAGTAGCCAAATTGATTATCAGCCACTTATAGCGAAACTTAATTTTCCTTGGAGCAGAATCAAATACAGTTTCATCCTCGCTAACTCCAGCAAAGTTATAAAGAGAAGCAGATGATTGTTCACCAATCAATCTTAGAATATCTTCGGAATAAATTATTCCGACCACTGCTTTATTTTCATTTAAAACTACTATTTTGTTATATGCATTCTGCTTGAAAAGCTTGATGACTTTATCATATTCTGAAGAGTGGCGAATAACATTAATTTTTTTAACGTAATCCTTGATTTTTTTAGATTTGTTTGCAAGTGCAATTAACGAAAATGAAAGATATCCACTTAATTTTCCTTCTTTCATAACCAAAATTGTTGGGAGTTTTCCCGTGCGTTTTTCATTCACTTTTAATTGCTCAATTACTTCAAAAATAGTTACATCTTCATCAACTTGGATATAATTTAAATTCATTAGTCCAGCCGCAGTTTTTGGATCAAATTTAAGAAGTGTTGAGACACTTTGTTGATAATATTCGCTTAGTTGATTAATTAACATTTCTTGTCTTTTTTTTGGTAAAAAACGCAATATACTAGTGACCTCATCTGGATCAAGATATTCTAGAAAAGGAGAAATTTCTGTATTGTTGAGCTGCAAAATTAGCTGTTGCTGAACTCTTTTTGAAAGTTGATTGATAGTTATTGATTGTTCCTTTGGGGATAAAGATAAAAATAGATCATGTCTATTTTTTGAATTATATGAAATATCGTGAACAATTGTTGACATAGTTACATCTGATTATAATCATTAAGAAAAGAAGTTACTACAGCAACTGTACCAGCAATTGCAATAATTATTTTTTGCTAAACCGAGCAAATATACCTGTAGACAGCAATTTTTTTGATTGAGATTCTTGGAGAACTAATTCTCCTGATTCAATATTGCCGTCATATTTTTTCGTTAAATCATTAAGCATTTTTTCTAATGTTTCTGGATAAATTGAGACAGCATAAGCATTTACTAAAATGAATAATGGATTCTCGACCAAAATTTGTTTACACAAATCTATTAGTTTTGGAAATGAAGATTTGAAATTCCAAATTTCTCCAGTTACTCCATGTCCAAAGGCAGGTGGATCCATAATAATTCCATCATATTTAATACAGCGTTTTACTTCTCTGGTTACAAATTTCATTACATCGTCAAGTATCCATCGAATTGATCTTTCATCGAGGCCGGAGGCTGCTTGATTTTGTTTCGCCCAGCCAATTGACGATCTTGATGAGTCTACGTGTGTGACTTTTGCTCCAGTTTTTGCGCAGACTATACTAGCCATGCCAGTATAAGCAAATAAATTAAGAATATGAGGTTGATATTCAGGTTTTTGCTTTTTTTGTTCGACTAATAGATTTTTCATCCAAGCCCAATGTGCACTTTGTTCTGGAAATACACCTGTGTGTTTAAATGGAGAAAGGTATACATTAGCTGTTAAATCTTTCCAGTGAATTTTCCAAGATTCTGGAAGTGGTTTTTTGGTTTTCCAATATCCCTTATCACCTTTTGTTCTAATAAAAATTGCATCAGCGCGATCCCAAATTTCTTTTGGTTGAGATTTTGACCATGAAATTTCTGGAAAAGGACGAACTATGATAGTTTCGCCAAATCTTTCGAGTCTCTCGCCGTCTCCAGTGTCAATTAGCTCATAGTCTGACCAAGCAGTTTGTGTTTCAATTATAGATTGATTCATAGTCAAGGTATTTTAGCATTATTATATTTTACTCGGTTTTGCTACACAAAAATCAGACAAATTGACATATTATTGAATTATCTTTAAATAAGAATTTTAATAACTTGAGAATCAGTTTTAATCGTGGGATAATTTTTTTATCAAAAGATAAATATGTTTAAACAAATTGAAGCAAGTGATATGCCCTTAATTTTGGATGAACCAAATGCTTTGAAAGCTTTGGCAAGTACCATTAAAGCTCAAAGTGGTCCAGATGGTTTTTACTTCGTAGACGAAGGACATCTTTTTGCCGGTGGCGAACCATCTGCTGAATTTCAACTCGTGATTGAGCAGTTGCAGGCTAGAGGAGTTGATGTCGTTATTATAACTTCTGATAATCCAAATAATTTGACAACTAGAGAAATAACAGATCAGATGACAACTGAGCTTGGGCTTGGAAGCGATGCTAATGATACTTTAGGTGTTAGGGTTATAGTGTGTACTTTTAATAAACATATTCAAAATGATTATGAGCACAAAGAAGTTGAATGTTTCTCTGGTGATGGTTATGAAGGACTAATCAGTTCGGCAGACACAACGCATGCTCAAGAAGTTATTAGAGATGGCTATATTGCTGATGAGCCAGATGCAGGTTTT
>PFJN01000050.1 GCA_002783105.1 Candidatus Pacebacteria bacterium CG_4_10_14_3_um_filter_34_15 | reverse complement strand
CAGTTGGGAGTACTCCAAGGCATTCAGGATCTTATCAGAAGCCGTTGACCAAACCAATTGTTCTAAAGTGGAAAATTTGGATGATTTTGAAAATGGAACTTTCGAACATACAGAATTGCCCGACAATTCAACACAAAAGGACACTTTGTTGCCTCTGCGTCCCATCTGGCTCCCCCCGACAGGTTGTTACTCGAACTAGGAGGTGGGTGGAAAACTATATTTTTTTATAACAAAATTTATGTCACTCCTTAATATTTTTTATCTTAAATACCTTAATGCTTCCATAAGCAAAGAGAACTTCAAGTACTGTTCTCTTGATAAATAATTAATAGGTCCATTTTTTTTAGTGAAATCTTGATCTAACTCCAGTGGCACATAAGCTTTTTGGTTTGCTTCCATAAATTGCCATTCTTCAACAAAATTTTCTTCTTTCACACAAATTAAAATTCTTTTACGCGATACATCTTCGTGAGTTTGACCAAGATATACTTGAGACTCTTTTCCCTGGAGTATGTTTTTTATAGCAACATTAGCAGCTAATTCATTAACTGCAGACATTGTTAAGGTAGTGTCTGCATGTATTAAATCTACTCCGCACAATCTAGATATTTCTATAAGAACCACTTCTGGCGCTCTATCATTTGCCCCTTCTTCTTTATATAATTTTTTTATAAAATCTTGAAAATTAATTTGGCTTTCTGTCCATCTGACTTGTGCTTTTTCATTCATTCTTTTTAGGTATGACTCATCGTCTTCATTTGGCAGTCTATCTATTTCATCAGCAATTGTCTGAGTATCGTGTTTTGCAGCATCAATGAGAGATATTATGGTTTTTTCTAACTGTGGCCACGCAGAAACTGTCTTTTGGCACGAAACAATATAATTATTGAAATGCTTTTCAGGAGAATCATCACTCAATATTGGATATGAATATGGAATAAATGCTTGCCAATTCATTGCGACTAAACTGTCATTGCTCATTAATCTATTAAATTGTAAATCATTTCTTCCAGCTGAAATATATTCAAATTGCTGTACAAGTAAGCGTGAAATATGTCCTAATGCCAAATCTCGAATAGTAGTAAAATGCTGAATTTCTGCGGCTAGGTCTTTATTTCTATCCTTATTTGAGGATTCTACTTGTAGCTGTTCAATTTTTACAAGACTTTCTTTTAACAACAGACCTAACGGCTCAACTTTTTTTAGCCTTACCAATAAGAGATCGGAAATATTATTTACTGCATCCTCAAAACGTGGAACTAATTTAGAAAGCCTGACCATGAGAGGTGCGAGGGCTTCGTGTTCATGCTCAGAAAGATGTTTTCTTAGTGGTTCATTATTATGGGTACTTCTGCCTACAAGCCTCATAACAATTTCTAAATACACTTCATAGATATAATCTTGCACTGCAGATTTTTGAATATCGACTTGTTCAGACAAAGCCTGAATAGTAAGCTTATTTTCAAATAATAACTCAGTAGCAGCTGAAGCTATATAACCTAAAACATCAGCTTCTATAACTTCATCTAAATCAGCGGGCGATCTAGTTGCTGCAATAGCTAACAAAATCGATTCCAATCTTGCCGAGTTTATAGAATTCAATTTAATTCTCTCATGATCATTGCGCCAATTTTCTAAATTCCACGAGATTGTTTGAAGGTCGCCTGCATCATTATTAATATCTAAAAATTTTTCGACTGTATACTCTGGTTTAGAAACAGTTACCGCTGTGTTTGTATCTAATTGAATATTAAGTTGCGAATCACTATTGACTAAGATTTTTTCATGCATCCTTCAATTTAAGCACACTTTATTTTTAAAGTATATAAATTTAAATAAAATATGGAAAAAAGATTGATATATAGTTATAAATAAGCATATAATTTAAAAGCTCCCCTTATTGGACTCATTGTGGAACGGATATGAATCGAGATTGCTGTCTATTACTAAAATAAATATTGAAGTGTTTATTAATCAAACTTAGCTATCAAATTAAAGAAACCTCACTAGTAATTATTTGAATAAGGGTCATGCTCGGTCACCATTGTCATACAAACGCATCCTAAAGCCACACAGGCTGCATTTTGTAATTCTGGCTGTTTTTCATCAATTAACATATTTCCCATTACCGCAATTAGCCCATCATTAAATACGTTACCATAATTGATATCTTCTCTTGAAAAACAGGGTGTTAATCCACCATCAGGATTAAGAACGAAATGATCAGTTCCCATATCGCAACTTATTCCAGTAGCTTTTTCTCCAGCTATCAACTGTAAACAAGCTTGAGAATATAAAGATAAAGGAGATTCGCCAGATTTTTCAACCCAATACTCAAATGCTTCTGCCAAAATTCTCTTCTCTTCTTCATCCATCAGAGTAAGATCAAATCGCTTCACCTTCTTTGCATCGGGATTAATTTCTACAGGATCGAGCCATAAATTGAGATTGTTTTCAAAACAAAAATCAACCATATCTTTAATTGAATAAATATTTTTTCTAGTAACAGTCATCATTATCTCCATAACCATTTCTGGAGATTTAATAGCTAATAAGTTCTCAATGCCTTGCCTAACCATAGCTGTCTTACCTCTTTGAGCATCATTAATCCCGACATCTAATGAATCAAGAGAAATAGAAACACAATCAACCTTGAGATCAACCAATTTCTGACAATTTTCTGAAGTTAATAAAACACCATTAGTTAAAACATCAACTTTCAAACCTTGTTCTTTAGCCGCCTGAACTAATACATAGATATCAGGATCTAATAAGGCTTCTCCACCAGTAAAAATAATTTCATCAAAAAATTCTTTGGCCTCTTCAATCACTTTCAATTTTTCTTCAATAGGAATAGGTTTAGTCTTCATTCTATCTTTAAGCGCGGTATTATAATAACAATACCTGCAACCAAGGTTGCACTGCTCGGTGGCAATCCAATATAATTTTCTAGTTTTTTCAGCTTGTTGTTCAGTAGTCATTTTTTGATTAGTAATTGATATAGAAAGATATATTATAACTCCAAATTGTTAAAATCTCAAAAAACTTATATTATTAATGGTAATGAAGTTTAAAAATCTATTTTCAAGGACTAAAGGAGGAACTTTGACCTTAGTGGGATTTATTCTCTCACCCCTTTCTTGGTGGAATGATTTATTCGTCAATTTTCCTTTATCTTATATCATTGCATTTCCATTCGGCTTAATTAATAAATCACTATTCCAACCTGCTTTTATAGGTGCCTATTGGTTAACCAATATTTTGGGATTATTATTAATGCAAAAAGGAGGTAAAAAGTTTTTTCATCCTAATTCCAATTCTACAGAATTCAACAAAGAACTTAAAAACACTCTTATTTGGGGGAGTGTTTATACCTTATTAATTGGAATTCTGATTTTGTATGGAGTTTTATCATTTCCAAGTGAATTTTTAGAAAGAATCAAATAATCTCGCTATTTTGCTTTTTCTAATTTAACAAAATCAACCTCAAACTCTTCAAATGGATGAACTGCTCTAATAAGTTGTTCAACCTCTGCACGTTTATTGTCGGGGCAACGCATCTCAATTCTAACGTGTGGTTGTTGAATAAATTCTCCAATTTTACCCACAACTGGATTTGCACCCTCTTCGGCTTTCCAAGTCGCTGTACCCCTAGAGATAAAGGCACATCGTGAATATTTGCCAATAATACCTGCACCAACTTTTGCAGCAGCTTCAATGATATCAAAAATTAATTGTCTGTCATCTGGGGCAAAAACAAAAAGTTTGTACATTAATTAAAATTGTATCATATATAAATTGGCTGACATTGATTGAGAAAACCAAATAAATTATCGTTGCTCCCCCCACAGGTCGTTACTCGAACTAATTTAGCCTGGAGAAGAAATGTTGACATATTTGTTATGGGATTTTTGTTTGGAAAACCTGCCCTATCTATTAGCTAACTTCTATTTTTACTCCAATAATCTTGCCATCGATGAGGTAATAGCTCTTCTAAAGTAATATATTTATTATCTGATAATAAAATTTTAGTTTTAAGATTATTTCTGTTTATCTGAAACATAAATTCTCTACATCTTCCACATGGAGTAATAAGTTTTCCATCAGGTTCAGTAGCTATTATTTCTAGAATTTCGGTTTCACCTTCTTTTATCATTTGAGCCATAGCACATATTTCAGCACAGAAACCAAGATTTGCTGATGTACCTACACTTAATCCTGAATATATCTTTCCTGACTTTGTTTCTAAAGCACAACCAACATGTCCAACAGTAACATCACTTGTTAGTTCTTTTTTATTTGCTAATTTTTTTGCTTCACTAATTAATGATTTATTTTTCATATTCTAAGCCTAACTTAATATAGGTAAAACTAAACTCTCTTTTAAATATTTCTTATAAAGCTCAATGTTTTTATAATGATCAAATGCAATAAGTTCTTCACTCGGTATTTCAGTAAAACTAAACCACTTTTGATCGTCAACTTCCCAATCTGATTCTCCAACTTTTTCTAAAGCTTCACATAAAAATACAAATGAGATATTCTGTCGATCTTCTTTTGGTCTATCTGGATTATCTCTTACTGTTAGTAATCTAATATTTTTAACTTTATATCCAGATTCTTCCAATACTTCCCTAGCTACTGCTTCTTTTAAGTTTTCATCCCTTTCAACAAATCCTCCAAGTAATCCCCACTTGCCACCCTCTAACAGCTTTCCAGTTCTCTTAATTAAGAGTATTTTATCTTCTTTGAGAACTAAAGTATCAACTGTAACATGTCTTAATAAAGCATCGTTGCCATCCTCCCATTTGCATCTGATCATAAAATGTTCTTCCTTTTTTATTTACTGAAATTATAACAGACAACCAGAACTCAGTTCGAGTCCCAGGCCAACCTGTCCTATCGGGGTATATATATTGAAAAAAGATTGGTATATGGCTATAAATAAGCCTATAATTTAAAAGCTCCCCCAACAGGTTGTTACTCGAACTAGGAGGTGGGTGGAAAATTTCTTATTATTTCAAGAATTTAGTGTAAATTACAAAATCAACATTTAAATAGTGATTTTCAAGTTGTCCAGTATTTGTAAAACCACTTTGTTCATAAAATTTGTTTGAACTCCAATTTTTTCCAGTATAAAGATATATTTTATGAGAATTCAACTCTTTTGCATAATCTTCAACCTTTTGTATGAGTTGTTTACCTATGCCTTTTTTTCTGCTTAATTCAGCAACAATTATTCTTTCAATGAATGTAACGCCAGCGGTAATATTTCCTACAATAATGCCAGTAATCTCGTTATCTAGTTCTGCTTTAAAAATAAATTTATTTGGATTCCATTCACCCCATGAAACTTCTCTTCCATAATGTTTTAAATCCTCTACACTCCAGGATTGAGCTTCAAAGGCTTCGATTTCTTTCTCAGTTGATTTAGTTATGTTCATGTTCATGAAAAAACCTTTATTTATTTATAACTTCCCTAAGCTCATCTAAATTAAGTTCTGTACGAACATCGATAAAGTTTCCATCTATTTTAGCGTCTCCATTAACCCACACTTGACTTGGAGTAAACTTGTATATTCTTCTTGGAAATTTTTTGAGAAACTCTGCAACATCTCTTGGTTTTCTTTTTTCTCTTTTATAAACTTCTGTTATCGCTATCAACATATCTTTTGGATTTTTTAATTCTTTTGCTTCTCCCTTTAGATATACTCCGAATCCAGTGCCTGCTAAGGCAGTTGAATCATACGATGTTATAAAGACTTTAGAATTATTCCTAACGTTCATAGAATGTTGGTTGTCTTTCCATGATAACCAATAGTAATTTAACTTGGAATCATATGCGCAATACACTGGTGTATTCCATGGCTCACCCTCAGGGGTAATTGATGCAATGTTTATGTATAGAATTTTTTTAAGTACTTCTGCTGCTTCAAGAGTAAGTTTGTTCATTGAAACATTATATCAAATTGAATACTCAGTTCGAGTCCGAGGCAAGCTGTCCTATCGGGGGTATAAGTATTAAAAAAAGATTGATATATGGGCATAAATAAGCCTATAATTTAAAAGCTCCCCCGGTAGGATTCGAACCTACGACCTTGAAGTTACATGTAATCTCTATGTTTCCATAGTGCATGGACTATCTCATCACCATATTTTAAAAAAATTTAGGTGGTGGGCGCTCTAGGGTGTAATCACCTAGTCTCTGAACCTTCCTTTTATTAAAAATAATAAAAGGCTTGGCTGCGGATTACCTTGCTTTGTTTAAAACAAAGGTTAGGTTTCCCGACAATTCACCCACTTTACATCTCTAAGTTTCCTTAGAGAGCTGCAATTTAAAATGTTACAGCTTCCTGCTCTGCCGCTGAGCTACAGGGGATTGTTAGACTTTTAATTAAAAGTCTATATTTTAATTTGCAATGTCAGTGATGACAACGGATATTATACCTCATTACTCCAAGAAATCTTGAAGCTTTTTGCGTCTACTTGGGTGTTTTAATTTTCTTAATGCCTTTGCCTCAATCTGTCTTATACGCTCTCTAGTCACTCCAAATTTCTTGCCAACTTCTTCTAAAGTCATCATTTTGTTGTCATTAAGACCAAAACGCATTCGCAATACTTTTGCTTCTCTATCAGATAATGCACTCAAAACTTCTTCAACATTTTCTCTTAACATTTGTTGGCTAGTAGATTCGTAAGGCGAAAGTTGACTATCGTCAGAAATGAAATCACCAAGCACACTATCATCATCACCATCGCCAACTGGGGACTCTAAAGAAGTTGTATTTTGCGAAATCTTGAAAATTTCTCTAACTTTATCAGGATCCATCTCCATTTCCTTACCAATTTCTTCTGGAGTTGGCTCACGTCCCAAATCCTGCATCAAACGTCTAGCCGTGCGCATTAATTTATTAATCGTCTCAACCATGTGAACAGGAATACGAATGGTACGAGCTTGGTCTGCAATAGAACGAGTAATTGCTTGTCTAATCCACCATGTAGCATATGTAGAAAACTTAAAACCTTTAGTCCAATCAAATTTTTCGACTGCACGAATCAAACCTTTATTACCTTCCTGAATTAAATCAAGGAAAGTCATACCGCGACCAATATATTTTTTTGCAATCGAAACCACCAATCTTAAATTAGCATCGGTAAGATGCTTCTTTGCCATTAAATCGCCAGCTTCGACTTGTTGAGCCAATCTAATTTCGTCCTCACGATTTAAAAGTGAAATACGACCAATTTCTTTGAGATACATTCGCACTGGATCGGCAACACTTTTATTTGTAAGTGTGGTCAAAGATTCAAGCTCTTGCTTCAAAGAATCATCTTGTTCTTTTTTACCTTTGTCTTCAGAAACAGACTCGAAAACGTCGATGTCATTTTTGATAATTTGATCATAAAAATCATCAAGCTCTTCTACATAATTTTCAGGTTCGATGAATGATTCTAAAATGTCTTCTTGAGTAATGTATCCTTGTTGTTTTGCACGTGCAAACAATTTTTCAATATCACGAAGAACTACTTTGGAGATTTTTTTTGGTTTGGTGGCAGCATCAGAAAGTTCGTCGTCAACCACAACTTCTG
>PFJN01000071.1 GCA_002783105.1 Candidatus Pacebacteria bacterium CG_4_10_14_3_um_filter_34_15 | reverse complement strand
TTTTTTCAGTGTCGATCTTTTTTCCAAAGACCTAATATTTCTTCTTCTTTTTTGTTGTATTTTTCTTTGATAGAAGGATTTTGTTGCAATTCCCAAACCTGTATGTATACCAAAATTCGGTTTATACCTTGAATCAAAGCTTCAATCAGCCCTTCTAGACCATCTTTGTAACCTTTTTTAAAAATAGCTCTTCTAAAAAATTCCATGAAGCCTTTTCTCATCAAGATAAAAAAAGTTACTGGCGCAATATTCGATTTATAAAGCTCACTAGCTTCAATTGGCGTCCAATTCGCAGTCTTAATTAAACCTGAAACTATATTTCTATGAGTAAAATGCAACAATTTAGTTTTGAGATCAATCAATTCTCCCTTAAAGTTCGGACTTTCATGAATATCACCAATCCAGCCCATTAGACTTTCTTTCTTGAACACTTTTTCGACTTTATCGTCTTGCCAGCCACCCCATTTAAATTTTTTACCAAAGTAAATGTTTTCTCTGCTAAGTCTAAAAACTTCGGCGTCAGTTGTTTCAATATTTACCATTATTTCTTTTGCTAATGTTGGCGTAACTCTTTCATCGGCATCTACATAAATAACCCACTGGGAAGTTGCTCGTTTAAGCGCCTCCTCACGAAGCCTAGAAAATGAGTCATGTTTGAAAGAGATAACACTCGCTCCATAGCTTTCAGCAATTTCTCTGGTTCTATCAGTTGAGCCACTATCGACTACAATAATTTCAGTACACCACAAAAGAGACTTGATGCAATTTTCGATCATAGTTTCTTCATTTTTAGCTATGATTAGTGCTGAAATTGTTTGTTTATTCATAAAGTATCTTTAAATAATTGATTGCTTTCCATATCGACCAGTCAGCAAATGATAAACTGCCAACCTATGTCTGCTATTACCATCTATCAAAAATCCAAACATCAATCTAAGAACTGTAATAATTTGTTTGACGCCACCATGTTTAAAGGTAAACAGCATTGTGTTTCTAGTCTGATAGTATTCTTGCAATGGTGACCCAGAACCACCAGTTGAGCCAGCGTTTTTATGCCAAACAATAGATTTTGGAACAAAATGTATTTCATAGCCAGCTTTTTTGACCCTAACGCTATAATCCACATCTTCCATGTATAAAAAATAATTTTTATCCAAAGTACCAACTTTTTCCAAGACTTCTCTCTTAATCATAACACTACAGCCTGTAGCAAAATCACACTCCAATTGAGTATCAAATTGACCCCTATCAACTTCGTCAACGCCTCTATGATAAGCCACAAGATTATCCCAATCGATTGAACCACCTGCATACCAAAAGACTTTTCCAAGTTGGTCTTTTTTATATGAATTAAGATGAAACTCTCTGCCTTTTGTAAAATAAATTTTTGAGATAATTAAACCAGCTTTTGGATATTTTTCAGCATGAACCAATAATTCCTTCAAAAAATCTGGATGAACTGTGGTGTCATTATTGAGTAATAAAACATAATCTGAGTTAAATTTTTCAACAGCAAAATGAATACCCATGTTATTGCCACCAGTAAAACCCAAGTTAGATTCACTACGAATTAACTCAATTGTTGGCACTCGATGTCTTCTTGGTAAAACCATTGGAACCGTTGATGCGTTATCAACCACAATGATAGAGTGTCTAAACCCAGGTGCATTGATTTTTAAAAGTGAGTCCAAACAGTCAATGGTATATTCGTCAGAATTGTAGTTAACGAGAATAATTGATATATGCATACTGCGACAATTCTATCATAGAAACAGGCCTGAAAATTGCTTGAGTTGTAGGCACGCACTTTACGGAAAGTATCGTGCCCAATTCAGCTTGGGACTAAATATACAGCTTCCTTCTGACTTGCCAAATAAACTTTGTGAAACCCGTATTATTCTCAACTTGCCAATCAGCAATCCAATATGCCAACTCTTTTTTAAATTGAATTATTTCGCCGATTAGTTCTTCTTCTTGGAATTTATCAGTTTCTGGAAAACCTCTTTGATCCCAAACTTTCATAGCAACGGAAGCTTCTGAAATTGCTTGTAATAATGAAAGACTCAATCCATGACTGCCGTCATTAATGCCTCGTTGTGAAAATAATCTAGAAAGAAGTTCGCTTGAGAATTTTCTAAAGATAAACTTTGAATCAAGTTCTAGATCTTTTGAATTTGAAATCTCTTCAGCCTGGATATTACTGTATCGATTCATTCTAGTAATGTATTGATCGACATGCTGATAGTTGTGATGAATAATTGCAATTTCTTTTATAGCTGGGAATTCGCGAACTTCACCACTAGTGATAGGAATTGAGTGAATTTCATCTGACCACTCAATGTGACCTTTTTTGAAAAGTCTCAATATGTAGTTAGGCCACCAGCCTGTTTTTTCAATCCACTTGCTAAAAATCATGTTTTTTCTTGGTATATAGTAACAATCAGCTGTTGATTGACCTTTTTCATCAGATTTAAGAATTCCCTTGATCACTCTTGCAAGTTCTTGAGGAACTTCTTCATCTGCATCTAAGATTAAAATCCAGTCACCTTGAGCTTTTGAAATTCCAAAATTTCTTGCTGGTTCAACATAACCAACATCCTCATGGGCATAAATAGAGCTCGTATATTTCTTGGCAATTTTAACGGTACTGTCAGTACTCATCATATCCACAACCACAATTTCGTCAGCAAACTTTACTGATTTGAGTGCAGCTTCTAAAAAAGTTTCAGCATTTTTTGTAAAAATAACTACTGAGAGTTTCATCTTAAGCTCCTAATTTCAGTTAATACCTTGTCTTTCCCCACTATTAACAGAGTAACCGCATAAGTAAGTCCCGTCAAGATGACTCCTGCAGAAAACTGTAAATATCCTTGAGACCAAAACTGCATACCAATCACACCTACAATGCTCATAACTACAGATGCTAGTAATTGTCTCCAAACTTGATCTATAAAATCGATTGGAACAATTTTTTTGACAAAATAAACCGATAAGACGGAAGTAAAGGATATTAATAAAGCGGAAATTGCTACACCATTAAAACCAAAGAAGTAAATTCCCACTGGGGTTAAAATCCACGTCAAAACTGTCCACATTACCATTAACTTTAAGGTCCAATTAATTTTGCCAATAGCATTAAGAGTATTGGTTAAAGGTGTTGAAACTGCACTCCAAGCAATGCTCAAACTAAATAAAATTAAACTAAGTGCGGCCGGTTGCCATTTTCCCCATTTTGGAACAAGACTGATAAATGGAAATATAAAGACACTCATGCCTACTAAAATTGGGAAAATTGCTGCTGTAATAAAAAATAATGATTTTTCGATAGCTTTTTTGAGCGCCAAACTGTGGCCCTGCAACCTAGAAAAAGCTGGAAAAGTAATCGCCATCATGTTTTGAACTGTCAAATTATATGGATACATTGACCAGTTTTTGGCCCACTGAATATATCCAAAATCCCTGAGTGGCAAGAACATGGCCAATACTAAATAAAATAGTTGATCTTTAATCCTTGCTAGAAAATCATTGATCTGAAATTTAACACCAAATCCGAGGAGCGATTTTAATGATGTTTTGTTTAAAGCAAAACCTATCGACCATGGCTGAAGAACAAACATCACGACTACACCAACAATTGATCTTGCCAAAATTGCATACGCATAGGCAATTGAACCAGAGCCATTCAATGCCAAATAAATTAATAAACCATGAAAGGCAATTTGTTCAAAGATTTGCGGAATAATTAATTTAGAAAAATCAAGTTTTCTTTCTAAAATTACGGAAGGAATAGTTTTAAATGTAGCTAAAGGAAATGAGATTCCCAATGCCAACAAAATCCATTTTCCAGTTTCACCAGTTTTATTTTGCACAAACCCCATGGCCAAAATAATTAAAATGACGCCCATAATAAACCAACTCAAAATTTGTTGAACGGTAAAGGCGGATCTGTAGTCAGCTTCAGTTGGAGGAGTTTTCTTTTGAATTAATGATGCTGCAAGTCCAACATCAGAAAAGAAAATTAGAATCCCAATGATTTGAATTACAAAACCATAAATTCCAAAATCTTCGGGAGAAAAATATGAGCTCAAAACAAAAATTGATATTAGCCCAATTCCTTGGAGTAAAAGCGTTCTAATAAAATATGAGACTGCACCAGAAACTGATTTTTTCTTGATGTCTTTAAGGTTAATCATTGTGCTTATGATACCAGAAGAGAATACTCAAAAATATCACCAAACCAAACACTGAGATTCTGTCAGAAATTGATCTCACTTTAGTATCTTTGAATTCTAAGCCAACTTGATGTTTTCCTGGCTCTACTGGAACGAGAATTGTTCCGGAATTTGAAACGCCTTTGCCCACAACAACGCCATCAACTTCTGCAGTCCAACCTGGAAAATCTAGGACAGCGAACTCCAACATTGTTTTTTGAGGCAATTCGACCTCTACCAATTTTTTGTGAGTTTTATTAGTTATTTTTGTAAATTCAAACTCGCAATAATTATTTCTGTCACCCAATATTTGTATATTAATGCCAGAATATTCACGTGCAACTTCGCAACCCAACACGGCGTCTTCCTGCGCCACCGGGATAATTTCAACAGTTTTAACTTGAGCCGGAATATAATCAGGCAAAGTCTCGCTCATCTTGTTCCTAATTTTAGCGATGTCGCTATAGTAATAGTCGCTCGTATCTTCTAAGAATTTTTCTGGTTGGAAAAATTTATAATTTGAAAAAATAATAATTAAAATTAGCACTCCAGAAAATAAATATTGATGAAATTTTCCTTTGATAAATTTAACTATAAAGCCGATCGCTATACTTAAAAATACTATCACTGCGGACAACCATCGCCATGGAAATTGAATAAAAGAAAAAATCGAAATACTATCCCAAATTAACTTCGACCTGTTTAATGTCATGAGTGCTGAAAATGCCAATAAAAAAAGTGTTGTTAAATATAAGCCGTTGGCTGTTATTATTTGACCAATTTTTAGTGAAGTACTTTTTGAAATATTTTTTGAAATTCTTTTAGCAAATAATAAGGCTGATATTCCAAATGCTAACAACTGGCCCGTTCCCAAATAAAAAGAAACATCATCATATGGACCCCAGGACGATCCGCCATATTTCCAGTTAACTTCAAAAAATTGCTTGATATATAAGAAGTGCAAATTATAATCAAAATAATTTCCAACGATTGCTTGTTCAAGTCTGGTAAAACCTTTTTCCATGATTGCCGGTAATAAATAAAAACTAGACATTAATACCGCCAACAAGTACACTCCAAATAAAATCAGAAAGTTTTTAATAAAAAACTGTTTTTTATTTTCTGTTTTTTGTTTCTGAGTTTCCAGAATCAAATAAATACCTCCGAACAGAATGCTGAGTGGCAGAAAGATCAGTGATGTTAAATTATGACTAAGAAGTAAAACTAGCAAAGAAATTAAAAGTATCAACCAACTTTGTTTTTTTCCAAAAACTGCTTTTCCGTCATCACCAACAACTTTGATAATTCCATACAAAATAAATGGCAGAGCCATGATTCCCCATAGTTCGCTAATCGCACCTCTGACAAACAAGTTGACCGCTCTATATGGGGCCAAAGTGACAGCGGAAGCAACTAACAAGCCACCCAAACTCCCAAATAAACTTTTGCCCAGTTTGTAACTGCCTATTAAAACTACTAAGGTTGAAATTAAAAAAAGTAATTTTATTGAGTCAATTAGTGAAAAGCCAATCTCATAAAAAAAGGCTCCCACATAATATGGCAATGGGGCATAAAATTCAAAAAGTGGCATCCCGTAGCCATAGCCCAAATCACTACTCCACCTAACTGGAAAATGACCGTCAACTAGTGCTTTGTGCATCTCAACTATTCTGGCTCCATGAGTAAAATCATGGACCAAAAAAAAGTCACTTCTAAAAAATGACCAAGAAGAAGCAAAAAAAACCATCATCAATACTACAAATATAATCAGTTTTTTTAACATTACATTTAATTGTAAACTATTTAGATGTTAAAATAAAACTTGATGAATGAAATAACACCAACTCCAACCGCAACATCTATATTTATTAAAGCAACTATATTAAGTTTAGCGTTCGCATTCATAATGTTATTCTTCACAGCGATTGGAGTTGGCATTTGGGGATTTAATAAATTAAATAATTTTGCCAAACTTGCAGACACTTCAGTAAGCAAGCTAAAAACTACTTTTGAGTCAGGGTGGAAATTTCCAGTTACTAATTCTAATGATAAGAAAAACTTTTTAATTTTAGGTGTCGATTCACTAGAAACAAGACCGGGAAGTCCTGGCTTAACTGACACCATAATGCTGGTTTCATTAGACATCAAGTCTGGCAAAATCTCCACTATACCTTTGCCTAGAGATCTCTGGAGCAGCAAATACTTGACAAGAATTAATGCTTTATATTTCTATGGCCAAGAAAAATACCCCACGGAACCTCAAAAATTTGTCCATGAAACGATAGAGGATTTAACGGGAGTAACTATTCATCACACTATAGTAATTTCAATTGATTCAGTTGCTGATATAGTTGATATGTTGGGCGGAGTTGAAGTTGACGTTAAAACTGGATTTATAGACTCTCAATTTCCAAGACCAAATGTCGATGTAACTGTAGTCACAGATCCAACCAAACTTTATCAAACAATAGTTTTTGCAGAAGGCCCCCAAACTATGGATGGCGAACGAGTTTTACAATTTATTAGAAGTCGCAAATCTGGCGATGATCAAGGCGATGATCTTGCTAGAACAGAAAGACAACAGCTTGTGATTAGCGCCTTAGTCAAAAGATTTCAAAACTTTGAATTGTTAAAAGATGAAAAAACTTTAGCTAAACTTTACAAGTATTATAATAAAAATTTCGCTAAGCAGTTTTCAGTTGAAGAAGGCATTGCAACAATAAAAAAAATATTACCAATTAGAGATAGCATCACCTTTACAAGTAATGCGCTGAGTGTTTTTCCTGAAGATTCAAATGGAGTCATTACAAACCCACCTACATACAAGTATAAAGGTGAGTGGGTTTACGAAATTAGAGACGAGGATAATTTTAGGAGTGAAATTCAAGACAAACTTAACTTATGAACAAACCATTTTCTTACAAAACACTAACTAGAATTTTGGTAATCCTGATTTTGATTCTAAGTATTGCGACAGGATATTTTCAAGCCAGCTTGATTGCTGAACAAAAAAAATATCTAAGACTAGAAGATAGATATGTTCGCGTTAGAAGTGGCTTAGGAACAGAAGAAACCCAAAGATTGATTGATGAATCGCGACAAGTAAACAATTGATTATTTATTATAAACAATATAAGATACTCTGAAATATGAAAGATAACTCAACTTTATTAGTAACTGGTGGCGCCGGATTTATTGGTTCAAATTTTATAATTTACTGGTTAAACAAGTATCCAGAAAGTAAAATTATTAATCTAGACTCTTTGACCTATGCCGGCAACTTGTCCAGTTTAAAAACAGTTGAAGACAATCCTAACTACACTTTTATTGAAGGCAATATTACCAATAGTGAACTAGTTGATAAAATCATGGACGATGTAGATGTTGTGGTTCACTTTGCTGCCGAATCTCACGTTGATAGATCAATTTTAGATCCAGGAATCTTTTTAGAAACCAATGTACTTGGAACTCATGTTTTGCTGGCATCAGCTCTTAAAAATAAAATTGATCGTTTTCACCACATCTCTACCGATGAAGTTTTTGGTTCTTTAGAACTTGGAAATCCAAACTCAAAATTCAGTGAGTCAACAGCTTATGACCCTCGAAGCCCTTACTCGGCCAGCAAAGCATCTTCAGATCATTTGGTCAGAGCTTATGGTGAGACGTATGGTCTTAACTACACAATTACCAACTGTTCAAATAATTATGGCGAATTACAGTATCCAGAAAAATTCATTCCTTTGGCAATCACTAACTTAATGGAAGGCAAAAAAATTCCTGTTTATGGTGACGGCTTACAAGTAAGAGATTGGCTATACGTTCAAGATCATTGTGATGCGATTGATAGAGTGCTTCATTCTGATAAGAGCCAAGAAACATATGTCGTTGGCGGATTGACTAAAGAGGTGCCCAACATTGAAATTGTGAAAATGATTGTGGAAATTATGGGCAAAGATGAAACTCAAATTGAGTACGTAAAAGACAGAGCTGGTCATGACAGAAGATATAGTGTCGACTGGTCAAAAATAAATAAAGAGTTGGGCTGGAAGCCAACCGTAAGTTTTGAAGAAGGTTTAAAAAAAACCATCGAGTGGTATCAATTAAACCAGGAATGGTGGAAACCCTTAAAAATCGATAGTAAAGATTTTTTTGCTAAAAACTATGATTGACGCAACATTCGTACCAACAGAAGAAAATAAAATCAGCCCTACAATCCATAAAACTGCAATTGATGGTTTATATTACATCCCGCACAAATATTTTCCAGATGATCGAGGTTTCTATTCGGAGCTTAGTAGAATTCCTGAGATTGAAGAAGTCACTGGAATCGAATTCAAAATTAAGCAAATGAATCAATCGAGATCAAATCAAAATATTGCTCGAGGCATTCATGTTGAGGATTGGAACAAACTTGTGATGGTCACCACCGGGCTTTGTTACTGCGTGCTTGTTGACTTAAGACCGGCCTCTCAAACTTTTGCCAAATATGAGAGTTTTTATTTAGGTGTAGATGATCTCGCACTCAAAGGTTCAATTTTTGTTTCAAGAGGAATTGGTAACTCCTTCTGCGCCGTCAAGGGACCTGTAGATTATATTTATGGAGTAGATGCCCTTTGGTCTCAAAGAGATACAACTGGAGACAAAGCTATCGCACTTTTTGACAAAGATATAAATATTCAGTGGCCAATCGAACCAAATAAAATGCTTGTCTCTCAGCGTGATATCAATGGAACTTCACTTAGAGAAATGTTTCCAGAAAAATTTAATAACAGTTAAAGGAAATAATGAAACAAGCTTTACTTGCTACTGGAATTAACGGTTTGGTTGGATCAAAGTTTGTTGAATTATTTGAGAATAAATATTCGTTTGATAAACTTGACGTAGCCGACCTAGAAAATCCAGTTGACATCACCAATGAATCGAGTGTTAACAATGCAATACAGAATTCGACCGCTGATTTTATTATTCATTATGCAGCCTACACAGATGTGACCGGAGCTTGGAAGCAAAAAGGCGACAAATTTGGACTGGCTTATAAAGTAAATGTTGATGGAACTAAAAATATTGTTAAAGCCTGCAAAAACTTTGGCAAACACCTAATTCACGTTTCAACCGCCTATGTTTTTAATGGCGATAAAAATGAGCTTTATACTGAAACAGATGATCTCAGCCCAATCGAATGGTATGGACAAACTAAAGCTGAAGCTGAGACTGCAATCACTGATAGCGATATCAATTGGACAATTTTAAGAATTGACCAACCTTTCAGATCTGATAATTATGCAAGACCTGATGCCGTTAGAAGGATTGTTGATGGTTTAAAGAATGATAAGTTGTATCCACAGTTTACCAATCATTTTTTTGGTCCAACTTTTATCGATGATTTTGCTTTAGTAGTTGATTGGGTAATTAGAACAAAATCTAAAGGCATTTACAACTCTTCTTCTGGAGAAAGCTGGACAGATTTTGATTTTGCAAGCCTAATAAATGATAACTTTCATTTCGAAAAAGAAATCAAGAAAGGCGACCTAAATGAATATCTAAAAACATTAGATCGACCTTATCAAAGAAATACGGCTATGAGTATTGAAAAGTTAAAAAATGAAATTGATTTTGAATTAAAAAGTGTAAAACAAGCAGTGAAGTTGGTAAAACTGTAAATTGAAATAATACTTTTATGGTCGTAGGCAGTTCGCCTAAAATGCCCAAAAAAGTATTATTTCAATTTAAGTAGTAGTTTTGCCTTGTCTCCACTCTTCAATCTTTTTGTGGTCACCGGTCAACAAAACTTCTGGAACTTCCCAATTATTATAAGTTTGAGGTCTGGTGTACTGGGGAAATCCTAATTTTCCCGGTGTAGAATGAGACTCATTTTTATTACTGGCTTCATTTCCCAAAACTTCTGGTAATAATCTGATGATTGCGTCCGAGATCACTAAGGCTGCGGGTTCACCACCGGTTAGAACATAATCACCAATTCTTACCTCATCGTCAATAAGATATTCAGCTACCCTTTCATCAACGCCTTCGTAGTGACCACAGATGATTGTTAGTTCTTCAAGTTTGGAAAGCTTTTTTGCAAATCCCTGGTTAAAAAGTTTACCCTTTGCAGAGGTTAAAATAATTTTAGAGTCGGCAACTTCAGTTTTCAAAATTGCAGTTTCAGCTTTAGAGTTGGCAGTTTTAACTTGAGCAGTTTGTTTTTTTACACCCAAACTTTTTAGTGCCAAATCAATCGGCTCAATTTTCATCACCATTCCAGGACCACCACCAAACGGTCTATCGTCTGTCAATTTGTGCTTATCTAAGGCAAATTTTCTGATATCTATTAGATTAATTTCAACAAATGAGGCCTCAACAGCTCTTTTGATTATTGAAGTGGCTAAAGGAGATGCAAAGTACTCTGGAAAAATTGATAAAATGTTTATTTTCATGACCCGTATTATAACATCGAGATCATTGCAGGCTACTATAGGAGACTACTATGCAGACTACTAGTTCAAACATTTGGAAAAAATTGATACTATTAAATAACTATGCCTGCAAAAGAAAATACCGGACTTACACTTACTCAACTAACTCACTTCAGTAGGCAAGCTATAAAGTATGGATCTATCGCTCTAGTTACATTAATGATCGGTCGTGTGCTTGTAACCGGTTTTATCGCTTACTGGAAAGCTACCCACCCTGCTCCTCCACCCCCACCAACAGTTGGTTTTGGCAAACTTCCAGCCTTAAGGTTTGATGTTAGAACTGATGATCAGAAACCAAGTAGTTACAAGCTTGAAACAGCAACCGGCTCAACACCTGAGTTTGGCGATAGAGCCAAAGTTTATTTTATGCCAAAAGCATCTGCCAGCTTATTAGCAGATCAAAATGCCAAAAATATTGCTTCTAAATATGATTTTGTTTTCGAACCAGAAGTATTGGGCACTGAAACCTATCGCTGGACAAAATCAAAGCCACTTGCTGCAAATCTAGAAATGAACATTAGGAATCATAACTTTAAATTTTCAACAAATTATCTTTCTCATCCAGAATTTTTGGTAAATACTCAAACTCCTTCTGGTACCGAGGCGATTAAAGACGTCAAAAAATTCCTTGACAAGGTTGGTTTACTTCCAGAAGACGTTGCATCTGCTTCTGCAGAAGTGGTTTTCCTTAAATCACTTGGAGGCGAACTGGCACCTGCTGCTTCACAATCAGATGCCGACTTCATTCAAGTTGATATTGATAGAATCGCAATTGATCAAGTCTATAAAATGTATAGCCCCGAAGGATATCAAGCGTCAATTAGAGCAGTCCTAACTGGCGCATTAAATGGCAGTCTTGATAACATTGTCGCACTCGAGATAAACCACAATGAGGTAGATTATGATCAAGTTCACACTTATCCTTTGAGATCTTCTCGCTCAGCCTGGCAAATCCTACAAGCTGGAGAAGGTTATATTGCTTCTAAAGGAAAATCGGACCAAGCAATTATTCGAAAAGTTTCACTTGGGTATTATGACGATTTCGAAGAACAAGAATATCTTCAACCAATTTATGTTTTCGAAAATGAAGATGATGGCTTCCTTGGATATGTTTCAGCTCTAGACCAAACTTATGTTCAGAAATAGCCAAATCATCCTTTTCAGGCTATAATCAAGATTATGAAAGTACGCACAAGAATGGCACCAAGTCCAACTGGAGACATGCACGTTGGTAGTCTTGCTATCACTCTAAAGAATTATGCCTTTGCAAGAAGACATCATGGTCAATTTATTTTAAGAATAGAAGATACGGATAAAGTCAGAGAAGTTGATGATGGCATTGAGGCTATTCAAAGAATTTTGAAACAATATTCACTAGACTGGGACGAAGGTCCCAATGTTGGTGGTAAATTTGGGCCATACATTCAATCTCAAAGATTAGCTATTTACCAAGAAAAGGCCGAGGAACTTATTGCCAAAGGTAAAGCCTATCATTGTTTTTGTACCAGAGAGAGACTTCAAGAAGTTAAAGAAAAGCAACAAGCTGAAAAAACACCTCCAAAATATGATGGTTTTTGTAGAAATCTTTCCAGTGAAGAGGTAAAAAAGAAGTTAGACCAAAAAATTGAAAGTGTTATTAGACTAAAGGTACCTGAAAATAAAGAGATTAAATTTATCGATCTTATTAGAGGTGAAATTGTCGTCAATTCTGATACTGTCAACGATCAAGTGTTAATGAAAAGTGATGGATATCCTACTTATCATTTAGCAGTCGTGGTTGACGATCACCTAATGGAGATCACTCATATTATGCGCGGAGAAGAATGGATTAGCTCAACTCCAAAACATATTCTCCTCTATGAAGCCTTCGATTGGGAATTACCAATTTTTGCGCACATTCCTATCTTTTTAAATCCTGATGGAAAAGGCAAAATGAGCAAAAGAAAAGGGACTGTTTCGGCTCAATCTTTTTTAGACCGTGGATATTTGCCTGAAGCTTTATTAAATTTTTTCATGATTTTGGGTTGGGCAAGACCTGACGATGTTGAAATCATGAGTATGGTAGATTATATTGAGAGGTTTGATCCTGCGGATGTCAGTTCTAAATCCGTAGTTTTTGACATAAAAAAACTAGATTGGATTAACGGCATATATATTAGAAAACTGGAGTCTTCTGAATTAAAACAAAAAATTGAAAAGTTTTTACCAAATGATTTTCCGAAAGATAAATTAGACAGCATCCTTATTTTAGTTAGAGAAAGATTAGAAAGACTTTCTGATATCGAAGAATTAACCAGTTTCTTTTATCGAGATATTCAACTTCATGATGATGCTAAGAAAATGCTGCTTAAAAAATCAAACGTTGAAGAAGTCTTGACTCAAATCGAGCAAACAAAATCACAATTGCTAGAAATTGAAGATTGGAACACAGCTAATATTGAAGAAGCAGTTAGAAAGCTTCAAGAAAATAAAGAGTGGAAAAAGAATCAATTTTTTATGATGCTTAGAGTTGCCGTTACTGGCAGAAAAGCTACCCCTCCTCTTTTTGAAACGATTGAAATAATCGGCAAAAAATTTACCTTGGAACGACTCAATCAAGCGATTAAGTTCTTGAGTAATTAAGCTCCTATTGTTGAGTTAGGTCATACTTGTAATGTAGAATAAAGTATCGATGCCCGCCCAAACACAACAACCATCAGAAAAAGTGAGAAACTTAAAGCGATTTTTAGAAAAATCTAAAACTAATTTCTATCGAGATAATGACGAACTGCTAAGTTGGCTCCAGGACAGAAACTTGAAAGTGGAAAACCTTGGAGAATTTGACCCGACAGAAAGCAATCGCTCAATAGTCTCCAATAACTCGGTTGAGAGTAAGGTTATTAATGAGTTTAATCAAATTAGTTCCAAAGAAAAACTTCTCGAATCAAAAATTTCAGCTGAAGAATTTAACTCAATCTTTGAAAAATTAAATGATTTACTTTCACTTCCAGCAGGACAGCTGGAAAATCAATCAGAGCTATACCTAGAACAACAACTTAGCGATCTGCTAGGTTTTGATATAGTAGCCGATTTGGATGACCACAGACTCAATCATTCAACTGGTGTAATGGGTAGTGAGGCTCATTTAAAAAGATCACCAAATGATCAGCTAAAAAACCATTTAAACTTGTTAGAAGCAGGTCTAGATAGATCTAGAAGTGCTTTTGGTTGGTTCGTAAATCATGGTGATATCACAAAAGAAGCTGAGGACTTCGAAAAATATTATTTTAGCCTTCAACTATATCAACTCCAAGATTGGAATACAAATTTTAAAGATCTAAAATCATGGTATAAATTTAGAAAAATGGTGGTAATTAACCCTGCTGAAAAAATAGCAATCGTTGGAGTTGTTGGAAACATTGACCACAAAAACCAATTTCAACATCAGTTCGGTGCATCTCCTGAAGTCATTATCAAAGGAAGAATTTGGAGCCCAAAGTCTCAGGGGAAAGTTTTGATAATGTTTGTAGATGATCCAAAAAATGAAGTACCTCTCGGACCAATTTACTTTGACAAATTATTTAAATCAGATCGATAAACTAAATATGAACAACAACTTAATAAATGTAGATTATCTAAAACAAGTTTACTATAAATCCCTATTGCCTTTGGATAAAATTAATGAATTTCTAGTCTTTTTCGAAAATGATCACGCAGACGAAGTGACAAAAGTTTTAATCTCGATCATGAATGTTGCAATTACCAGTACTCTCCTAGATAATTTTGAAACCCTGGATGATAAAAAACAATTTTTAAGATTATGCCAAGATGATTATCAAAATCCAAAAATTTTAGATTTTTTAATCGACAAGTTTCCAGATAGCCAACAAAATATTCTCGAAAGTATTGAAAGATCACTGCTTTCTGCTCAAAAATTCATTATTGAGGGTTAACTTCTTCATTTTCATATTCAATTTTGTGCCTCACTGTAGTATCTTGTATTAGTATGCTTATCATTAACCTACATGTCGGATCACGTTTTCCTATCAATCGTAAAAAATTGAGAGAGGCTGCTCAATTGGTACTAAAAGAAAATAATGTTGATCACGCCCAAATCGATATTTCTGTTGTTGGTAAAAGAAAAATTAAGCATTTAAATGAATCGGAGCTCAAACACTCGGGAGAAACAGATGTTTTGTCTTTCCCACAACATGAGAAAGACAATCTCTATGATTTTCCTTTGCCAGAAGGAGTTCCGCCTCACTTAGGAGATGTAGTTATTAGTTTTCCCGAAGCCGTATCAACTGCAAAGCGCTATGGAAAATTAGTTGATGATCAACTTTGTTTTTATTTACAACATGGAATGATGCACCTACTTGGGTATCACCATGATTAGACTTCAAAAAAGGCCAATCACCAATGTCTTGGAATAGAAAATATCGACCGACTAAAATTGAAGATCTGCATTTAGACTCTGTCAGAATCCAGCTTCAAAGAATGATGGATGCAGGTAAAATTCCTCAGTCGCTCTTGTTTGCCGGTCCAAAAGGCACTGGCAAAACATCTTCTTCAAGAATTATTGGGGCCATTGTTAATGATCCCAAAAATGGCAATCAAGTTGATCTGGCTTATTTTGGCAAAAGCTCCAAAAAGAATGCTACCAAAATTAAAGATGATGCTCAAAAATTAGTTGAGCCTGACAATGATAATGATTTTGCTAGAAAAATTTTTGAAGGCACTTCTTTTGTTGTCCAAGAAATGGATGCCGCTAGCAACCGCGGAATTGACGATATTAGACAGCTTAGGTCTAAAGCATTTCTACCTCCTCAAGCAGGTAAAATGTCCGTTTTTATCCTTGACGAGGCTCACATGCTTACTACAGAAGCATTCAATGCTCTGCTCAAACTTTTAGAAGAACCTCCTGAGCATACTATATTTATACTTGCCACAACTGAGATTCACAAGATACCACCGACCATAGTTTCTAGATGCCAAACTGTGGAATTTCATAAAGCCACAAAAAATGAGCTTATTAATACTCTCAAGAAAATCTTGATTAATGAAAAAATAGCATTCGAAGATGACGCTTTAGAAATGATAGTTCAAAGAGCTGATGGAAGTTTTAGAGATGCAATTAAATTGCTAGAGATGACAGCTCAGGCTGGAAAAGTAACAGCCAAAGAAGTCGGAGTTTATTCTTCGTCTTCAATCGATGGCGAAATTACCAACTTAATTGATAACTTGCTTGATAAAAATGAAGTAAAAGTTATTGAAGTTTTTGAAAGCTTAAGAAGTAAGAATATTGAACAAAGATTTTTCCACAAATCACTTTTAGAAACTCTTCATACCAGTCTGCTTCAAAACTTGAATGTCAAAGAAGGCAGACCAATCGTTAATCAAAAAATTTCACAATTTTTATTAACCGAATTAAGTAGCGATTTTTTATCAACTCCAAGCCCAATTCCACATCTTACCCTAGAATTAAAAATATTAGAGCTAATTGATAGATCAAAAAATAAAAATACAAAAACGTCAGCATCGCCAACAAAGCAACAAGTAAAAAAAAATCCTGAAAATCTAGCAGTCGATAATTTAGTCAGCACCACAACTGACTCAATTACAGTTGCAAATTTTAGTTACAACTCCGAAATCGACAACCCAATATCAAATCAAAGAGCAACTGAAGTTATATCCACTTTAGAACTAAACGGCGATGGAAATAAACTTTGCGAAAAATGGAATAATTTTGTTGACCTAGTGGCGAAAGATAACTTTACAATTGCCTCTCTTTTGCGATCTGCAAACCCAATCTCAGGAAAAATTGGCGAAGCAACTATTGGAGTGTTCTACAAATTTCATCAAGAACAACTTACCCAACCGAAATTTAACGCTCTCCTTCAAGAATTTGTAAAGAGCATTGCTGACGGATACTTAAAACTTGATTTTATTCTAACTCAAACTCCTGCCAAAGCAGAACTAGTTGAAGTTGATAATAATGATACATTGGCACAAATAGCTTCTCAGGCATTGATGTAGATGGGCTTTGATTAAAATCATCTGTAGCTTACAAAGTAAAGGTGTAGTAGAATCTGAAGGGAAAGACAAACGCAATAAATAAGTACGAAAGGCATATATGGCAAATCCACTAAGTGCATTAGGCGATCTTAATAAGTTAAGAAAACAAGCTCAAGCAATGCAAAAACAGCTTCAAGCAGAAGAAATTAGAATTGAAGAAGGCGATATTTTAGTCGTTATTTCTGGAGATCAAAAAATCAAACAGTTTTCAGTTCAGGGCATCTCAAGCCCAGAAGCAATCGATGTTCTTAACAAAGCTATTAAAAAATCACAAGAATTAGCAGCTAAGAAACTTCAATCAATGACTGGTGGCTTAGGTGGAATGCTCGGAGGAAAATAATTTTGAAATTTTTGATGGAATCTTCATGAAAATATTGTTTGCCTCTCAAAACAAAGGTAAACAAAATGAAGCAAAAGAGCTATTCAAATCTCTTGACGTTGAGTTAGCTTTTCCTGATGCTTTTTCAGAATTAAATGATTTTGATGTTGAAGAAACTGGCAAAACATTTATTGAAAACGCGATTTTAAAAGCAAAAAGTTATTCCAACATTGTTAACTTACCATGTATTGCAGACGACTCAGGAATTATCATTGATGGTATAGATGGTCTTCCAGGAATACATAGTAATAGATGGTTCAATGGAACTTCAGATGAGAGAAACGCAGAAGTTTTAAAAAGATTAAAAAATAAACAATCATCACAAGAAAGATCTGCTAGATACTTAGCTGCTGTTTGTTTCTATGATCCAAAAACTGAAGAATATGAGACCTTTGAGGAAGTTCAAGAAGGTATCATTGGAAATAAAATTATTGGAAATGCTGGATTTGATTATGATAGAATCTTTATTCCAAAAGGATACGAAAAAACGTTTGCTCAATTAGGTGATGAACTTAAAAACAAAATGTCTCATCGAGCCAGAGCTTACGAAAAAATTAGGTTATTAATTGAAGTACTATCAAAGGAAAAATAATGAACGATTTATATACACCAACTAAAATAATCTTAGAACGCTACGCCGACGTTCTTGTTAACTTTGCACTAAATTCTGGAGCCGGAATTAAAAAAGGAGAAGTGGTTGAAATCAGCATTCCTGATATTGCAAAACCACTGGCCAAAGAATTACAGATTGCGGTACTCAAGTCTGGAGGTCATCCAATTATTAAGTTGATTCCAACCGGCGATTTTATAAAAGATTTTTTTGAGTTTGCATCTGACGAACAACTTATCCATTTTCCAAAAAAGTATTTTAAAGCTAAATCAAATCTTCTTGACCACGCTATCTCAATTATTGCCGAAACTGATCCTTTAGAACTTATCAACATCGATTCAAAAAAGATCATGAAGACTCAACTTGCAAGATATCCATATAGAGAATGGCAGTTCGAAAAAGAAAGAAATAATAAATTTACTTGGACAGTTGGTCTTTATGGTACTCAAGCAAAAGCTGATAATGTTGGGCTCACACTCAAAGAATATTGGGAACAAATAATAAATGCTTGCTTTTTGGATAAAAAAGATCCAGTCGAAGAATGGCGCCAACTCTCTCAAGTACAAAAGGATATTAATACCAAGCTAAATAAGCTTGAAATTGAAACACTTCATATCGTTGGACCAGATGCTGATTTAACAGTTAAATTAGGTGTAAATAGAGCCTGGAGAACTGGTGGTGGCGCAAATATTCCCAGTTTTGAACATTTTACTTCTCCCGACTGGAGAGGAACAAATGGTTGGATTAAGTTTAATCAGCCACTTTATAGATACGGAAATATTATTGAAGGCGTAGAACTAGAGTTCAAAAATGGCTTAGTTACTAAAGCTATCGCAAAAAAGGGTGAAAAAGTTCTTAGAGATATGATCGAAACCAAAGATGCAAATAAAATTGGTGAGTTTTCACTCACTGACAAACGACTTTCAAGAATCACTCATTCCATGGCAGAAACTTTGTTTGACGAAAATATTGGTGGACCTTTTGGAAACACTCACATCGCCGTCGGTATGGCCTACAAAGAATGTTATAAAGGCGATGCTTCTAAGGTCAAAAATAGTGAATGGAAAAAAATGGGTTACAACAATTCTTCAGTCCATACAGATATTGTGAGTACGGTTGATAGAACTGTCACTGCAACTCTGACAAATGGGGAAAAACTCTTGATTTATGAAAATGGACAGTTTGTTTTGTAAAGTCTGAAGATTTTTTAAAATTATCGAAAATGGAGCAATTTCTGTTGCCGACGCAAAAGAAAATTATCTTCTACTAGCCTTATTTCGTTCTTGTTTGTTCAAAACTCTTTTTCTTAATCTTAAAGACTTAGGAGTAACTTCTAAAAGTTCATCGTCTTCTAAGAAATCCAAACATTGTTCTAAACTCAAAATAGTTGGCGGAGTTAGTTGAACTCCAAAATCAGCATTGGCACGAAAATTAGTAAGCTTCTTGCCCTTAGCAATATTCATTTCCATATCTTCTTGTTTCTTGTTGATTCCAATAATTTGACCTTCATAAACAGATTGACCTGGAACAATAAAGGTTATGCCTCTTTGTTGAATGGAATCAAGCGCATAGGCGGTGGCTGTTCCTGATTCAGAAGCAATTAAGACTCCATTTCTAATTTTTGAAACTACAGCTGAAATTGGAAAATATCCCATGAATCTACTTGCAAATAAACCATTACCTCTGGTTTTGGTTAAAATTTCAGTTCTAAAACCAAGAAGGTTTCTTGTGGTTATTTCAAAAATCATCTTTGTAACATTTTTCTCATTTGTTACAGAATCTTTCATCTGAGCTCTTCTTTTTCCTAATTCCTCAACTACTGCACCTGTATACTCAGCATCAATTTCAACTGTTAATTCTTCAACTGGCTCGCATTTTACGCCATCAATTTCTTTGATAATAACTTCAGGTTTACCAACTTCAAGTTCATAACCTTCACGTCTCATGTTTTCAATTAACACAGCTAAATGGAGTTCTCCTCTACCAGAAACAATAAAACCTGTTCCATTAGAATTTGGAACGATTCTCAAGCCAATGTTAATTTTACGTTCTCTCTCTAATCTTGATCCAATTTGTCTGACGGTAAAAAATTCACCTTCTCTTCCCAAGACTGGAGAAGTACTTGCGGCTATTTGAATATTCAAAGTTGGTTCGGTAACAATGATCATTGGAAAACCTGTTGGATCTGCCGGATCTGCAAGTGTTTGACCAATTTTAACATTAGAATTTCCAGTAATTGAAATAATATCTCCTGGAAAACTTTCTTGAACGGGAATTGTATTTAAACCTTCGCTAGTAAAAACACCTTGTGCTCTAAATGAGCCAATTTTAGTATTTTCTTCAAGCACAAATATTTCTTGATTTGTCTTTAATGTTCCCTGAGCAACCTTACCAACAGCATAAGTACCTTTATAACTATCATGTTCGATATTAGATACAAACATTTTAAATGGTTTTTCTGGTTGACCGTTTGGTTCTGGTACAGTTTCAAGTATTTTTTCAAATAATGGTTTGAGATCGCCTTCTTCATCGAAAGACATTGGCATTTCTTCCCAAACTTTGCCTTCTCTTGCAACAGCATAAAGAACTGGAAACTCTAGCTGATCATCAGAATTAGCGAGTTGTAAAAATAAATCATCGATTTCTGCCTTAACTCTTTCTGGTTCGGCATCTTTTCGATCAATTTTATTAATCACAACCAACATTTTTAATTTATTTTCCAAAGCTTTTTCCAAAACAAATCTGGTTTGTGGTAAAGGACCTTCGGCAGCATCGACAATTAAGAGTGCGCCTTCAGCCATACTAATAACTCTTTCAACTTCGCCTGCAAAATCAGCGTGCCCTGGGGTATCGATAATATTTATTTTCGTTCCTTCATACATAACTGAAGTGGTTTTAGCCAAAATAGTAATGCCTCTTTCTCTTTCTTGATCATTACTATCAAGAATGGTTGTTTGAGTCATTTCTGCTTGATTTTCACGAAAAGTTTTGGTTTGTTTTAACATGCCATCCACGAGAGTTGTTTTTCCGTGGTCAACGTGTGCAATAATGGCAATATTTCTAATTTTCATTTATGACCTTTAGGTTACTTGTGCCCTTTCAGGGTATAGTTTACTCATTTCTCTTCTCAGTTTTGGTGTGAATTGCTAAATTAAAATTGATCGCAAATCCATCTATTAACTCTGGGCAACATCTGTAATTTATAGATTGATGCAAGAACACTATATTATACAGCATGTGTAGATATTTTGTTGGTGCAAATGTTGGTGCAGATCCTTATCGAAACTTAAAGTTGCTCAATTTGAATTTTTCTACTACACTTTAGAGATGGAATTAACTAAAAAGAACCCAATTGCTTATTTTTGTGCTGAATTTGGCTTTGATAAAGATTTGCCAATCTATGCAGGAGGCTTGGGAATATTATCCGGTGACACCATCAAAGAAGCAGCTGACGAAAATATTCCATTTGTAGGTATCGGACTTTTATATAGAGGATTTAATGCAGTTCAAAAGATTTCTGAAGATGGCATGCAGTCAGAAGATAACTATCTTTTTGATCCTGTGACTAGTGGCATGGAACACGTATACAAGGATGAAATGCCTCTTTTTATCAAGGTTCACATGACTGAAGTTGACGTTTGGGTCCGATGTTGGAAAAAAACTTTTTCAGAGAACGTCATTCTTTATCTACTTGATACTGAGACAGATCAAAACTTACCGAGCGAAAGAAGCATTACCTCAACTCTTTATAGTGGCACTCAGGAATCAATGCTAAAACAGCAAATAATTCTAGGAATTGGTGGAATTAAAATGCTGACTGCCCTCGGAATTCATCCTGAAATCTATCACATGAACGAAGGTAGGCCAAACTTTTTACATTGGCAGCTAATTAGAGAAATGATGGACACACATAATATCAGTTATGAAACCGCTAAAACACGCGCTAAAGAAAAAACTGTTTACACTAATCACACCTTAGTAGCCGCTGGAAATCAAGAATACTCAATGGATTTGCTTAAAGTTTTTTCAAAATATTATGCCGATAAAATGGGCATTAGCAATGAATTACTTTTGAGCGACGGTGTTGGACCTGACAAAAGCCCAGATACTTTTTCAATTACGCGGGCAGCATTAAACACTTCTTCAAGAGCAAACGGAGTTAGCAAAGTGCACACTAATTTTTCAATGAAACTTTGGCCAGAATATAATTGGACAAATATTACTAATGGCGTCCATTTACCTACATGGCAAGAACCAAGTGTCAAAAATGCCAAAGGTGATGTTCAGGCTCTATGGGAAACTCATAATCAACAAAAAATAAAACTAGAGGCCTTTGTAAAACAACAAACAGGCTATGGCTACAATCCAAACTTCTTAGTTATTTCTTGGGCTAGAAGATTGGCTGGCTATAAAAGATTGGAAACAATTTTTGAAGATATAGAAGAACTTAGAGCAATAATTAGAGATGAAGATAGACCAATTCAACTGCTTGTTTCTGGTAAAGCGCATCAAGGTGATAATTACGGAAAACAAATGCTTCAACAAGTTATTGGTTTTATGAAACGAGAACTTGTCGGTCACGCCTTGTTTATTCCAAATTATAATATTGAAATAGCTCAAATGCTCACAAGAGGATCTGATGTTTGGTTAAATACTCCAGAAGTTGGAAAAGAAGCTAGTGGAACTTCAGGGATGAAAGCCATAAGTAATGGTGTACTCAACTTAACTGTTGCTGAAGGCTGGGCTGCTGAAGTTGACTGGAATGACACCGGCTGGGTCTTAGACCCTACAAATCTTTCAGAGGATTTATACAGTCAGTTAGAAACAAAAGTTGCGCCATTATTTTACAAAAGAAATACAAATGGCGTGCCAGAAGAATGGGTTGCTATGATGCAGAAATCAATTTTGCTGGCTGATAAATTTAGCGCTACAAGAATGTTTAAAGAATATCGAGAGAAATTATATAAATGTGGACACAATCAATATGGCAATAACTAAATATAAAAAATACTATACTTTAATGACTGAACAAAATAAAAAATTGTTTGACGATTTTGAAATAATAAATAATGATTTTGAAATGAACAGCAGCTCCCGATTAAATACTACGAAATTTCATAAAGTTGGCTTAGAAGTTGTTGATGTCGTAAGATTTTGGGAAAGAAAACTTTGTTCTGGAATGGAAAGAGGTAATAATAGTGTCTATTCCGATAAATTAGCCGATAAATTTTGGACTGAAGTGCGTAGTCGTTTTTCACAGATTGATATGGTTGGAGTTAAAACCAAGTAGACTATCAACGCTAAATAACGCTATACTTAAACAATGCCTGTCTTTCTAGAAATTAGCATAGTTCTTGCACTTGCCACTCTCATCTCGTTTGTAATGAAGTATCTTAAACAACCTTTAATTGTTGGATACATTCTTACCGGAGTTTTAGCTGGACCATACGTTTTAAATCTTTTACAATCGCACGAGACGTTAGAATTATTTTCCAAACTGGGAATCACCATTTTACTTTTTATTATTGGTATTCATTTAAGCCCTAAAATTATTAAGGAGCTGGGATCAACATCTTTTTTGGTGGGATTAAGTCAAATTGTAATAACTTCACTGGTAGGTTTCACAATTGCTATCTTTCTTGGCATTGATCGAATTGCAGCGCTTTATATAGCCATTGCTCTGACGCTTAGTAGCACAATCATTATTTTAAAATTGATTTCAGACAAAGGAGATACCCACAAACTTTATTCCAAACTGACAATTAGTTTACTAATCATTCAAGATGTAGTCGCAACTTTTGTACTGTTGCTTGTTTCTTCATTTTCAAAATCAGTTGAAATGAATGTCAGCAATCCAATGAGCCTAATGCTCCTAAAAGTCATGGGATTAGTTCTGGGATTTTCAATAGTTATTAAATATTTACTGCCAAAAATGATTAACTTCGCTTCCAGCAATCAAGAATTATTATTTTTGTTTTCAATTTCTTGGGGGCTAGGAACTGCAATTGCTTTCAACATATTGGGCCTATCAATCGAAGTTGGAGCACTAATTGCAGGAATAGCACTATCAACTTCTGAGTTTGCTGAAGAAATCAGTTCAAGACTTCAGCCACTCAGAGACTTTTTTATTGTTTTATTCTTTATTTTCTTAGGCGCAAGTATGATTTTGGATATTTCAGTTAGTAATCTAGTTCCTATCTTAGTACTTTCATTATTTGTGCTAGTGGGAAATCCAATTATTTTGGTAATAATCATGAACCTACTTGGATACCATAAAAAAACTAGTTTTATGGCTGGGATGGCCATTGCTCAAATTAGTGAGTTTTCTTTAATTTTGGCTACCTTAGGAATGCAAGTTGGTCATTTGAGTAAAGAGGTAGTTACACTAATAACATTTGTTGGTTTAATCACAATTTCTGGGTCATCATATTTTATTATTCATGCAGAAAAAATGTACCCTTATCTAAAAAGATTTCTTACCATTCTTGAATTTAGAAAAAATAATAAAGAAACGCAACCTAAAAACAAAAAATTCGATGTATTTTTATTTGGATTTAATAGATCGGGAAATGATTTGCTCAAATCACTTAAAGAAATGCAATATAAAATTGCAATTGTAGATTATGATCCTGAAACCACAAAAAGATTACCAGGAAATTTTAAAAATTTCTTTTTTGGCGACGCCAGTAGCATCGAATTTCTAGACTCTTTGCCCTTGATTAAAAGCCAGCTAATTATTTCAACTCTACCAGATTTAGAAACAAATAAACTTTTGATCAAATACTTAAACAAAAACCAGTCTAAAGCTGTCGCGATAATTTATGCTCATAATAAAAATGACGCCTTAGATTATTATGATTCTGGAGCAGATTATGTGGTCTTACCGCATTATATTGGAGTAAAACACACTGCAAACTTAATTAAAAAAACTGGTATTAATACCAATAGTTTTAAAAGAAAAAGAAGTCTACATCTCAAAGAACTTGCAGCAAGTCTATTAGATTAGAGTTAGTATTCCCCAAAACTACAATTCTACACTTTTAGCTTCTAAAAAACTCTGAATTTCTTCATCTGACTTTTCAAATCCTGGTAAATAATCAATGCCTTCACTTAGATCAAGATCTTTAAAGTATGAAAGTTGAGAACGAAATAACTTTTCATTAAACTCTTGAGTAAAAATCTCTCTAGCCTTATCAGCAATACTCTTAAAAGAAATATTTTGAAGTATAAAGTAAAGATCTACATAATCTTTCCACTTTGTTCTCTTACCCAAAGCAAAAGCCTTCATAGCAGCTAAAGTTTCCAAACTAGGCATGCCAACTATGTCGTCAAATTTCTTGGTATATTTAATTGGAAAATTATATCTATAAAAAGTAAACTGAACTTTATTTACTAATACCGTTAACTCTGTTTTTCCTTCAACAAATGTGTGATCTATTGAATAATGTTTTTTAATCACATCTCTAACCCGATCATTACTGAATGGTTTTTGAATAAATAAATCAAAGTCTATAGATCTTCTGTGTCCAAGTTGCAAAGCAATAGCAGTGCCTCCAACTAGACCAAACTGAGATGAAAATTCTTTAACCAGAGGTAAAAGTGCTAGCTGATTTTTATTTAGAATGTGTTTGTGCATGAATCTTGAAAAATAATGAAAAAAAATGTTCTATTTGAGGTTTGTAGTTAGAGCGTTTATTTTTTTGAGTATTTTTAAACAATTTCCAAGATTCATTCAAACCCTTAATTTTAATAAAATCTTTAACGTCATCCCAATCACCATAATTAAACACATGCTCTAAAACTGATTTGTCTGACATACCATCAATGTCCTTAATATACCAGGCTAGATATGGTTTGTTTTTAATAATATCTTGAGGAGAATTCATATAATATATTCTATCAAAATTGATAGTGTTTGTCAGTCTCAAACTATTTGGAGCAAAATGAGTGCTACCAATTTCCATTTCCAATATTTAGAATTTCTTTACTATTTTGGATTTGACTAAAAATTTCTTCTGATTTAATTGGCGCCAACATTCCGCGATTATCAGAATATCTTTTACCAGATTCACCCAAATATGTGATTGTTTTAGACATCAAGGCAAATCCGAATTTTTCATACCAAGTTACTAAAAATGACTGAGTATCTGTACATAATAATACTACATCACAATTAATTTTTGATAATTGCGTCATTGCAAAATTCATAATTATATTACCTATACCTTGTTTTCTTTTGTTCATTGCTACTCTGAGCCTACCTATTCCACCTAGCAATATTTTTTTTCCATTTAAATTTAATTTTCTCTTATAAATAACTGCCATACCAACAATATTTTTTCTTTCAAAAGCAATGATCCAATAAGCTACGTCTTTTCCTGACCAATATTTGTCTCGATGAACTTTTATTTCTGCCTTAGTTTTTTTTCTTCCCTGCATGCCCGCATTATTTTTTCTAAAAAGAGAAATTTCATTTTCCAAATCACTATCAAGAATTTTATAAACTTTGATACTAATTTCCAGAGTTTTAGGCATATTTGCGGATAAAAACCTATTGCTTGGTAGCCATCGTCGTTAGTCAGGAGAATATCAATCATGGTGAGCAACCTTCGTTTTTTGAGTCATAATACCTGCGCCAATAATCAAAATTGCACCAATTATTTGAGGCAAAATAAACAATTCTTTAAGAAAGATTACTGAAATTAACAAAACTATCACCGGGACTGCCATCGACATAATAGTAGTGTAGGAAGCGCTGGCTACTGATAAAGTTTTATTTAAGTAGACATATATTAACGATTGTAAAAATGAAGAAAGGATAATTAGAAATAATAGTTCAGTGTTAAAAGAAATCATATTTTTTGTTACAACTAAAAATAATACTGAAACAATTGCACCCATAAGAGCTCTATAAAAAGACACGACATTGGGGAGAATATCTTTTTTTATTACAGCTTTATTTATTATGGTAGCAACAGCAAATCCCAAAGCTCCAAGTAATATAAAAATATCACCAATTTGAGGTAAAATTAGTTTTCCTTTAGTTGAAATTAAATATGAGCCCAACAACATGGTTGCTACTAAAATAACTTTCAGCCGACTCAATGATTCTTTTAAAAATAAATATGCTAATAAAACAACAAAAGCTGTTGATGTTTTAATCAAAAATCCATAGTTAGCTGCGGTTGATAAATTTAAACCAATATTTGAAACAATATTTGCCAATCCACCGCCAATAACTCCTGAGATAATTGCCCCAAAAATACTTTTTTTTGATCCTGAAATCAATGATTTGGGATTCGTAGCTAATAAAAATATTGCCAAAAATATCGTGCTGCCAACCAAAGTTTGAAAAGCAAGTTGAATTGGATCTATACCCCGTTGCAAAATAATTCTAGTTAAAATAATATTCAATGACCAAGAAATGGAAAAAAGAGATACATATTGAAATTTTAAACTAAATTTTGTCATATATGAAATTATTCTGTATAAAGCTCTATCTTCCTTGGAAATCCTTGCCCTTAGCAGAAACAACTATTTTATCTTTGCGGAAACCAACTCTTTCAACAAAACCTCTTTGTCTAGCCATCAAATAAGTATTATAATAAGGACTATTTGCATCTATTTTCTCACCTCTTTCAATCATCCTCAAAACTTCTCCCATAAATGGATACCTTGATCTTAAGTCTGAAACTTCTTTTGTTTTCATAATGATCATACTAAC
>PFJN01000062.1 GCA_002783105.1 Candidatus Pacebacteria bacterium CG_4_10_14_3_um_filter_34_15 | reverse complement strand
GCAGTTTACATTTTTTCCGTTACATGGAATACTTTGCACTTTTCTTTTTTTTATATTCCTCAGTTAAAACAAAACAGCATATTAAAATTATTTTAGTCACCCTTGTCATTACTGTTATTGGAATTATTGGTTACGGTTACGGTCAACAGTATTTGCATTTTCCTCTCTACTCAACAATGAATCGAGAATATTCGAAAGGAGTGACGCTTTATTTACAAGACAACGCCAGACCGCAATCCACTTTTGCCGGTCATTACGATTTAGGCGCATATCTAGTGATTGTTTTACCACTAATCTTCGCTTTTTCTTTAAATCTATCGAGGATTTTAGCCACAAATCTCAGCATCATTAAAAAAAGAGCCTTTCAGTTAATTTTACATCTAACTCATCTATTTGGAGCCTGGATGCTCATCAGTAGTGGCTCAAAAACGGCACTTGTGGCTTATCTCATGGGAATACTCATTGTTCTTTTCTTTAATTTGAGAAAAATGAGTAGTTTCAAACAACAATTAAAGTGGGGCGGAATTGCTTTGGTTTCACTCATAATTTGCTTGAGCTTAGCTTTAACTTTTTTTGGACAAGCAACTGAGTCCGCACTGATTTCAATTGCACAAAAAAATTCAACAGCTAATAAAATTATTTCAAAAATTCCTGGTCTAAATATTCAACCAGACACTTCTGATCCCACCCGTCCCGACGATCTTTATGGAGAAGGACACGAATTTATTACTAAAACAGTTACTGACGAGCAAGGTAATAAAACTCAAGTTGTTGTCGCTCAAAAAAGTATTTGGTCAGAAAATGCTCTCAAATATGGAATCTCGATGGGGATTAGGCTCGATACACTTTGGCCACAAGCTATCAATGGTTTAATCAATAATCCATTATTTGGCAACGGCTACGCTACATTAAATAAACTTGAAAATGGACAATATGTTGAAGCAGATAGTACTGATAATAATTTCTTGCGAACTTTGGGAGAAACAGGAATTTTAGGCTTTATTACTTTCTATGGCTTTATAATTTATATTCTAACGATCGTTTATAAAAATTCAAAAAATTCCGATCCCTTAATTGCCACTCTTAATATTGGTTTGACTGGATCAATTATTGGATTACTCATCAATGCAGGCTATATTGACGTTTTTGCTTCTTCAAAAGTTGCTTATACTTTCTGGGCTTTCGTAGGCATTGGGGCAAAGTCAGGATTAATTAATTCAAGTATAGTGGTTAAAAACGCCAATCTTTTTATCATAAACATTTTAAAACATTTTAAAAAACACCGATCATTTTATTTTGCATTTCTAATACTTTTCTTTTTTCTCCATAAAAATCCTTACAAAGAACATAGTCTTTTGAGAAACTTTGATACTTCGACTGAAGCAATTGAAAATGTAACAGTCGCAAAATGCTTCATTAAAACTGGAACTTTTTCTATCTGTAGAAACAATGGTTTTATTCTTAAAGAAAATAAAAATATCTATTCATTTTTATTGGTACCGTTCTTAAAAATTAATTCTGATCCAGCTACATTCTATTTTTTAAATCTATCTTTAGTATTAATAACATTTTTAGTGATTTACAAAGTTATTTCAAAACTTACAAAAAATGACTTTACAAAATTTACCAGTTTATTCACGTCAGTCTTTATATTCTATTTAATTTCCGCAACCAGTGAGCCACTAGCAACTAGTAAGTTTATAACACTAATCATTTTTGCTCCAATGTTTTCAATTCTAATAGTTTACCTTTTAGAAAAACAAAAGAAAAAACTTTCGCGAGCTATCCAATTCGTAGCAATTCTGTTCATTATATCTAATTTATTACAAAACAATTTTATCTCTCAAATTAAAACTAACTTTAGAAATGATCAGAAAGCTTACAAGTATTGGACGATCAACAGAGTAAACTCTCATTTCGATGATAATTCTTACAAAAATAACAACGGTTCTTTGATCACAACAATTAATCCTTATTATTTTGATTTCTACAAAAATGATAATTACGATCTAATTTCAATGACAGATTTTATTGACGAATCTACTAGTTTGGACAGACTGTACATTACAAATTTTGGCATTTTTGAAAATACGGACTACTTGAATAATTTTAACAAAATAAAACATGATTTTGATTTAACCTATAAGGTAATTGACTGCGATGATCAATGCAATATTCTCAAAGTAGACAATCTTAAACAAAAAATATCTCCGATTCCAATTTCGATTAATAACAAACTATTTAATCTAAACTCACTTACGGGGAATTATTCATTTACTGTGATGAGTCACGAATTTGCTCCAACAGAACCAAGTGAACTTCCTTATGATACTAAAGTTTTTGTTAGTAATTTGCTGAGTACGAATCTCAACCAAACTCCACAAGCTTTTACAATTTTCACTGGCGATATCGTGCACAAAAAAGAAGATTCTTGGATTAATTATTTTGATACATATTTTGGCAATTTAGCAAATTATCCAATTCTACACAACTCAAAAAAAACTCCAAGTTACTACCGCTTTTTCACCAATAATGATTACTTTATCATTTTAAGCTTGAACGAAAATTCAGAGGTAGATGCAGATCAGAAACTCTTTGTTTACAACGCATTTCTTGAATTAGAAAAACTTCCTGATATTAAAAACGTCTTTATCATTGACCATAATCTAGACTGGCAAAATCCTACATCAGAAACTAACTTTATTGCCACACTTGAAAAGAAACTAGCTGAGTTTCCTGAATTGAACAAATTTATTATTACTAGTAATCACGCAAACTCAAAAATAGATGAGCTAACTATTTATAAAGAAGACCAAGCAACAAAAACTCATTTCTTTGCTAACCTTAGTAACAACGCCGATAATACTTCATACATTAAATTCAACGTTAATGAAGTCTCGAAAGTAAGTTTCGAACAAGTCAAATAATTTTGAGCCCAAAAATCTGTTTCCAGAGCCTCAGTTAACTTTGTTTTTAATTATTTAATTTCTTTTTTGAAATACTCAATCGTTCGTTTCAAACCTTCTTCAAAACTCACCTGAGGCTCATAACCCAACAATTTTTTGGCCTTAGTAATATCCGGTTGTCTTCTAGTTGGATCATCAGTGGGCATATCTTGATGTTCAAATCTAATTTCAGTATCAGGAGAAACCAACTTATGAATCATTTCGGCGGTTTGAACAATCGTGAACTCGCCAGGATTGCCAATATTGATTGTCTCGCCATTCAAACCTTCTTTTGATGACATTCTCAAGATAAATTCAACCAAATCATCGACGTGACAGTAAGACCTAGTTTGTGAGCCATCGCCATAAATCGTGAACGGTTCATTCTTTAATGCTTGCATAATTAAGTTTGGAATCACTCTTCCATCTGTTGGATCCATTTTAGGACCATAAGTATTGAATATTCTTAAAATTCTGGAGTCCATCCCAAAATCGCGATAGAACACACCACAAATTGTTTCGCCCAATCTTTTTGACTCGTCATAACACGATCTTTTACCATTAGGATTAACATTCCCCCAATATTCTTCAGTCTGTGGATGAACTTGAGGATCGCCATAAGCTTCGGATGTACCCGCAAATACAAACCGGCCTTCTGGATTAGTTCTTTTAAGAAAATCCAATAAGTAGTGTGTGGCAATTGAATTAACCAGATATGTTTCTACAGGATTATCCTGATATCTTGGAGGTGAAGCAGGAGATGCAAAATGTAAGATTAAATCAAGTTTAATTCCCTCGGGCAAATAATTTCCGGCCGGTTGCGATACATCAGCTTGAATGAGAGTATAGTTATCAATTCTTGGATTGCCACTTTCATTAGCAAACTCACGAACATTTACTTTTCTTCCAGAAATAAAATTATCAACACAAACTACATTGCATCCAAACCCAACTAACTTTTCGGTAATATTTGAACCGATAAAACCTGCGCCACCAGTTAGGAGTACTGTTTTGCCTGAAAAATAGTTGCGCATATGTTTATTTTAGATTGTGGTTTGACACAATAACCTCTACAATTAGTCTACGATTAAACACATTATAAAATCAAGACAAATATGAATAAAAAGCTCGGTTTAATACTAATATTTGCCCTAATTCTAAGAATGCCTCTGCTGAACGGCTCTTTTTGGATGGATGAAGCTGCTCAAGCACTTGAGGTCATTCGACCACTTTCTCAACAACTAGATATTATTGCTGATTTTCAGCCACCACTGCTTCACTTAATCCTACACTTTGCGCAATATTTTTCATATTCAGAAAGTTGGCTAAGATTGATTGGCGCTTTAATTCCAGGACTAATTACTATTCTGTTCACCTACAAAATTGCAAATCAACTGTTTGGTAAAAAAACCGCAACTCTGGCAGCACTTTTTCTTACAACATCGGCCTTTCATATTTTTTACTCTCAAGAACTCAGACCATACTCTTTAGCGACCATGTTCGCGCTCATGAGCATGTATTTCTATTTCATGTTTTTGCAAAAAAAATCATCAGAAGAAAGCTTATCTGAGGAAAAATTAAAACTAAAAAAAGAAGACAGAAAATCAAAAGAACAAAATTTTGGACTCAAACTATCAATTGCGAATTTACTTGGACTATATTCCTCATATCTCTTCCCATTCCTGATGATCGGCCAATTATTTTATGCCCTAGGGAACAACTCCAAACAATTGCCAAAGTATCTGAAATCTCAACTCATCCCAATTCTAGGATTTTTACCGTGGCTGCCAACGTTTTTCAGACAATTAAGTGCTGGAGAAATGGTCAGATCTGATCTGCCTGGTTGGGACCAAGTTGTTAGCCTAACACCTCTAAAAGCAATTCCGCTCGTGGTCGCAAAATTTATTTTTGGCAACCTAGACGTCGAGCCAAACTTATTTTTCATCATTTTTGGAGCACTAATCATTATCCCAATTTTAATTTTATTATTTAGCAAATTTAAAAAACTAGCCCACCAAGAAAAATACAATTTGCTATTTATTCTTGCGTGGCTAATTTTACCGCTCCTTACCTCCTGGCTGGTTTCTTTTTATGTGCCAGTGGTTGGTGCCAAGCGCCTACTATTTCTTTTGCCAGCTTTTTACATTTTAGTGGCCTACCTAATTAACAATTTTCTAAAAAATACCAAAAAAATTCATTTTGCCTTGGCCATAACTTTGATAATAGCAATTTTTTCTATCAATCTTATTTCAACAATTTCATATTATACTAATCCCTTAATGCAAAGAGAAAACTGGAAAGGACTTTACCAAGAAGTGTCGGAAACTTATTCTCCAGCCAGTAGCATATTCATATATTCCTTTGACAACGAGTTTGCACCAATGAAATGGTATAACACCAAAAACTATCCTTCAATTTCCACTGGAAAATTATCCATTAGCAAAGTTGGTGATCTTGCCAACACTCTCAAAAGAGTAGTAGAGTATGAGAATGTTCTCGTGTTTGATTATTTGAGAGATCTTTCTGATCCTGACAAGAAAATTGAAAAAGAACTAACAAACTTTGGCTTCAAAGAAGTTGGCGTGCTAGACTACCCAAACATTGGCTTTGTTAGAATCTTTACTAAGCCTCACTTATTAATTGGAGAAATATAACCTAAATGAAAATCGGCATCGACATCACACCAGCGATCTATCATCGAGGCGTTTCGAGATATGCAGTTAATCTGGCCAAGAATCTGAATAAAGAAATGGGTGTTACACTCTCGGTGTTTGCTAGTTCGTTGCGACAAAGCGCCCTGCTTAAAGAAATTGCCAAAAATATTCTGAGTTATTCTCCAGAAATTTCGACTCATGCTAGCTTTAATGAAAAATGCAAAATATTGCCGTATCCTCAAAGTATTTTAGAAAAAATGTGGCAATTTGGATTAAATCCAGTTTCAAATTATCTTAAAGACCTTGATGTTTTCCATTCTTGGGATTGGATTCAACCCCCAGACAAAAACATTCCCATCGTTTCTACAATTCACGATCTTGCAATATTAAAATTTCCAGAAACCGCTCATCATCAAATATTGAGAGCTCATAAAAGATCATGGGAAAAATTGAAAGAAAACAAATCTCACTTAATTGCTGTCAGTAGAGCCACTAAAAAAGACATCATGGATTTACTTGGCTATCCTGCTTACATGATTCATGTAGTTCATGAAGCACTCCCTGAAGAATTTAGAAAAGTTAGTGATGCGATCACTGAAGAAATTGCCTTAAATATTAAGAATAAACTAAGCCTAAATAAGCCATACATTCTTTTTGTAGGCACCAGAGAACCTAGAAAAAATCTCTTGAGGCTAGTTGAGGCATGGCAGTCACTTGCCGAAGATTTTGATCTATTGGTTGCTGGCAATAAAGGCTGGGATCAAATCGAAGAGAAAGCAAAACAATTCAAGTATGAACCAAGATTTATGGGCAGAGTCGACGATCAGGAACTTTCAGTCTTATATTCATACGCCTCGGTTTTTGCCTATCCGTCACTTTACGAAGGATTCGGCCTACCAATTTTAGAAAGTTTCTATTTAGGTACACCTGTTTTAACTTCCAATAACTCAGGAATGATAGAAGTTGCCGGAAATGCAGCCGAATTAATTGATCCTGAGTCTCCGGCAGACATTACCAGAGGACTACGAAAAATTTTGAATGAAAATAAAGCAGAGCAACAAAAAAGAATGCAAAGAATGATTATTAGACAACAAATGTTTGATTGGAAGAAAGTAGCTCAAGAAACTGTTGAAGTGTACAAACGAGCAATTGAGGATTTCAAACAATGAAAAATATTATTCATATCGCAATTGATGGTGGAGAAGCTAACGTAGAATCAAGAGTGGGCAGTAATGTTTATGCTTTTGAAATTTTATTAGGTTTATATCGACTTTTAGAAAAACGCGACGACATAAAAGTTACAGTTCTAATGGCTTCGAAAAAAATCAGCGATATGCCTGTCACTAGAGAAAACTGGACTTACAAATCATTTGGACCAAAAAAGTTTTGGACTCAATGGGCGCTACCAATCCACTTATTTAAGAATCAAACAGAATATGATGTTTTCTTTACGCCCGGCCATTATGCTCCCCGCATTAGTGCAGTACCCTATGTTTCTTCTGTCATGGATACAGCCTATCTAGAATTTCCAGATCAATTTAAAAAATCGGATACTTTAAAGCTAACTAAGTGGACAAAATACAGTGTCAAGAATGCCAAAAAAGTTATTGCCATCAGTAAATATACAAAAAATGAAGTTGTCAAAAATTATCATAAACCAGAGGAAGATATCGTAATTGCTTACCCAGCTATAAACACGACTAAACTCAGAATAAAAGCCAAAGATGTTGACGATTTTTTTAAGAAACAAAAAATTACTGAGCCATACATTCTTTTTGTTGGCACACTTCAGCCAAGAAAAAATCTCGTGATCTTAATCGAAGCTTTTGAAATTTTTAGCAGAATGAAAGCGGGCAGAGAACTTAAACGAAAAAATCAGCATTTGCGAAATCAAATTAAAGTTAAGCTCATTCTTGCGGGAAAGATCGGCTGGCTCGCTGACGATATTCTTAAAAAAATCGCTAGCTCGCCACTCAAGACTAAAATAGTCACCACCGGGTTTGTCACTGAAAGTGAGAAGCAAATTTTATATAAATTCGCCTCAGCAAGTTGCTTGGTGGGCACTCACGAAGGTTTTGGTATTCCTCCGCTTGAATCACTAAACTTTGGAACGCCACCTATTGTTTCTAACACCACTAGTTTGCCAGAAGTTGTAGAAGATGCCGGATTTTTGGTTGATCCAAATAGCGCTCAAGATATTGCTAATAAAATCTGGGAAGTTTACTCAATGCCGACCAGAGATAAAGGTTTATTTAGAAAAAGAGCCAGAGTTCAAGTTAAAAAATTCAGTTGGGACAAGTCTGCCGAAATAATTTTTAACACCTTGATTGAAGTAGCTCAAAAGGACAAATAGCTCATGCTAAAACCTCAACTCATTTTAGGAATAGATCCTGGGTTTGATCGAGTAGGTTGGGCAGTTGGTTATTTCCAAAATTCAAAATTTCAAGTTACCGATCTAGGTTGCATTCAGACAAATAATAAAGATGATATTTTTAGTCGCTACGCTCAAATAATTACAGAACTCAAAAAAGTCGCCCACAAATATTCTCCAAAATTTCTTGCCATCGAAACTTTATTTTTTGCCAAAAATAAAAAAACAGCGCTTAGAGTCAGTGAAGCGCGCGGCATCATTATCGGCACACTTCTAGACGAAGGTTTAGAAGTATTTGAATATTCACCAAATGCAATTAAGTTGGCGGTCACTGGTTCAGGGAGCGCAGACAAACAAGCCGTAGAAAAAATGGTAAAAATACAAATAAAGTATGATCTAAACGGACAAATTGATGATGCAATTGACGCATTAGCAGTGGCGATGACACATGGATTCACAAAGTTTTAAAATGTGTTATTATTTCCTTATAGATAGCGATATTATAATTTTGAAAGGCATCTATGGAAAAATACATTGAAAACTATAAAACAGTCTTTAAAAAATATTCAGTTTTTAGTGGTAGATCAAATAAAGCAGAGTATTGGAACTTCTTTTGGTCAAATCTTGCTATAAGTGTAGCTCTTTCACTCTTTAGTAAAATAATTGGTAATGATTCAAACCTGTTAGGTATGCTTTACAGTCTTGTCATTTTTCTACCAAGTACAGCTCTTTCAATTAGAAGGTTGCATGATATAGGAAAAACTGGCTGGATGTTGTTGGTTTCATTAATTCCAGTTGCTGGCTTCATTTGGCTTCTAATCCTAATGGCTACAGATGGCGATACAGAAGAAAATGAGTATGGCCCAGCCATTATTGAAATGACTGAAACTAAATAAAAATCTTTCAAAAGTCTCCACTTCCAGAATTAAGCGCGAAGCTTTATACTAGATTTTATGATAAGTTACCTTATTGGGAAACCAATTATTTATCTTGATGAACTGATCATTCTAGTTGGCGGAGTTGGTTATGGCGTCAAAGCAACAAATCAGACTTTGATTGATTCTTCGGGTAAGGAAGAAATTGCGCTTCACATCTATACTCATGTCAAAGAAGACGCCTTAGTTTTATTTGGTTTTAACTCTATTAATGATAAAGAATTATTCAAGCTTTTGATCAGCGTTTCCGGTGTCGGTCCGGCAACGGCCATGTCAATTCTAAATAAAGGTTCTCAACAAATTATCACTGCTATCCAAAATGCAGATGTGTCATTTTTTACTAGCGTTAAGCGCGTTGGCAAAAAAGCTGGACAGAAAATAATTATCGATCTCAAAACTAAACTTGGCGGTCTTAAAGATCTTGATCTTACTCCACTCAATCAAATGCAATCTGATATTCTAGAAGCATTAATGAGTCTTGGATTTGGAGAAGAACAAATACATCAGGTCATTAAAGGCTTAGATCTAAAAGATATGCCATTGGAGAAAGCTGTTCAAATGGCAATTAAAGAACTGGGGAAAAATAAATAATTAAGGGGTCTGCCACGGGAGCTTGCCATAGGGGTTCATCACGGGCGCCAATAAATAAACAATATGACCTTTGACGACACATTTGTTAGTGAAATTGAAGAAACTCCTCAAGAAGAAGAATTGTTTACTTCGCTTAGAGCTGGTAGTTGGGATGCCTTTTATGGTCAAAATGACGTCAAAAGATCGCTTCAAATTGGCATTACTGCTGCAAAAGGAAGAAATGAATCGTTGGACCACACGCTATTTTATGGACCACCGGGGTTGGGTAAAACCACACTTTCCCACTTAATCGCCAAAGAACTAGGAGTAAATATCAAAGTCACTTCTGGAACTGCTTTGAGCAAAGCTGGAGATCTTGCTGCAATTCTTACCAACCTAGAAAAAGGTGATGTTTTGTTTGTTGACGAAATTCACCGCCTCCCTAAAGTTGTTGAAGAAACTTTATATCCTGCCATGGAAGACTATGCCCTAGATATTGTTATTGGCAAAGGGCCATCGGCCAGAACTTTACGAGTTGATTTGCCAAGATTTACGCTGGTTGGAGCCACCACCCGGTATGGATTACTCGCCGGTCCTTTTAGAGACAGATTTGGCATTATTCATAGACTGCAGTTTTACACTCCCGAAGCCTTATCAACAATTATTTTGTCTGCCGCAGTAAAACTTGATGTAAAAATTGACGAAGCTTCAGCCTTGGAAATTGGTAGAAGATCGCGAGGCACTCCTAGAATTGCCCTAAAATTGCTCAAGAGGGTCCGTGACTATGTACAAGTTCATAAAATTGCCTCAATTGCTGCCAAAGGTGTCCAAGATGCGCTTGATATGTTTGCGGTCGATAAGCTTGGACTGGAAGAATCAGACAGAAGATTTTTAAAACAAATAATTCAAAAACACAACGGCGGTCCTGTGGGATTATCAACTATCGCAGCAACTCTTAATGAGGATGTGCTAACTATCGAAGAAGTGCTTGAGCCATACTTAATCCAAGTTGGCATGTTAAAACGAACTCCAAAGGGCAGAGTAGTTAGCAAAATGGCCTATGATCATTTGGGTGAAATATTTTTAGATAAGTAATAAAAATAAGAAATTTATGATTCACAAAACTGCTGAACGAGAACTTCAAAATTTATTAATAAGGGAAAATAACTCTCGTATTATGTTGGCGTTAGAGAATTTTGACGCAAAAATACAAGTATTTCAAGACATTCAAAAACAAGTACTTGAGGAATTAGATGCCTTTAATGAAGTTGTTATCTTACTTTTCAGAGAAATAAATCAAATTTCAGGTTTAGAACAAATTACCCATATAGAGATTTTAGATGGAATTTTTCTAGATCGAGCTGGTAATAAAACTCCAAAAGCACAACTCAATATTCCAGAAAATAATATTCTAAGTTTGGAAAACATTGAAGTCATTAGAGCTAATCAACTCATCTAGCAATTGTCAGGATTCCCCATCAACAAGCACTCTCTACACTTCATGCAAGAATTGTGAATTAGCATGACCTCATATGGTCAATTTGAATTCTCAAAGAATAGTAGTGAAGAACACAAACATAGTATTTTTTACACAAAAGGATGAGGACTATATTTCTTTAACTGATATTGCTAAATATAAAAATAAACACGAAGCTAAAGATGTTGTAAAAAATTGGCTTAAAAATAAAAATACAATAGAATTTCTTGGTTTATGGGAAAAAATTAATAATACTGAATTTAAAGGGGTAGAATTCGACTCCTTTAAATTTGAATCTGGAAGCAACTCGTTTACTCTTTCTCCAACAAAATGGATTAAGGCAACAAATGCAATTGGAATTATTTCAAAATCAGGTCACGGCGGAGGTACCTTTGCTCACAAAGACATAGCATTTGAGTTTGCTTCTTGGATCAGTTCAGAGTTCAAACTCTACTTGATCAAGGAGTTTCAAAGACTCAAAGAAAAAGAAAATTCTCACCAAAGAATAGAATGGAATGCTAAAAGATTTTTGGTTAGGGCAAACTACAAAGTTCACACTGATTCTGTACAACAAAACTTAATTCCATCTCAAATTTCTAGACAACAAACAACAGTAATATACGCCTCAGAAGCAGATGTATTAAATGTGGCTTTATTCAGTATTACTGCAAAACAATGGAGAGAGAAAAACCCAAACAAGAAAGGAAATATTCGCGATCATGCTGGAATTTTTCAACTAGTTTGTCTGGCTGGATTAGAAAGTTTGAATGCTGAATTTATCAGACAAGGATTAAAACAAAATAAACGCCTAGAGAGATTAAATCAAATTGCGATTATTCAGATGAAATCATTAATCGGTAAATAATTTTTATAACTCAACTGCGCTATTCCCCATCAACAAGCTCCCTCTCATGAGGTATACTAATTCCATGAATCAAGATTCTTTTGTGCCCCAGGGCACCTTCTCTGGCTTTGCCATTCACCTTCTCAAAAAAGTATTTCGTAGAATTTCTGCATGGAAACTTGAAGCGATCACGGGCTTCTTATGGTGGTTTGTCGGAATGATTCCTTCTCACACCATTCGTAAGTTTTTTTATCGTTTTTCAGGCTTGAAAATTGGCAAAGGTTCTACCATTCATATGATGGCAAGAATTTATGATCCTCGCCACATAGTTATCGGCGAAGACACAATCGTCGGTGAAAGAGCAACTCTTGATGGCAGAAAACAACTTCCCAACTCTCAAGGGGGTCTAATCATTGGCAACCACACTGATATAGCATCTGAAGTTATGATTTGGACTAGTCAGCATGATATTCAAGATCCAGGATTTAAAGCCATTGAGAAAAAAGTAGTCATTGGTGACTACGTTTTCATCGGTCCACGAAGTATTATTCTTCCTGGAATCACTATTGGAAATGGGGCAATTATTGCTGCCGGCGCAGTGGTGACAAAAAACGTCGAGCCTTTTACAATCGTTGCCGGCACTCCTGCTCAAAAAATTGGTGAAAGAAAAAGCACTCTCTCGGGCACTGATAAAAGCCTTAATTATAAACTTGGTCGCACTAGACTTTTTCAATAAATATTATGTTGCTTTCAATTATTATTGTTTCTTACAATACCAAAGACTTAACCATTCAAACCCTCAAGTCGGCCGTCGCAGACATTAATAGTTCCAAGTTACTAAAAGAAAATACTGAAATTTTTGTTGTCGATAATAATTCTACAGATGATTCAGTAAAGGCAGTCAGAGAATTTAAATTAAAAACTAAAGTTCCAATTAAAGTTATCGCTACTGGAAAAAATCTTGGATTTGCCGGCGGAAATAATGTTGTAGTCGAAAAATCTACCAGCAACTTAATTCTTTTTTTAAACTCTGATACGATCGTTAAAAGAGGAGCACTCGAATCAATGGTACGTAGATTTGACAATGAGAAACTAGGAGTTCTAGCTTCAACACTTTTGAATCCTGATTTTACGCTCCAAGCACAAGGTGGAAACTTTCCAAATTTGCTCAACTTATTTTTCCACATGAGCATGATGGACGATTTGCCAATTATTGGAAAATTTCTGCCTTCAACTCAACACACCGGAAAAAATACCAAACAAACTGATCACTACACATTTGATGAAAACCTTTCTCCAAAAAACCAAGCATTTAAAAAAGACAAGCTCATAAAAATCGATTGGGTAGCGGGCACTGCCATGATGCTTTCTAGAAAAGCTATTGATGAATTTGGCAGTCTTGACCAAAATATTTTTATGTATGGCGAAGATATTGAGCTGTGTTTGAGAGCTAGCAACCATGGTTATGAGGTTGCTATAGATCCAACTGCCCAAATTATTCATCTTAAGAACCAAAGTTCAACTTCAGAAAATGCAATCAGGGGCGAACTAAAAGGCTATCTGTATATTTATTCAAAACATCAGACTCGAACTCAAACTGAAATTTTAAAAGTCATTCTTCAGCTAGGAGTTCTACTACGAATTTTTGTCTTCTCCGTAATTGCCCCAGACGCATATAAAAGACAAATTTATAAAAATGCATTAGGTGATCTTAAATAATTAGCGCTCTAATAAATGTTAAAAAACCTTATAAAAATTTTAGATAAAAATATTTTACTTATTCTAAGTTGCATTCTACTTATAGTCATCCCACTATATCCAAAACTACCACTGTTTGATATTATTCCAGGTTATATTGTCAGAGTTAGACTTGAAGATTTTTTAATTTTATTAACCTTCCTCGTATTTTTAATTCAAGTCATCAGAAAAAAAGCTACTCTCAAGACACCGCTCACTAAAATCCTTTTAGCCTATTCTGTTATTGGCTTTCTATCAGTCCTCTCTGGTATTTTTATTACAAAAACAATTCCGATGACTAGCGTTCATCTACTTAAAAGCTTTCTTCATTATCTAAGATATCTCGAATATTTTTCACTCTTTTTTGTTTTTTATTCTGCAGTTAAATCGAGAAAGGATTTAAAAATCCTTATTTATACAACTGTGTCCAGCTTTTTAATGGTTGGTATCTATGGCTTAGGTCAAAAATATCTTTATTGGCCAGTTTACTCAACGATGAACCGAGAATTTAGCAAGGGTATTAGACTCTATTTAACAGATCATGCTCGGGTTCAATCAACCTTTGGGGGACACTATGACATGGCTGCATATCTTGTCATTCTCTTACCAATCATCTTAATGCTCACTTTATCGCTAAAAAATAGACTAACTAGAATTTTCTTGTGGTTCACTTTTGCACTAGGCATATGGCTAATGGTCACAGGAGCTGCAAGAACTTCATTTGTCGCAGTAATTGTAAGTGTTTTTATAACTATTCTGGTCAGAAGTTTCAAAGAAAAGAATTTAACTAAAAAAATTAAATTTTTTCTATCAAAATCAATTGTCACCGGCTCACTAATTCTGATTATTTTTTCAGGGTTTGGAGATGATATCAGAGAAAGATTATTTCAAAGCCTAAATAGCTATCCTCTATTTTCCCAAAATTACATTAAACTTTCCAACGGTATCGTCGCTGGTAAAGAATTTATCATGATGAGATTAGATGACTCTAATGCACCTGATATCAAGATCGAAAAACCAGAAAACGGACTGTCAGTTGATGAAGCAGCAATTTTAGTTGCCTCAGATATAAGACCGACACCACTAAAACCTAATGACGTTTTTGTTGATGTGCCAGATGAAATTAGAATCGCAACAGTTTCGGCAACTGGAAAAATGACTACAATTATTATCGAAGCTCCACGAACCTACTCAGACAATGCTCTCAAATATGGTCTTTCGTTCGCTATCAGATTAGATACGCTTTGGCCACAGGCCTTAAGCGCATTCTATAAAAACCCAGCGCTTGGCACTGGCTACGCAACCTTAACTAAATCTGAAGTTAATGAATTTACTGAAGCTGACAGCACCGATAATAATTTCTTACGAACTCTTGGTGAAATTGGTTTATTGGGCTTTATTACTTTTTACGGAGCAATAGTCCTCGCTATTATTCAGGCATATAAAATTGCTTTTAAGAAAAATCTAAATATTTATGAAAAAACTTTAGATTTAAAAACATTACTAGCTACTGCCTTTATAGGATCAACTATCGGTCTATTAATTAATGCGACCTTCATTGATGTCTTTGCTGCATCAAAAGTAGCACTAACTTTCTGGTCTATAACTGGTATTCTTTTTGCACTAGAGAACATCAAAGATCTTAAGAAAAAGCCAGTGGTTATAAAAAAAATTAGAACCAAAGTCAAGCAAGGTAAATTTAAGAATACGGCTAAATAATTTATATTTGAAAGGAATGGGTGAAAAAATTTGTTAAACAATATCCGATACTGATTGTTATTATAACTTTAGCGTTCGTCTTACGTCTTTATAAAATTTCTAGCCCAATATTGGATTGGCATAGCTTCAGGCAAGCAGATACTGCTTCAGTAACTCGCGAATTTATCAAAGACGACTTCAATCCATTAATTCCCAAATACCACGATTTGTCTGATATCCAATCTGGTGTGGACAATCCAGATGGCTATAGAATGGTGGAGTTTCCATTTTATAATATTATTGTTGCACTAATTTTAAAAAGCATTCCTTCGTTACCTCTTGTTACCACTAGTAGGGTTGTTTCATCATTGTTTTCGATTGGAACGTTAATTTCTATATTCTTTTTGACAAAAAATTATTATGGCAAAAAAGTAGGTTATATGGCTTCATTCTTTTTTGCAGTGCTACCTTACAGTGTCTATTATTCAAGAGTAATCATGCCAGAACCAATGATGCTTTTTACATCAACTTTTTCAATTCTTGCTTTTAGTAACTACATAAAAACGAAATCAGCAAAATGGTATTGGTTTGCACTATTATCATTGATGATGGCCTTATTACTAAAACCATTTGTAGCGTTTTTGCTTCCAGTCTACTTGGTAATAATTCTTCAAGAAAAAAAATTTAAGGAAGCTATTTTTGATTTTAGATTGTATGTCTTTGCAATTTTGGCTGTCATACCTTTTTTCTTATGGAGAGATTGGATTTCAAACTTTCCAGCAGGGATTCCAGCTTCAAATTGGCTTTTTAATGGTGAAATTCAAATCGAAAATAGCAAACCAAGATTTAGACCCTTCTGGTTTAGATGGTTATTCTGGGAAAGAATTACTAAACTGATTCTAGGATATGCTGGCGTGATATTGCTTCCTATTAGTTTTTTTCAACAGCTAAAAAATATGAAATTACTAATTCCCTCATGGTGGCTAAGTGTCTTAATTTACTTTTCAGTTGTAGCAACTGGTAACGTGAGACATGATTATTACCAAGTTTTAATCATTCCAATCATTTGCATAACTCTTGGCTCTGGAATTTTAATTTTAGATAAATACTTATATAAAAAGTTTAACGCCCTTATTTCAATTGCCACCATCATAACAATGATTTCGGTTATGATTTATTTTTCTTATGACCAAATAAATGGTTACTACAATATTAACCATCCAGAATATATATTGGCAGGTGTGGCAGCAGATAAATTACTTCCAGAAGATGCTAAAGTAATTGCTCCACAATATAGCGACACTTCTTTCTTATTCCAGACGAATAGAAAAGGCTGGCCTCTTGGATATGACATCGATGAAAAAATAGACATGGGAGCTACAAATTATGTCACCACAACTATGGATGAAGAAGCTAAAACATTAGAAGAAAAATATATGATTATTGAAAAGACTCAAGACTATTTAATTTTAGACTTAACTCAAGAACGTGGAGCTAGTAACTAAATGAAAATCTTAATGCTTACGCCATATTTGCCTTATCCTTTACTTTCTGGTGGTCAAATAAGGACCTACAATTTATTAAAAAAACTAGCCAATAAACACGAGGTGACTTTGTTTTCATTAATAAAAGATAACGATGAAAAAAAATACATTCCAGAGCTAGAAAAATACTGCAAAAACGTTAGAGTTTTCAAACGATCGAGCAAGCCTTTTACCCTAAAAAACATTTTAAAAACAGCATTTTCTTCCTATCCTTTTTTAGTGATTAGAAATCACGCCCCAGAAATAATTTCAGCCGTAGAAGAAGAATTAGCAAAAAACAAATATGACCTGATTCATGCCGAAACTTTCTACATGATGCCTCATATTCCCAAGACCACAATTCCCACGATTCTAGTGGAGCAAACAATCGAATACTTGGGCTACGAAAGTTATGCAAAAAAAGCTTCTTTTCTAATTAGAGCTATTTTAACTATTGATATAAACAAGATTCGCAGATGGGAAAAGCATTACTGGAAGGTATGCGACACCTTAATTGTCATGAGCGAAGACGACAAGAAATACATCTCAAAAGAAATCAAAGAATCTAAAAAAATCGAAGTTGTTGCCAACGGAGTTGATACTAAATGGTTTGAAGAAGTTAAAAAAACCAAACACAAAGATCCAACACTTTTATCAGTAGGTACATTCAAGTGGCTTCCAAATGTCGAAGCCGTTGAATTTTTAGTCAAAAGAGTCTGGCCACTAATTAAAAAGGAACTTCCTAATGCCAAACTATGGATTGTAGGAAACGCACCAACTGAAAATGTATATTTGTATGAAAAACGGGATCCTTCAATAAAAGTAATTGGCAGGATTCCCGACATTAGAGACGCTTTTTCTGGAGTTGATGTTTTAATGGCTCCAGTTTTTAGTGGCAAAGGAACTAGATATAAAGTCCTAGAAGCAATGGCCTCAGAAACTCCAATTGTATCCACAAGTACCGCAGTTGAAGGCTTGAATGTCAAAAATGGTGTCCATGTTATGATTGATAACACTGAACAAGGCATGGCAACTTTAGCAATTGAGCTATTAAATAATCCTGAAAAAAGAAAAAATATGGCTCAGTATGGTAAAAAATTTGTAAAAAATAATTACGACTGGTCACTAATATCAAATAAACTAGACATAATTTATAAAAGAATTGGAAGCAAATAATATGTCAAAGGATCAATTAGATTTTGAAATAATTATTGTGAGTTTCAACGGGGAATTCTGGTTGAAAAAAACGCTATCAACTTTGAATAACTTTTATCTCAAAAAAACTAAGAAAAAGGTTCGAGTTACAGTTGTTGATAATAATTCAACTGATGGTTCTGTAGAAATGCTTTCGAAAGACTTCAAATGGGTTAATGCAATGTTAATGAAAGATAATTTTGGTTTTGCAATTGGAAACAACATCGCTCTAAAAAAATCAACTGCAAAATATGTAATGCTTCTAAATTCTGATGTTGAACTCAACGAAAAAACAAATCTTGATATCCTCTTAGATTTTCTTGATAAAAAACCAAAAGTAGGCATTATTTCACCAAGAATTGAGTTCGTTAATGGCAAAATAGATCCCGCTTGTCACAGAGGAGAACCAACTCCGTGGGCTTCATTTACCTATTTCTCTAAGCTCGAACGCCTCTTTCAAAATTCAAAATTATTTGGACAATACCACCAAAGCTATAAAAACCTCTTTAGTGTTCACACAATCGATGCTTGTTCTGGTGCTGCCATGATTGTCAGAGGAAATTTATTAGAAAAAGTTGGCTTATTAGATGAGCGTTTTTTTATGTACGCTGAAGACCTAGACTGGTGCAAAAGATTTAGAGAAGCAGGTTTTCTAGTAGTCTATAATCCAAATGTAACCTTAATTCATCACAAAAACAAATCGGGTATCAAAAGTTCATCACAAAAGTTAGTCAAAAAAACAAATAAATATTTTTACAATACCATGTTACAATACTATGACAAACATTATAAAGACGCTTATCCGTCATTTATAAGAACCATTATTAAATATATTCTTGTGATCAAAAAAGGAGCACTATGAGCCACCAAAACGGATTTGCTGTACAGCAATTACGAACTCAAAACTTAGTAAAAGGAGTTGAATCTCTTTCAGGATTTGTTGCAGCCGTTGTTGCAAACATGTTGATTCCTCAACTGTTAATCAAATATGTTTATGACCCAACAACATTGACTGTAGCTCCTCCAGTTTTTGAATATTTGCCACTGGTAACTTACGGATTAGCACTTTTGTATTTCGTATTCGCTATGGTTGGTAACTTCAGAAGAGAGAGAAGTGCTAGAACCATGCAAAAAGAAATGTCACTTTCATCTTGTTGCACAGACGGATCTTGCGCTGACTGCAAAGACGAAGAAATTTCTGAAAAAGAGCTAAAAGAACTTGAAAAAATTGTTGACCAAGCATTAAAACCAACAAAAAAAGCAACTAAAAAAGTCGCTGTCAAAAAAAGTTCTGCTAAGAAAACCAAATAGTTTTCTTTTAAAGGCCACATGAAAATTGGAATTGATTGCCGACTGGCTGGTTCAAAGCACGCAGGAATTGGTCGATATACAGAAAGTTTGATTCTTAATTTATTGGATAATCCTTCAAAAAATAAGTGGGTGTTGTTTTTTTACGACGAAAACCAAGCAAAGGAAGTCTTAAAAAATCATTTTGCTGACAAAAATTTAGAAGTAATCATTGCCCCCATAAGTCATTACTCATTAAAAGAACAAATCAAACTTCCTCAAATATTTAAATCAGCAAATCTAGACCTGCTCCACGTTCCTCATTTTAATATTCCAATTTTCTATCAAGGAAAAATAATTGTAACAATTCACGACCTGCTTTGGCACGAATATAAGGGCGGAGGTGCTACTACTCTCAGTCCTGTTAAATACTTTTTGAAATACTTTTTCTATAAAGTTATTACTAAAATTGCTGTAACAAGAGCAAAAAGAATTATTGTTCCAGCTCAAACAATAATGGATACTGTCACTAAATTTTATCCTTCAACCTCATCAAAAATTGTTGTAATTAAAGAAGGCGGAAAAATTTGGAATAAAACAATCACACCATCAAAAAAACTTAAAAAAACTCTGCTATATGTTGGCTCACTTTATCCTCACAAAAATATTAAAATAGTATTAAGATCTTTAATTAATTTACAAGACTATAAATTAATAATTGTGAGCTCGAGAAATATCTTTAGAGACAAAGTCGAAACATTTATAAAATATGAGAAAATTGAAAACAGAGTAACTTTTTTAGGCTTTCTTAATGATGAAAAACTCACAAAACTTTACACTCGGGTCACGGCCTTGGTTCAACCATCATTTTCTGAGGGTTTTGGATTAACAGGAGTCGAAGCCATGGCGCTTGGCACTCCTATTTTAGCTTCAAATATTCCCATCTTTCAAGAAATTTATCAAGATGTGGCCTTTTACTTTAGTCCTCATTCAGAATCATCGTTTACAAGCGCTATTCATGAACTAGAGTTAGACGATAAGCAACGTATTAAAGATGGAATTAAATTATCAAAAACATATAGTTGGAAAAAGATGGCTCTAAAAACACTTGAGGTTTATAGTGACATTCAATAAATCAACCACACCAAAAATTGCACTTGTTTACGATCGAGTCAATACTTCTTATGGAGGTGCAGAACATGTTCTTAAAGCAATTGGAGAAATATTTCCAAAAGCACCACTTTTTACTTCAGTTTACTCAAAAGAAATTGCTTTGTGGGCAAATACATTTGAAATTAAAACAACTTTTTTACAAAAGGTAACATTTTTTAGAAAAAGGCATCAGCTGATTGCTTCATTGATGCCAATTGCTTTTGAATCTCTAAAACTAGATGAATACGACATCATTATCTCAATTTCCAGCGCTGAAGCCAAAGGAGTTTTAACAAAACCCAATCAACTTCATATTTGTTATATGCTTACTCCGACTAGATATATTCATTCGCACAGAAAAGAATATTTATCTTCTAAAAACTTCTTAGGCTGGCCGATAATAAAGCAGCTAGCTAATCTAATGCTTGATTATCTCAAATGGTGGGATAAAGTAGCAGCCTTTAGACCAGACATAATTATTCCAATTTCAAATTTAATCAAAAATAGAATTAAAGAATTTTATTCAATTGATTCAGAAACTGTAATTTATCCTCCCGCCGACATTGCACCAAGAATAACTTCCAAAAGAAAAGTGGATTTTCCTTTTTACCTTAGTATCTCTCGATTAGTAAATTACAAAAAAGTTGATCTAAGTATCAGGGCTACTTTAAAACTAAACAAATATTTAGTTGTTGTTGGAACGGGAGTCCAAGAAAATGAACTCAAAAAAATTGCCCAAAACCAATGGACTGAAAAGACGACTAACGAGACAATATATTCTCTTTTAGACAGAGCAAAAAAACAAAATTCAAAAATTATATTCACCAAAGATTTATCGGAACCAGACGTAAATTTTTTACTAACTAACTGTAAGGCAGTGTTAATGCCGGGAGAAGAAGATTTTGGAATAACTGGACTTGAGGCAAGTATTTTTGGCAAACCTGTGATAGTATTTTATACGAGCGGAGTTTCAGAATTACTTGAAAATGGAATTAATTCTATTTTTATAAAAGATGAAACTGAGCAAGAAGTAATCAGAGCAATTAATGAATTAGAAAATACAAATTTTAATCAACGGCTCATCAGATCGAAAGCAAAATATCACAGTACGGAAAAATTTAAGACACAATTTGAAAACAAAATACTCGAAAGTTGGAAACACTTTAAATTGAACAGTTGAAAGGCCTTTATGTCAAATCTAGATCATACATATGCCGTAATTCTAGCCGGTGGTGGCGGAACCAGACTATGGCCAAAATCTAGAATTGAAACTCCAAAGCAATTCTTAAAACTTCTTGGAAAAGAAACAATGATTCAGATAACCACAGCTAGGATCACTAATATTGTTCCTTGGGAAAAAGTAATTGTTGTCACAAACGAACTCTATAAAGAAGAAGTGCGCAGACAACTGCCAAAAGTTCTAAGTGAAAATATTATTTCAGAACCAACCAAAAGAGACACTGCATTAGCAATGTTAGTCGGTACTCTTTATGCAAAATCAAAAGATCCAAAAGCAGTAATTATTAACTTAGCTTCAGATCATATTGTGCCCAACCATGCTGAATTTACTAGAGTAATGAAACTTGCAGCAAAGACAGCTCGAGAAAATGACTACTTGGTTACGGTTGGAATCTCTCCAACTAGACCTTCCACCGGGTTTGGGTATATTAGAATCGGCAATGACCTAGAAAAACTAGATAGAGGACTGTCTTTATTCAAAGTCGATAGTTTCACGGAAAAACCAAATGAAGCCACTGCTAGAGGTTTCATATCCACAGGAAAATACTACTGGAACGCAAATATGTATGTTTGGTCGGCCACAGTTTTGGAAAAAGCTTTTCAAACCTACATGCCCGAAATGTATCAACTAACCAGTAAGCTTTCTAGTTTAAACTCTAAGGACTTTCACACTTCTCTAAAATCTATTTATGATCAGGCTGAGTCAATATCAATTGATTACGCTATTTCTGAAAAGGCCACCAACCTCGTTCTTATTCCTGGTGATTTCGGATGGGATGATGTTGGCGACTGGAAAGTCGTCTACGATTTAGAAAAAAAAGATTCTAAAGGTAATGTCGTGATTGGAGATCAAGAACCAAAGAATGTGATCATGGTAGATTCCAGCAACAATTTAATCCACACAAATGGTAGACTAGTAAGTTTGGTAGGTGTGGAAGATATGATTGTGATTGACACAGAAAAAATTTTAATGATAATGCCCAAATCTAAGAGTCAAGATATTAAAAAAATAATTAGTAAATTAGAAGAAAACAAAAAAGAGGAATATTTATAATCATGAACTACGCTCAACAAAAGAGGATACTTGATGTGACTTTAGCCTTGATTCTTTGCATGATATTTTTACCAATTTGGTTTATTGTTCCAATCATGATTTATCTTGACTCTGGATTCCCAATAATTTTTAAACATAAAAGGCTTGGTTTGAATGGCAAAGAGTTCTATCTGTATAAATTTAGATCTATGGTTCCAGATGCTGACGATATTCTCCATAAACATAATAAAAAAATGTTAGCAAGATTCAGAAAAGGGGACTGGAAAATTAAAAATGATCCAAGAATAACCAGGCTTGGCAAAGCTTTAAGATCCCTAACAATTGATGAATTTCCTCAAATCTATAATGTACTTAAAGGTGAAATGAGTATGATTGGACCAAGAGCATACGTACAAAAAGAGTTTGACGAACAAACTAAAAAATATCCTCAAACAAAAAAATACAAAGAAATTATTCTTTCGGTCAAACCAGGAATAACCGGCCCTTGGCAAACTTCAGGCAGAAACGAGATCCCTTTTAATATTCGAGCAAAGATGGATGCCAACTACGCCAACCAGAAATCAATTCTTAGAGATCTCATTATCATGTTAAAAACGCCTAAGGCAATGATTTCCAAGTGGTAATCCACACTAGAACTTTGATATACTGCTAAATATGCTAAATAATGACGCGACTCAAGATACTGCTAAACTGACATCTTTCTCTAAAGTAGATCATGTAGAGTCAATCGAAATTGTGAAAAAGGAAAGTTTCAAGTCGAAAATATCTGCATACTTTATCAAATATCCAAAAATGAAACCAATCTTGATCTCTATTGGAATATTTTTACTTTTATTAATTTCTGTTACCTCTGTTTTAGGATTTAAAACCTACAAAACAATTAACGAAATTAAAGATAAAGCAAGCGTTCTTCAAGCAAAATCATTAGAAACATATAATTTGTTTAAGACACAAAACTTGCCTGCTGTTCAAGAAAATCTTTACCAAATTGACAAAGAACTTGCAGAAACAAAAGATATTTATTCTGAGTTGGTCTTTTATTCATACGTGCCATTTGCAAAAAACTACTATAATGACGGACTTCATGCTTTTAATGCTGCCCAATCAAGTCTTTCAGCTGGAAAAAAATCCATTGATGCTATTACTCCTTACGCAGATGTTTTAGGATTTTCAGGAGAAGGCTCTTTCACTGGAGGAACTACAGAAGATAGATTGAAAGTTATCTTAGAAACCTTAGATAAAATTGCTCCGATCCTTGATGATATTGCTAATGACTTAAAAACTGTTGAGTCAGAATTAGCATTAATTAATCCTGAAAGATATCCAGAAACTTTAAAAGAATTTGAAGTTCGATCTAACATTCTCAAAGTCCAAGAATTAAGTTCGGGAGCCGTTTTGGCATTAACTGAATTCAGACCAGTTATTGAAGAACTGCCAAGTGTTGCTGGGGCAGGGGGCGCAAGAAAAAAATACTTAATTTTATTTCAAAATGACAATGAGTTAAGACCAACTGGAGGATTCTTAACAGCATATGCTGTAATTAATGTAGAAAATGGAAAAGTTGAGGCAGAATCATCAAACGATATTTATGAGCTAGATCAAAAGTTTACCAAAAAAATTCCTATTCCTAAAGAGCTTGGCAGATATTTGACCACAGAAAAATATTGGCACTTGAGAGATATGAATGTTTCTCCTGATCTAAAATTATCGATGGACGTGTTTTTTGAAAATTACTCAACTGTGCCAAATGAGGCAAAAGAAGTTGACGGAATTATTACCGTCGATACTCATTTCTTGACCAATTTAATGAGAGTGCTAGGGCCAGTCGAAGTTCCTGGATATGGAACTTTCAGTGCTGAGAATGATCCTAGATGCGATTGTCCTCAAATAATCTATATTCTCTCTGAAATTATTACTCGTCCCACACCTTATCTAAGAAATGATAGAAAAGGAATCCTTGGTCCGCTGATGAGATCTTTGCTTACAAAAGCTTACACCGCACCTAAACAAACCTGGCCTGAGTTATTTCAAACTGGGTTTGATAGCATTCAAAATCGACATGCTCAATTTTATTTTATTGATGAAAAAGCCCAAGCTGCCGCAGAACTTGCCAATGTAGCCGGAAGAATGATTCCTCCTGAGGATGGCACAGACTTCTTAGCTATCATTAATGCAAACTTGGGTGGAGCTAAATCAAATTTATTTATTGATTATGATGTGGTTCAAACAGTTTCTACCCCTGAAAATGGTATGTTAGAAAAAACCGTTGAAATTACTTACAGAAACACCCACAAAGCAGATAACTGCAATCTAGAAGCAGGAAAATTATGTTTGAACTCAACACTAAGAGACTGGACAAGACTTTATGTCCCAGAAGGCTCTGAGTTGCTTACTTCCCAAGGTTTCTTGGAAGATGCCAAAACTTATACGGAGAATGGCTTTACCGTCATTGATGGCTTTTTCACGCTCGAGCCAATGGCCACTGCAAAACTAAAGTTTGTTTATAAAGTTCCATATGCTGATAATGAAAATTATAAAGTTGCGATATGGAAACAAGCTGGAATAGAGCAATTTGAAACTCTCATAGATGTAACTGGCGGACAAGAAAAAATCATGGTCCAAAAAGACACCACCTACGAGACCATATTTTAAATCTAGAATTGCCCATAAAGTTGCAAGTACTGCTCAATATTAAGTTGCTGATCCTATCCAATATAAAGTTGCAAGTCCTGCCCAATATTAGCGACCTTTAAATATGAAATCTAATACATTCTCTACAAAAGGTATTGTTTTAAAAAGAGTTAATGTCGGCGAAACTGATCGGATAATAAATTTACTTACTCAAGAATACGGCAAATTAACGTGCGTGGCCAAAGGTGTTAGAAAACTTAAATCAAGCAATAGAGCATATTTAGAACCTGGAAACCTGATTAATGCTTTCATGATCAGAACCAAATCATTACCATTACTAACTCAGGCCACACTCATAGATGACTGTTCAAAAATGAAACAAACCCTAGGTTCTTTTCGACAGCTATCTCAAATGTTAGAAATGTTTGAAAAACTATTTGTTGAACAAGAACTAGAGCAAGAAATATTTTCAAAAGTACTTGAATTAAGAAAAAAGATTTCCTCTAGTACTGCATCAGGAATATATATAAAAGAAGCACTGACAGAAATAATTACTGGTCTAGGGTTTCAAGATCCTAAAGATTCAAAATACCTGACGATAACCGATTATATTTCAGCTCTTTCTGACAGAAAAATGAAGAGTTTTGAGTATCTTAATGTTAAATAGTCTAAAAAATGACCATAAAAACCTGATATAATAACTTTCATATGCCTGATAATAACTCTCAATTAGAATCGCAACCAGAATCAAAATCACAACCAACGCTTGAAGAAATTGTAAGCCTCTCCAAAAGACGTGGGTTTGCTTATCAAACATCAGCAATTTATGGCGGACTTGCAAACTCTTATGATTACGGGCCACTTGGAGTTGAGCTTCTCAGAAATATTAAAAACGAGTGGTGGCGTGAATTTGTCAATAAGCGCCCCGACATGGTGGGAATTGATTCGCAAATTTTGCTTCATCCAAAAACTTGGGTTGCTTCAGGACATGTTGGCTCATTCAGCGATCCTTTAGTTGACGATGTGGTTACCAAAAAACGTTACCGAGCTGATCATTTAATTGAAGAATGGGTAGAGCGCCAACGCAATAAAGGAAAGGAAGAGTGGAACAGTTTTGTTGTTGAAGATTTAACCCTACTAGAAATGGCCAAATTCATCAATGACCATCAGATTTTGAGCCCAGACGGAAATAAAGTTACTGATCCAAAATCATTCAATCTTCTTTTTGAAACTGAAATTGGCACAGTTGCCGGCGAAAAATCAATCATTTATTTGCGTGGAGAAACAGCCCAAGGAATTTTTACCAATTTTAGTCAAGTTTTAGATTCAACCAGAATTCAGTTACCTTTCGGTATTGGCCAGATAGGAAAAAGCTTCAGAAATGAAATTACCACCGGGCAATTTATCTTTAGAACTCTTGAGCTTGAACAAGCAGAAATAGAGTACTTTTTTAATCCTAACAATCAAGATTGGCATGAACTCATGGAAACCTGGAAACAACAAATGATGAGTTTTGCTGTAAATACTTTAGGTGTAAAAACCGAGAATTTAAGATGGCGAAGACATTCCGACAGTGAAAGAAGTTTCTACAGTAAAGACACTTATGATTTAGATTACAACTTCTCTTTTGGTTGGAAAGAACTTTGGGGAATAGCTTACAGAACGGACTATGATTTAAAACAACATATGGAACATTCTGGTCAATCACTTGAATATAGAGATCCTCACACCGGTGAAGTTTTTATACCTCACGTGATGGAGCCTGCGCTCGGAATCGGCAGAGCTCTCTTGATGGTTTTAACTGACGCTTATTATAAGGATGAAGAAAAAAATCGTGTTGTTCTAAAGCTTAAACCAGTTTTAGCTCCTTACAAAGCCGCCATTTTTCCTTTAATTAAAAATAAACCAGAAATTGTTACCCAAGCGCAAGAATTATTTAATTCACTAAGTCAAAAGTTTTCGTGTACTTGGGATGCTAGAGGAAATATTGGAAAAAGATACCTAACTCAAGACGAAATTGGAACTCCATTCTGTATCACAGTTGATTACCAAACCCTAGAGGATAACACAGTGACTGTTAGAGACAGAGATACTACCGAACAGACTAGAATGCCAATAGAGAAACTTGAAAGCTACATCGAATCCATGATAAAGTAAGGTTCTATGAAAAATCTGAAAATCCCTAATACAAAAGTTCTTGCAATCATTGGCGTGCTATTACTAGTCGTTGGCATTGGAATTTTTGTGAAAACTAGATCAAAAGATGCGGTGGTGGCTGAAGCACCAAAGCTTAAAAAGACCAAAATTACCGAACCATTAAATGTTATTGATGTCAGTGATAGACCTTACGTGGTAATTTCACCAAATTCAGACGGTAAAAATATTACGATTGCCGTTAATTCTGTAAAGAAAGATGCGTCAGCTGTTGATTATGAGCTTGAATACCAAGCAGGGTCACTATTACAAGGTGTTTTTGGTTCAATTAACTTGGGTCAATTACCTGCAAGCACTAAACAGCTTTTAGGTAGTTGCAGTGCTGGTGGAGCTTGTACTTATCATGAAGATGTCAAAGGAGGTCATTTAACAACTAGATTTAATGGCAAAGAAAACTATGCTCTCAAGTCTGAGTGGAAGTACGCTGAGAATAAAAAAGGTGATGACGCTCTAAGCTCTACAGATGCCAAGTTTCAAATTACTTCAAAAGAACTAAAATCGGTAAAGTTGGCAGTGGTTTTTAACACTCCTGGATATCCAGAAAAGATTGACGGAATAATTAATTCTGATCCCTATTCATTACAAACTATCCCCGAAGTTTCTGGAAAAGCTACTTTAACCATGAGAGCTAAAGAAGAAGGTGACTTGGTTATCTTGGGCTGGAACGGCACAAAGTGGACTGAATTCACTGGAAAAGTTGATGGCAAATCAATCACGGCTGAAGTAGACCTCATGGAACTTTATGTTGTGGTCAGTAAATAAGTTTGCTTAATATCGCTATTATTGGATATTAAAATTTAAATTCTTCTTTGATAAAGTTTCTCAGATCTTCTTTAAGTTCAGGATTGTTGTTAGCAACTACTAAGTTAGCTTTTAACCAACCTAAAACATTGCCACCATCTAAATACTCTCCATCAGCAGTATACACACAAACATTATTCTTTTGAGCTAAAATAGTGGCAGAATCGGTAATGTAATATTCACCACTATCAGCGTTTGGCTGCTGATTTTCAATAATATCAAAAATTTCTGGTGTAAAAATATATTTGCTAATATTAGCTAAGTTTGATGGAGCAGTTCCTGTTTCAGGTTTTTCTACCAAATTATTCAAATAAGTAAATCCATTTTCCTTTTTAACAACTGCTATACCATACTTATGTAATTCATCTTCAGGCTTTGTAACACAGGTAACCAATCCTTTTGACTTGGAGTTATTAAATAACTCGATCATTGCTTTTGTTTCGTTTTTTCCGTCAGAATTAAAAATAAAATCATCGCCCATAAAAACTAAAAACGACTCTTCATTTCCTAAATATTTTTTTGCCAACTCCACTGGAATAGCCGTGCCATATCTATCTGCTAATTTCTGAATAATAAATCTGAATTTAATTTTGTCGCCAAACTCATTTTGACCGTGCAAAGACAATTTATCTTTATATTCTTCATATTTGCCCATTTTAATTAAATGTTGCTTGAGTGATCGATATTCAGTGTAATAATGCTCAACTAGTCGGCCCTCACTTTCCTTTACAACAAAAATAATTTCCTCAACTCCAGCAGCGATGCAATCATCAACAATATAGTCAATAATTGGACGATTTAAGATGGGCAACATTTCTTTTTGGATTGTTTTGGTAATTGGCAAAAATCTTGTTCCAAAACCTGCGCAAGTTATTACAGCTTTTTTTATCATGATGAGCGTAAGTATACCCCAGGCTTCAAATTTTAACCACTAAAAAATTCCAAAGCCACATTCAGAAATTCAGAAATTGAACTTGTAATAATTTTTTTAATATGTTAATTTAACAATGCTGTGGAATGTAGTGAAAATCTACAACTGTGCCGCAACGGTGTATTTTTGGTATTTTCCAAAATAAGTCCGATCTTCAGCAAAAAATTTTTAAACTTGCTTAGGCAAGTTATTGACGAGCATCAAATATTGAAATTTATTTACCTAGTCGTTATATTAGTAAAATAAATCACTCAACAAGATGCTCCCTTAATTGGGAGTTTTTGTTTTCTTCAGTAATCTAGTGGCACAGAATTTCCAAAAGCAAAAGCAATTAAATAAATTGCCCGTAAAAATATATTCTTGGAAAGGAATAGCATGCTAGTAAAAACTGAATCACTTGATATGTATCGCCAATTTAATGGAGAAAATCCATTAGGATCTTTTAAAATTGAAGAAATTCTGCAAATTACTGGGTTAAATATTTTTCTTGATGAAATGAATTCTCTATTTACAGAATCAAGTCCTTTTTTTAACCAAGTATCTCTGTTATTTACTCACTATAGAAGACAGCTTGAGAATTTGCGTATTGAAACGCTAAATAATTTAG
>PFJN01000003.1 GCA_002783105.1 Candidatus Pacebacteria bacterium CG_4_10_14_3_um_filter_34_15 | reverse complement strand
ACTTCGTGTCTGGACACATTTCTCAAGCTCATCGCTTGATGTGCTGACTTTCACCTACGGTTCAAGTCGCACCAGTAAATTTGTAAATTTTGTCACATGTGTGACAGAATTTACAAATGTGCCCAGGAGAGGACTTGAACCTCCAAGGATTGCTCCATACGGTTCTAAGCCGTACGCGTATACCAATTCCGCCACCTGGGCACTTTTGACATGATATATTTTACACTAGGATGGACCTATTGCTAATGGTAGTATTTTTTATAAGATAAATAAAATCAACACAGTCGCCACCATCCTAATTATTGGAACAAAGTATATTCAACAAACTCTGATACAATTTGATTTACTGAATATATTTATCAACTTTTTTTAATGAATTTTCCATTCGAATATCTACACAAAACCAACAAACGCTCTAAATCTCTAAAGCTTAGTATTGATCAAGGCGGAAAAGTTGTTGTAACTTCGCCTAAATACACTCCAAAATTTGTCGTTACTCAATTTGTAAAAAATAATGAAGAGTGGATTGTAAAAGCAATTGAGAAAGCAAATCAAACCAAAAAGTTTGATTCAACTACCCACTTATTTATTTTTGGAAAAAAATATCAAAAAGAAGTTATTTTTTCGGAAACAAAAAAATTTGGCATCTATGTAATGGGGGATAAATTAATATTTAATCCTTTAACTCCTCCAAATAAATCAAATATAATAAATGAAAAAAAGTTTCAAACTAAAATTGATAATTTTTTAAAAAATACAGCCAGTCATTACATCGTAAAAAGAACTCATGAACTGGGCGAAAAAATGAAACTGAACTTTAAAAATATTACTTTGAGAAAACAAAAAACTAGATGGGGTAGTTGTAGTAATCAAAAAAACCTCAACTTCAATTGGCGTCTTGTTCATTTTGACACAATCATAATAGATTATGTAATAATACATGAGCTCTCACATCTCGTTCATATGGATCATTCCAAAAACTTTTGGGAGTTAGTCAGGAAATATGATCCAGAGTATTTGAACCACCGGGGTTGGTTAAAAAGAAACGGCTTGAATTTGGATTAAAATTAAAAAACCTTATGATTATTATTCATGGAGAAAATACTACAAATTCCAGACAAAAATTAGTTGAAGTAATTAATGACCAAAAAAATAAAAATCAAGAAATAATTCGTTTGGAAGCCAAACAACTCACCGAAGCCAGTTTAGAAGAAGCCCTAGGTGCTAATGATCTTTTTGGCACATCAAAAACGATCATTATTGAAGAACTGCACTCACTTCCAGTTTCCAAAAAGAAAAAAAATCTCATTGATCTTATTTCAAAACCTCAGATTCATAACATAGTTTTGTGGGAAAAAAGGTCATTGACAAAAACCATGCTTGGTAAAATTGCTAATGATTCTAATAAATCTAGTTTTACAGACTTTGAATTTAAAATTAGTAAAACACTTTTCACATGGCTGGACTCACTTGGAAAAACTGGAGATAATCAAAAAAAACTGCAACTTCTTCATTCAGCAATTGAAACAGATGGTGAGTTTTTTTGCTTTTTAATGTTAATCAGACAAATTAGAATGTTGATCGAAATTAAATCAGGTGGAATTGCAAAAGGTGCGCCATTCATGACCGCAAAACTTAACCAACAAGCCTCAAATTTTAAACTTAAACAACTTTTGGGATTCTACAAAGAACTACTAGAAATTGATATAAAACAAAAGACATCAGCATCACTTATTGATACAGTTGCTATGCTTGACCTTTTAAGTTTGAAGTTGTAAATTGGATAGACACTAAAAAATCATACTTTGTCATACCTTTTGCTGTAAACAAGATTGAAATATAATATGAAACTTACAAATACCGAAAGGAAAAATGTACAAAATAGTCAAGAAAATTAACTCCCAAATATTTAGAGGTTACGATATTAGAGGAGTAGTGGATGAAGATTTAAATGAAGACGTTATGTACACTTTGGGTCGAGCTTATGCTACATATCTGAGTCGATTTAGAATTAGTGAATCAGCCGTCGGAAGAGACAATCGTTTGACAGGAAAAACATATGCCAAAGCATTTATTGCAGGACTAAATGATGGAGGTATAAACACTATTGACTTAGGACTTTCTCTTAGTCAGATTGTCTATTTTTCATGCTACGAATTTAAAACAAAAGGTGGCGCGATGATTTCTGCTTCACATAATCCAAAAGATTTTAATGGTCTGAAATTGGGCACTGGCTATTCAGAAACAATGGTCACCAAAGAAATTAAAGAATATAAAAAAATTGTCAATTCTGGAGAATTTGTAAGTGGCAAAGGAACAAACAGATCAGAAGATATTTTTCCTTCATATAAAAAACATTTACTTAAACATTTTCACTTAAAGAAAAAGTGGAAAGTGGTAGTTGAAGCATGCAACGCAACTCCAGGAATGTTTTACCCAGATATTTTTCGCTCTGCTGGTTGTAAAGTTATCGAACAAAATACCAGCCTTGACGGAAATTTTCCTTTGGGAGTTCCTGATCCAACAGAAATTGAAGTTTTAAAAAGATTAGCAGTAGGTGTTAAAAAATCTGGAGCTGATATCGGCTTTGCCTATGATCCAGATGGAGACCGAATGGCTGTGGTTGATGAGAATGGAAATACACTTTGGATGGATACCATAGTTGCATTATTTGCTCAAGATGTGCTCGATACTATTCCCCATGCTCCAATAATTTACAACACTTTGTGTTCTCGACAGGTAACCGAAGCAATTGAAAATGCTGGCGGCAAACCAATTATGTGGATGACCGGACACTCTTTTATCAAGGCAAAAGTTAAAGCAGAAAGTGCTCCATTTGGTGGAGAATTATCAGGACATATATATTTCACAGATAATTTTTATGGTCATGATGACGGCGCCTACGCAAGTTTAAGATTATTGCAATATTTGGAAAGAACAAACCAAACGGTCTCACAAGCTGCTGGAAAACTTTCTAAATATATCAGCAGTCCTGAAATTAAACTCGGATTAGCAGACAACATTAAGTTTGAGTTTATTCAAACTAAAATTAAAACAGAATTTAAAAAACAGTGGCCTGATGCAAAATATATTGATATTGACGGTGTTCGAATGGATACAAAAAATGAAATGGCTATTGTTAGAGCATCACAAAACGGTCCTTATATAACTGTTAAATTTGAGGGCAAAACTCAAGAACAATATGACAGCATGAAAAAAATTCTCAAGAGTTTGCTCAAAAAGTATCCTGAAATTGACTGGACTAAAGGCGTGAACACACACGCCCTTGATTAAGGGTGAAAAAACACCTTTTATTAAGGTAGAATATGATTATGAATAAACCAACAATTGTGATTCTAGCGGGTGGTAAAAACTCCAGATTTTTTCCACTAAATACAGAAACCCATAAGGGATTTCTTTCGATCGCAGGAAAGCCACTCATTCTAAGAGCACTTGAAAATCTTAAGGCTCATGATTTTGCTATTAAAGGCACGGATGAAAAAATTATTATCGTTGTGTCTCAAAAAGATTTTGATGGCAAAGGTATTGATAAATATCTCAAAGACAACGACATTGCAAATAAGCTACAACTCAATATTCAGCTAGTATTACAAAAAAATGCCAAAGGCATGGGCGATGCCTTACTTGCCGTCAAAGATTATTTTCCGGAGACTAGTAATAATTCTTTTATTTTGTCCTCTCCATATCACATCAATTTAGGTGAAATTGCTCAAGAACTTTGGCAAAAAAAACAATCGAGTGGAGCAAGTTGCGTACTATCAGCTACCCAAACAGAATCTCCAGAAATATATGGGGTCTTGAATTTAAATCCAAATAATTTTGAAAAAGTTTTGGGTATAACTGAAAAACCAGAAACTATTGTTCAATCTGATAATGATAAGGAAAGTGTTAAATACTTCAAAGTAAATAGTGTTTATTTATTTGATAATAATTTTGCGAAAGAACTACTTAAAACTCCAGAAGAAGAATACTCGCTAGAAACTGCCATAACTAATTATGCTAAAAAAACTCAGATAACTTGGTTGGAAAATACTACAGAAAATTTCAGTCTAAAATATCCATGGCAACTTTTTAATGCTTTTGAAAAAATTATGCATCAAGAAAAAACATCAATTTCTGAAAATGCAAAAATTTCCAAAACTGCAATTATTGATGATTCTGATGGACCAGTAATAATTGAGGACACTGCAGAAATAGGCGATTATACAAAAATAGTTGGACCATGTTATATCGGAAAGAACGTCTTTGTTGGCGACTTCTCATTTATTAGAGGAAGCTCAATTGAAGAATATTCTACCATTGGTGCTAATACTGAAGTAGCAAGATGTATATTGTTCGAAAACGTCACCATACATTTTGGATACATTAGTGATTCAATTCTTGGGTCATCAACCCGTGTTGGAGCAGGACTTATTACTGCCAATAAAAGATTTGACCGCAAATGTGTAAAAGTAAAAATTAAAGATAAAATGATTGATAGTAAACAAGAAGCTTTAGGAATAATTACTGGCAACAATGTCCAAATTGGTATTAGAACTAACACAATGCCTGGGGTATTGATTGGAGAAAATTCTAGTTTATATCCGGGACTCACTATTGGCGAAAATATTAAAGAAAACGAAATCATAAAGAAATAAAAATAAGATGAGCAATAAAAAACTTTCAGATTTTAAAGCATTGCTTTTCGATGTTGACAGAACTTTGACTGATACCAATTGTAATATTTCAACTGAAGTAATATTTGCACTTAATAAATTAAACCAAGAAGGATTCACAATTGGTGTCTGTTCTGGAAGAGGAACTCCACATTTATTAAATAAAGTTCTTCCTATTTTTCCAGAAAATTCTTTACATATCACGACTAGTGGCTCAAGATTAATCAACTCTAAAGGGAAAATTTTTTGGGAACAATCAATCGAAGAAGAAACCATCAAAAACCTAAGAAAATATATTGCCGAAAATAACATGCTGGCAGTTTTTTTTAAAAATGATGCACTATATGCAATAGATCCAATTCTTACAAACTTAAAAAATAACCCTTGGGATGTAATCGTTAAAAATCTCAACAAAATGACTAATGATGGAATTGGAGCTGTTTACATACCCAATCCAAATGACGAAACACTTCGTTATATTGAAAATGCCAGTTTATCTTATAAAAAAATGAATGATAATTTTGGAAATCCTTACATTGATATTACTCCAAAGGGAATTAATAAATCTTCAACTCTTAAAAGATGGTCAGAATATACTGGAATTCCCCCAGAAAAAATTATTGCTTTTGGCGACAGTCTAAATGATATGGAATTTCTACAAGCGTGTGGCTTTAAAGTAGCCATGGGCAATTCAGTTACAGAAATTAAAAAAATAGCTGATAGAGTCATTGGTCATACAGACAACAACTCATTAGCAGAGTATTTAACAAAAATTATTCAAGGAGGAGATTTATAAATGCAAATAAATGAAGATACAACTAAAAATTTGATTCTAGATTCTAGAGAAGAAATTGCCAAACTAGACATTGAGAATATGATGGGATCGATTGAAGAGCTTGGTAACCAGATCAATCATTCCTGGCAAGATACAAAATTAATTGAATTTACAGCTAGAGCAGAAATAAAAAATGTGGTTGTTTCAGGAATGGGTGGTTCAGGATTAGGTGCAGACGTTATCAAACATTTATTCAAAGATGAATTAAAAGTTCCTTTAGATTTTGTTCATGACTACACATTGCCAGGCTTTGTAAACGAAAATACTTTAGTGCTACTTTCAAGTTATTCCGGCACGACAGAAGAAGTTGTAGCCTGTGCCGAACAAGCAAAACAAAAAAATGCACAAATAATGGTTATTGCAGCGGGTGGAACTCTTGAAGAAATTGCTAACGAAAACCATTACGCTTTCTATAAGATTGACCCAAAATTTAATCCATCAAATCAACCAAGAATGGCTATTGGTTACACAGTATTTGGAATGATTGGACTTTTGGCAAGAGCAGGAATAATTTCCATCACTGATGAACAAATAGAAGCAGTCGTAAAGACAATTCAAAGGCAAATTGAAGATTGCAAAGTTGAGGTAATGGGAGAAGAAAATCCAGCCAAAGCTCTTGCTTTTATGTTGCTTGATCGCAAGCCAATCTTTGTTGTTTCAGATTTTCTAGAAGGAGCCGCTCACGTCAGCACCAATCAACATAATGAAAATGCAAAAGTATTTGCTGATTATAAAATTGTTCCTGAAATGGACCACCATCTTCTTGAAGGATTAAGATACCCTCTTAGTAACATATCTACTCATATTTTTATCTTTATAAAATCAATGCTATATCATCCAAAAAATATAATCAGAATGCAGTTAACACAAAAGATTGTTGATGATAATGAAATTGATACTTTAGCAATTCCAATGAAAGCTCAGACAAAAATTGAACAAGTTTTTGAAATGCTAATAATGTTTGGCTTCACTGGATTTTATTTGGCAATGCTTGAAGGAATTAACCCAAGTCCAATTCCATTTGTTGAAAGTTTTAAAATCGATCTTAAAAAGATGACTCAGGGAATCTAGACTTGGCCAAAAACTGCTGAACCTTAATTCTGGCAGTGACTAAATCTGGATCATCATCTTTATCTGGCATTGGCATGCAATCAAGTATAACTTCGGCTTCATCTGCACTAATCAAGACGTCATAAGTTTGTTGATCATTTGAAGGTACCAAGGAAGCATCACTAGAAGCAACGGGAGAAAGTTTGTCTAGAAGATCGTCGTTTTTACAATCATGAGAAATCGCCAGATCGTGAAGTAACTTTAATTCTATGTTAGTAAAAGTAACAATTCCTCGTTGCATAGTGATTTTTAGTATACATCAACTTGATACTTTCACAAAAGGAGTAATGTACGCTATCATAACAGTGTATTATTAACATAGAATAAAAAGTGATTTTATAGTGTAATTTATATGGCAAAAATTGAAGGAATCTACGCAAGAGAAATTCTTGATTCAAGAGGAATGCCAACTATTGAATGTGCCCTCTGGCTTGATACTGGAGCTGTAGTTGCTACCAGTGTTCCTACCGGTACCTCTGTGGGTAAATACGAAGCGCTCGAACTTAAAGACGGCGATATGGATAGAATGCTTGGAAAAGGAGTTCTCAATGCTGTCAATAACGTTAACAATGTTATTTCCAAAAGTATAATTGGCATGGACCCAACTGAACAAACTCAAATTGATCAAATGCTGGTAGATCTAGATGGTTCTGATAATAAATCTAACCTAGGAGCTAATGCAATTTTGGCTGCCTCACAAGCAGTTTTGAAAGCAGGAGCCATAAGTTTAAACGTTCCACTTTATTATTATATTGAAAAGAAATATCAACTAACAACACAACTCAACATTCCAAGTTGTATTTATACAATGATTAATGGGGGAGAACATGGTGCCGACAACCTAGATATTCAAGAGTTTCAAATAATACCAGCAAGTCATATAGGTTTTAGTAAATCTATGGATATGGCAGTCACGCTCCGACAAAAAATTGAAGAAATACTAATACTAAAAGGAGCAACCCACTCCACAGGAATTGTTGGAGGATTTACTCCAAATTTATATAGTAATACTGATGTTTTTGAAATTTTAATTGAAACAATAAAAACTAGTCCATACACATTTGCCCAAGATATATTTTTTGGAGTTGATGTTGCTGCAGAACAACTTTTTAGTGACGGAAAATATAAACTTAGAGATAAATCTCAACTATACTCAAGCGAAGAATTAATAGAATTCTATAAAAAAATCAGAAGTTTGTATCACGTCTTTTTAATTGAGGATCCATTCCAAGAGGATGACCTGGCTTCTTGGGCAAAACTAACCACCGACCTAGGAGAAACAACCAAAATTGTTGGAGATAGTTTTCTAGCAACTAATATAAATAAGGTTCAAAAAGCAATTTTAGAAAAAACTTGTAATACAATTCTAGTAAAACCAAACCAAACTGGTACTATAAGTGAAACAATAGAAGTCATCAAAGAAGCTAAGAAAGCGGGTTGGCAAGTAATCATGTCTCATAGAAGTGGCGAGACAAATGATGATTTTATTGCTGATTTTGCTGTTGGAGTAGGGGCAGATTATACAAAATTTGGACCACCAAATAGGGGCGAGAGAGTTGCTAAATACAATCGTTTATCCCAAATTGATTTTGAAATAAAACAAAGTGACACGACCACGAACAATACAAACCAAACCACTATAAATAAATAAATGAATGACCTTCAAAATAAAGTTCCAATTTCTGTATTATCAAATCAATTTAAAATCACTACTCCTGAAGAAGATGGTGATGAAACAACTATCGTAGCCCCCCAATTAGATCAAAAAACATCAGAAGTATCTTCATCGAGTTCAGACTTACCAGCTAGATCAACAGCACCAATTTTATCAAGTTTGCCTTTTAATGACTCTGCTCCCAGAGCAAGTTACAATGGACCAAAACCTGTTGCGCTTCTAATACTAGATGGATGGGGAATAGGACCAGATAATGCAGGTAATGCAGTCACTAAAGCCAACACTCCAAATATGGATAAATATTGGATAGCATTTCCACATACACAACTAACTGCAAGTGGCGAAGCAGTTGGACTGCCCAGAGGAAAAGATGGCAATACTGAAACTGGACATCTCAACATTGGAGCCGGACACATAGTTTATCAAGATCTGCCAAGAATTAATATGTCCATAGCTAATGGTTCTTTTTATCAAAATGAAGCTCTTTTAAACGCAATTAATCATTCAAAAAAAAATAACTCGACTCTTCACTTAATGGGTTTAATTGGAGCCGGTGGTGTTCATTCAAACATTGAACACTTATATGCTTTACTAAATTTATG
>PFJN01000067.1 GCA_002783105.1 Candidatus Pacebacteria bacterium CG_4_10_14_3_um_filter_34_15 | reverse complement strand
TTTTTCCAAACCCCAAGAATTAACATTCATACCCAAAAGTGTAATTTCGCTATAGCCTTTTTCAACCAAACTTTGCACTTCTTCCATAATGGATTCCATACTTCTAGATTTTTCTCGCCCTCTAGAGTAAGGAACAATACAATAAGTACAAAATGAATTACATCCTGTAGAAATTGGTAACCAAGCGTGTTTTTGGTCTTTTCTAATAGCTGCCTGATTAAAACCAACTTCATTAATCGGCAAAATTTCATCAACCATTGGCATCATTTCATACAACTTTTCATTACCATGATGAACCATACAACCGGTTAAAATAATTTTAGGTCTTTCGATACCTTTAAAATAGACCATTGCGTTATATAAAAAACCCCTGGCTCTATCTTCAGCACGCTGTCTTACCGCGCAAGTGTTGACAACTAACTCGTCACAATCGTGCCAACTTTTGGCCTCAACGTAACCTCTAGCTTCATAATCTCCAGCAATACGCTCAGAATCACTTTTATTTGATTGACAACCAAAAGTATGAATATAGTATGATTTTTTTTTCATTTTGAATATTTTAACTGAGGCATTGTAACACTCTATTTTTTATCAAAGAACCAAACTTTCAACCAAGAAGAAAATTCCAACAAAAACACTCCAAAAGTAAGAACGCCCAACTTTAAAGAGGTAAAGGCCACATGAATAAAGATCATAACTAAACTTATGTAAGTGACTCGCTGAATAATTTTCCAAATTTTTCCAAATTTCTTTTGAGAATAATTATTTGAAGTCAACCAAGCCGGCAATAAAATTATTAAAGATAGTGATCCCAATAAATCTCTTATAGTTAAAAAATCTGGACCAAATTGTGAAGTCATTATTCCTGGAATAGTAATCAAATAAAATGAATGCACCATCGCTGTAATGAACATTAAAATTCCAAGTTGTCGACGAAATAAAACTATGCTTGAGGCAAATAGAGGAAATATTTTAAATCTAGAAAGAATCCCTGGAGTTAAAGTGGCTAAAAACATAAATAACGCAAGTGTTCCAAAAGATTTTGCCAAAGACTGAATAATTAAATAAATTAAAGGGTAATTATTAAAAAGATAAAATCCAAAAGCAATAATTGAACCACCCAAGAAATAAGAAAAAGTAAATAATTTAAAAATTATTTTTTTATATTTAACCAACACTTTGTGAACGTTTATCCAATACGGAATCTCTAGCATATAACTATATGCTAGCATAAAAAATTGAGGCGCGTGCGGGATTTACCCTCGTCATGCTCAGATTTTTATTAATTGAGTTCACTTGATCGGGCACTAGACATCCCGCAATTTTTTATTATTTTAAAAAAGAACTTTCAGTTCATTTTCAAAATAATTGAGGCGCGTGCGGGATTTGAACCCGCGAACTGAGGTTTTGCAGACCTAGCCATTAGACCACTCTGGTAACGCGCCACTTAATACCGTTCAATTAGAATATTATAAACTAACAACAAAAAAGAGGTAGATTGATTCAATTGTAATCTCACAAAAATTATTTATTGAGGTATAATGCGGAACTATGAACAAAACAGATGAAAAAAAACCATTAATTGCCCCTAATACAATAATTACTTTAACAATTCCTAAAAAGGAAGCCGAGCTAGCATATAGCAAAGCGCTTAAAAAACTGGCAAAAAAAATCAAAGTTGACGGTTTTAGAAAAGGAAATGTACCTGCAAAAATTGCAGAAGAAAGCTTGAATCCTCAGAAAATTATTGAAGGTGCGTTACAAATAATAGTTCCAAGAATTTATACCGCAGAACTCAAAAAGTCTGGTAAAAAACCTCTGACACACCCTGAATTTAATCCGATCTCACTTGAAAAAGGAAAAGATTGGATACTGGAAGCATATATTGCTGAAAAACCAAAGATAAATTTAAAATCATACAAAGAAACTATAAAAAAGGCGCAAAAACAAGCTATCAAAGAAATTGAAATCCAAATTAAATCGATGAAAGAAGCTGCTAAAAAGCACGAAGAAGAATGTAAAGATGATAAACATAAACACCAACCAACAGAACCGACCAAAGACGAAAAAGAAGGTTTTACCTTACAATTTATCTTCAAAGAGCTAATTAAAAGTATCAAACCTGAAATTCAAGAGCTTCTAGTCAAAGAAGAAGTTCGCTACGATTTAGATGATCTGAGCCATAAACTTAAAGATATGAATATACCTTTCGAAAAATTTCTCGAGCATCGAAAAATGACTTTTGAACAACTTTCAAGCGAGTTGGCTGCTAGCGCTTTAGGTAGGCTTCAAACAAGTTTCATTATTAATGAAATAGCTGAAACAGAAAAACTTTCAGTTAAAAAAGCTGATTTTGATCTTGAAATGGCCAAAATTACAGATAAAAAAGTTAGAAAAGAAAAAGAAATTGACCCAAGATACATCGAAATGGTGGGACAGAATATTTTGAGACAAAAAGTAGCGGACTTTATTTTATCGATAAAATAAAAAACTTCTTGACAAAGCTACCCATTAGACCTATAATAAGGGACTATAAAAATATATTAATATGGTAGCACCAACAACAAAAGCAAATCCTTTCGCAAGAGCCTTAGCCAGTGGTTCTATTAATCCTGAAATTGCTAATAAATCTGATGGTATGTCTCCTTTCGCGCTGGCTCTTCAAGAAAACAACTTTTCCACAGAAGATGCAGCTTTGGCAAGAACAACATTTGGAAATGTTGACACTAAACTTGATTTTAATGAACCTGTTGGATTTGACTCCCCAGAATTAAAGAAACAACATGAAACCGAACAAGAAGAAATACACCAACACATTGCTCGTTTGGCTGAGGAAACAAAACAACGCGACATATTTGATGCTGCAGAACGAAAAACTCAAAAGACAATAGCTGAAATACAAACACATTTCCTACAAGTTGCCCTTCCTGAGGCAAGAATTCAAATGAAAACTGCCACTGCGGATGCAATGCTGACAGATAATACGCCTCATTCATTAGAAGGTGCACCAGGCTCAAGATCGTTCTGGGAAGCAATGATTTTGAAAGCTAGTAAGCTTAACTCATTAAATAAATCTGCTCATGACTCTGGTTCTTGGAACAGTGCAATTCAAGCTAAGGGTAAAAAAAGAAATGGTCCTGGCGCAGCAATAGCTGGAACTCATGGACACAAGACAACTAAAGCAATTCAAAGTAGTATGCATCACGAACTAACTACAGGAGAATAATAAAAAAAGTCTGTTAAAATCACTTTATTTTCTCAAGTTTTATTCTTATTCCTAAATTTTTTAAATATGTGATCTTAACTCCTGTAGTACATTTGTACTCAAGACTATCAAACGTGTTATTAGTTCCAGTTAACAATTTTGCTTCATTAGCAGTTATGTTGATATTTTTATTTGTACCTTGATCACTTATTTTTAAAGTCCAACCTCCGCCTTTACCATTGTTTTGCGAGTATCTTGTAACGCAATCTCCTTGATAATATTCTGTTCCAGTAATAATTGATTCAACTGATGCTAAGAAAATAATTAAAAAAGTAAGGGACATAATGACGAACAGGATTTTACTTATAATCGAGAGCCGATCTTTCTTGTTGATACCTGTAGTTTTCTTGAAATAACTTTTTGATTTAATTTGCCAGACAGAAAAAACTGAAATAAACGCTGTTATTGCCAGTAAAATGTGTAGCGTTATCCAGTTATTTTCATTAGCATAGTTGATGATGACAGCATAAATAATAACAACAAGCGGTAAACTTAAGACTAAAAATCTTTTATTATTCATGTTCATAGAGGCTTTATTTTTTTGTGTAGTCTAAAACTATTGACACTTTGATTTAATACTTCAACTAAGTTTGATGGAGTATTGGATGGATAATATGTATAAACCTCAAATTGTTGAGGTTCAGAATTTGGATATGCGGGCAATATAAGCAAACTTTCGAAAATGAGGGGAATTTTATTTGCTCCATCCAGTGAATATTTAAAATAACATTTATTGAATTCTACTGAAAATGTATCAAACTCGACATTAATCAACTGTGTTGTAACCAAATCGTTATTTGAATACAATTCGTTGTAATAAGTCATGCAGTCGTCTTCTGATTGAAGTGTTTTTAAATTAAATGGACCAGCTGTTTCTATATAAATTCTAACACTTTCAGATCCTTTTGTTTTATCGTCTGGATGTTTGCAAGCAAATATCCAAGTAGGTGTCGCAAAGAAAGAAGAATCTTTTTTTGATAAATCTTTCGGGATATAAATAGAAAAATTATCGGTAGAAAGCTCTTCCAGTTGTAACTCTTTATTTTTTGTTGGACACTCAAAAATATTTTCTGATATTTTAAATTCGCTAGACTTTCTGTTCTGGTTAGAAAAAGTTTTCCAATCAATAAAACTAATGATTTGGAAGAATAATACTCTGATAAGAAATATTTCACCAAAAACAATAAAAGATAGTAATAAAAAAAGTTTAAATATAAGAAATATATTCTTTTTCATTTTAAAGAATTAATATTAACCATAATACTTATTGTATCCTTGCATATTGATTGAATCAATATAACAATATACATTGTTATCATAATGAAAAAAAGTAGTTTTTTTACAAATTTTTTTTGGACATGTTTAATTTTTCCAATGTTTGTGTCAATTTTTTATGTTCTTTTTATCGCCAATCTTATAAATTTATTAAATTGGCGATGGATTGTGATTTCAAGGATAATCTTTGCAGTAGCTTATGCTGTAGGTATAATTTTTTTAACGATTCGATATAGACATAATAGTAAAAATCTAACTCTTTCTTTCAAACTTAAAATTAAAAACATGATCGGATATCTGGCTTTATTTATGTTTTTCTTTTTTCTTTCTCCTGTTACTGCGTACAAAGACCTATTAACCGGTCCAATAGAATATGTAGGAAATTGTGAGACTAAAAATAAATTCACAACTGTTTCTGTGGAACATTTTTTAGTAATTACAAATCCCAATTTATCACTTAAGATCGGAGGTAAATACTACAATTTCTTATCAACAGAATTTTATGGTGGTAAGTGTGTTCAAGCTGTTGCAATAAAATATTTGCCTTACTCTAAAATTGTGATTGACCTTGATGAAATTAATGAGCCATGAAAAATAATAAAAGAATAATAAATTATATTGTATTAATTTTTATCTTTACAATGATGGGATTTAGGTATTATCAATCTTTAGATCGCGATTATAGATTTATATATCCTTCATGGTGGCATAAACAACTAATAGAAAATGGAAATTATTTCGACGGTCTTATTTTTTCTTTGAATAATATAGAAGATAGTGAGATTAGTCATAACAATGGAGGATTTGTTATGATAACTACGCATCAAGCTGAAAATGACGCAGAGGCGGTAAGTGATTATATTCAAAAACTTCAAAATTCTGAGGAGTTACGAGTAAAATCGGGCATTTTACCAATAATCCCCGGTCCTTCACAGTATAAACTTATTGTTCCTAAGGAGTCTTCCCCAAAAGGCTTTGAAGAAGTCTCAAGTTTGTATTCGTTTGGTTCATATACTGAAGCACATGAATATTGGAGGATAAAAGATAATAAACTATATATTTTGACATTAAAATATCCAGCTGATGAAAGACAAAGAAAAAAATTTGAGCTAGGTACAAAACTTATTTTTTTGACTTTTAAAATATTTTAACTATGATTTTATTAAAGAATAACACTTCTTGGTTTCATAAGGTAACACATGGGTTTTTCTTGGCCCAAAAATAATTTTTATGACTAAAAATGAAGAAAAGGAAAATGATAAGTTTGATCGTAAAGTGATTCTTATATCATTATTTTTTTTATTTCCTCTATTTATAATAGCCATTGTATTATTTCCTTCTGTCGATATTGCTTTTGGGCTTTGGATGGGTTTTTCACTTATAGTACTCGGATACTTGTCATTTAAACATTCTATAATTTTTGGTGATTATTTTATTTATCATTGGAGAGGGAAAACAGCACGTTTTTGGGCAATGTTTAACATCATTGTTGGAATTATAATTATGAGTTATGTTTTATATTTTAACTATTTTTACAAATGAATAAAAAAATTTATATATATTTTGGGCCTAGGCTTAATAAAGCCTTAGTTGTTTTGTTTTCGATTTGTTCATTTGGAATGATCATAATAGCGTATTTTCTATTTAAATCACATTTTGCAGCTACAAATTTTATAAATTCTGATTCTAGGAACTTGTCATTGATGCCACCTTTATTTTCATTGTTTTTCTCGCTTTTATTAATTTACCCAGTAATTAATTATTTTCTTAATCGAAATCGATTATTTATAGATATCGAAAGGCTATCTATTACTTTTGATGGTAGGACATATAATTTTAAGTGGGAAGAGATTAGTCAAATTGGATTTCAAGTCCTGATTTCTGAAAAAAGTTTTGGAGTTAGAGAAGCAATTCCATATCTTGCACTTAAATTAAAAGATATATCCAAGATAAATTTCATGAAAGATCACGAGGAATTTGGTTTTATTCAGAAAAAAGATGATCTAAAAAAACTTAAACATCAAGAAGATATTCTAGATCTTTATGTTTCTTTAAGATTCGCCAAATACACAGACTCATTTTTTCTTGATTTTTTAAAGAATAAATCTGCCTTTGCTGAGCATCTTAAACCACTGGTAAGAACAGACAGCGAAGATGAATATGATAGTGTTTTAAAGGAAAAACATGCTTCTGATCTGTGAACTTGAGAGGACTCGAACCTCTGACCTCTTCGATGTCAACGAAGCGCTCTAACCAACTGAGCTACAAGTTCACTCTGTTCAACAAGACTAAATTATATCAAATAATCTCTCTTTAACAATTGGAGATTAAGATGATATAATACTCATTCTATTTAAAAATAGATATTTAAAAAAGGACATTACTTTAAAACGTGAGAATAAAACCAGGAAAAAAGAGCAGCTCTTTTCAAAAAAGAGTAACAGCCAACCTATTGATTAGATCAACAGAAGTGAGAGTTCTAACAGAACGTGGAGAAATGGTTGGAGTAATGTCGAGAGATGAAGCTTTAACACAAGCAAGAGATGCTGGAAAAGATCTCGTGCTAATTAATGAAAAAGCAACGCCTCCAATTGTGAAGATCATTGATCTAGCAAAATTTAAATATCAAGAACAACAGAAAAAGTCTCAAAGCCGTAAAACAGCCAAGATTCAAAGCATAAAAGAAGTCAGATTGACACCTTTTATGAGTGATGGAGATTTTATTTCTCGCCTTAACAAGGTATCAAAGTTCTTGAAAAAAGGGGATAAAGTCAGATTGACACTACTTTTTAAAGGTAGAGCAATCACAAAGAAAGAGTTTGGATACGATATTTTTGAAAGAGCTATAGAAGCTACCAAAGAATATTCGATTGTAGAAGTTGCGCCAAAAATGATGGGCAAGAAACTTATGGCTCAATTGATGCCAATACCCTCAAGGGTACAAGCAAAAAAAGGAATAACAAATGAAAAAAATTAAACAAAAAACAAGAAGTGGTGTAGCAAAAAGATTCAAAATTACCCCAACAGGTAAAGTTCTAAGGCGCTCACAAAACATGAGACACAGAAGAAGAATAAAAAGTAAAAAAGCAATTAGAGCCTATAGAAAACCAACCGAAGTTACCGGCAAGTGGGCTAAAAAAATCAAGCGAATGCTTGGTTTAGCATAAAATAGATAGGAAAATAAATTATGTCCAGAGTTAAATCAGGAACCACAAGAGCCAACAGACACAGAAAAGTACTAAAACTTACAAAAGGTTTTAGAGGCGCTAATAACAGATTATACAAAAGAGCTAAAGAAGCTTTATTACATGCTGGCCATTATGCATACGTAGGCAGAAAACTTAGAAAAAGAGACATGCGCAAACTTTGGATTCTCAGAATCAACGCCGCGCTTAAAGAAGTCCAAGAAACATTCCAATATTCAAGATTTTTGAATGCTCTTAAAAAAACAGGTATCGCTCTTAACAGAAAAATGCTTTCTGAAATTGCAATTGCAGATTTTAGAACATTCAAAGATATTGTTACCACTAGTAATCTTAAATCAGATAAAAAATAATCTTTTACCTCAACTAAAATTTAAAAACTAAAACCCGCTATTAATAGCGGGTTTTTTGATTTTCTCTGTTAGAATATATTGATTCAAAGAAATTATGTTTAAAAGAAATAATTTGAATAATTTAGTATTAAATTCACTAATTGGAATTATAATTTTTTTATTACCAACAAATTTTTTCCTGAAATTATTTGAAAGCGGAGCATACGTAAATGGTCTGCGAATTGATTATTTAATCCCCAAATTATACTTAAGTGATATTTTTATTTTGATACTACTTTTATTTTGGCTAATTAACTGGTTCAAAAGAAATAGTTTAAAAAATAAAACTTGGAAATTATTTAAAAGCTATTTAACAAAAGAACCATTACTCATTTCATTGCTAGTAATTTTTTTTCTTAGACAGTTTTTGACTCTGTACCCATTATCGTCTGTGATTTACCTATTTAGAGTGATCGAGTTGGGATTATTTGCTGGGTTTTTAATCAAAAATAAAGCAAAAATTAATCCTGAATTAATAGAAAAATCAGTACTTGCTACGTTATTTTTTCAATCTAGTGTAGCAATTTACCAATACGTTAATCAGAAAACTTTAATCGGATACTATCTTCTCGGAGAACCCAATCTAAATAATTACATTGGAGTTTCAAAAAGTGAATTATTTGGCATAGAGAAAATTATTCCATATGGAACCACGGCTCATCCAAATGTGCTTGGCGGATTTTTAGCCTTATATTTACTATATTTATTTAGTAAAACAGGGTGGAAATCAAAATTAGAGTTTAATAATACGATCTTTATTATGACCCAGAGTTTGATCCTTTGCTTAGCAATTGTGGCATTATTTTTAACTCAATCTGTTACTGCAATTTTTACTTTTATACTAGGATTGTGCTTTATTTTTTATCAAAAATACTCAAACAAAACAAAAAAATATTTACAAAAAAATCTTAATT
>PFJN01000048.1 GCA_002783105.1 Candidatus Pacebacteria bacterium CG_4_10_14_3_um_filter_34_15 | reverse complement strand
CAAACGTGCTCATCCTTTCTGTAATTGTACTAAATAATTGTTTGGTGTCATATAGTTAAGTGATTGATGTGGTCTGATTGTATTGTAATAAATTAGCCAATCATCTAGTCTTTCGTCAAATTCTTTTAGGTCATAAGTTGCTGTATCAATCTCATAGTTAATAAACTCATCTTGAATAGTCCAGTTGAATCTCTCAACATAGCCATTTGTTTTAGGAGACTTTGGATAGCTCCAAACATGTTGTGTATTTTTTAGCTCTTCAATTGCCTTGTCAAAATATCCTTTAAACTCAGATCCATTATCTGTTTGGATTGTATGAATTGGATAATTAACTGATGAAAGTATTTCTTCAAGAAATAGTTTTGCATTAAGGCTTGAAATTGACCCAACTCTTTTAGCCCAAGATTGTCTGGATTTAAGTTCAATACAAGAAAGAAAATAGTAGTTCTTGCCTTCAAAATATACTTTAATTCCATCAAGTTGTAAGTATCCTAATTCAATATCTTTTTGTTTGGGACAATGTTTAACCCGAGTTACTTGTTCCGTACTCCTTCTTTTTCTTCTCACTTCCTTTCTAATATTAAAGAAAAACTTGTATCTATTAATTACTTTTCCAATCCAAGAAGATGAATATTTTCTCAAATGATTTTCTTCACAATATGAATCTAAAAACACTCTAATTTTATATTTTGAGAGCCGAGGATATTTTTTTCTAATTTCTTTGATAAAGCCAAGTATTTGATATGGTACTACCATTTCTCTTACCTTCTTGGGTTTGGTTGATAAAGGCAAGAGGCTTCGCAACTTTTTGCCAGACTCAATAAATCTTTTTCTCCACCGATATATTGTTCTCTTACTGATTCCTGGAAATGCTAGTTGTGTTACTTTTAAACCAGAAGTTTCAAATAATTCAATTACCCGTAGTTTAAATTTAGCTTTGTCGTTAGAATCAAAGCCAAGAGCAGTGTTGATAGTTGTCATAAAACAATCATACTGCTCTGTTTTTATTATTGGAAAATTATGTCTGATTCTCATAACGGCCTAACGGCCGTTTGTGCCAAATGTATCGTGACCTAATCATTAATGTTCTTATACAATGAATGAACTATGATAAATGAAAATGAAAATATAAAAAAAGTAATAGAAACAGATGTAGCTCCAGAAGGTGATGAAACTTTGCATAAGACAGTAGCAGCGGACTCCGCCTTTCAACAACACGATGCGGCAGAAACTCTCTGGAAAATTGGTGGTGAAACTGAACAAAAACCAACGCCATCACCAGAAGCTAAATTAGGGAAAAAAATTGTCAAAGCAAGAGATGGGGCAAGCAAAACAGCTGATTCTTATTATACTGATCCAAAAGAAGGCACGCAAAAAGAAAAAAAACTAATTAAATTACAAAAACTCAAAGAGGATCTCGTCGCAGCTGCCGAAACAAAAAGTGAAGATCCAGAAACTGTTGCAATTGCAATCACATTTGTAGAAAAAAACATAGGCAACAGTAGAAGTTGGGAAATGGCAAATGATGTACTTGAGGCATTTCCAAAAATCTTACCAGCACTTGCTAGAAAAATACTTGGAGAGTTTTCTAAGGAAACAGATGCTCATGGTCCTCTATCCATAAATAATCCTGAAGCTAGAAAAATACTGAAATTATTAATTTCTAGAATTAACGAAATTACCGAAGATCAGATGAATGATACAGAAAAAGAAGAACTCTCTCTTTGGAACCACCAATTAGAAGGATTCGACTTTCATCAAAATTCTTTGGATCATCGTAAAAAATTATTAAATCAAACTCAGAAATTTTTACTCAGAACTGATTGGGTAAATGCACCTCTTATGGAAAAATTTACTAATTTACTTCCTGATGATATTAAAGACAAAATTGGCAAAATTGAGTTATTTAAATTTGTAGATCTTAGCCTAACTACAAACGCAGAAGGATCAATTCTTCTTTTGGCAAAAGTTGCAAGAATAATAATTGATCAATTCCCTGATGATGTAAAACTTCGTCAAAAATTAGAAGGATTTGTCGTAGGAGCTGTAGAAGGATTTTTGCTGTCACAATCAGAAATATTAGATGGAAATGAAGCTGGCAAAAAAAAGAAAGAAATGCGAATTAAAGCTGCAGAAATGCTTCAAGATCTACTTGGAACTGAAATTTCTGTTTTCGACAAAATGAAAGAAGAAACCTCAATTAGCAAACAAATAAAAAGAGTCGCAGAAGAAGTGGGTGGCTATGATACTATGCAAGTAATTCACGTAAGACATATTCAAATGAAAAAAAGCGTCAGTTAAAGTAATCTCGATCTATTTTATTACGTATTAAATTCCTCCAATATTCTTCATCCATAGCTCCGTCACTCAAATCAAAGTATATTTGTTTAATCAAAGAATATTTAACCTGAAGTGCTTTTTTTAGTTTCTGATATGGTTCATAATTAATTCGATCAATAAATTTTGCATGTCCATCAGCAAGCATTATTTGCTCTGCTAATTCTGCAATATCCTCAAGTGCTCCATCGTGTCTATTTATATTAGCATTAGCTCCATCAATATAATTTTTCTTGTAAGCAAAAAAGTTTCCAATTGATTTTAAACGTAAAGTCAGACAATGGAAAATTTCATGGTGAAAAGTTGCCCTTCTATATTCTTTATTCAAATCATCGTATTCCATACTAAAATCACCAAAGCTTAAAGTTAATCCAGCAGCCCTATCACTAAAATACGTTATATTATTCATAAAACGAACACTATTGACATTATTTTTTTTAAAAAAATTTGGTGGATATTTTAAAATTTCCTGTGCTACTAGCTGTAAAGCGCCCTCCAATTCTTCACGGCTCAATTCTTCACCACTTACGTTACCTAAACTTAAAATATTTGTAATTTTGTTCTCGCCATTATAGATTTCAAGTCCATACGTTTCGGTTATAAGAAGGAATGCTTCTGCTGCAGTTTCAGAAGCATTCCCACTTTCTAAATCTGTTGAACTCAAAAGACCATTCATAAGTTTCTCATAACGTCTCAATGGTGGTGTAACAACCGCGACTCCTAAACCCAAAAGGGCACGATTCATCAATTTCAAAAAATCTCTTCTGCTCACTTGGTGATTTTTTTCTGGACCAGAATTATTAGCTGAAATTTCTTGATTCATCATTTATTTATGTAATATACCTAGACTAGATAAGTATATATATCACAAGATTATATGTAAAATCAAAAAGTTTTCTCTTGGATCAAGTTCCGATCATAAATTCAACAACATCATCAGCTCGCATCTCATAATCCTTACCTTCAATTCTCTGTTTACCTTTTTCTTTAGTCCCCTTCCAACCATCAAAATCTAAGAAATCTTGATAAGAAACTACTTTGGCTTTAATAAATTTCTTTTCAAAATCAGTGTGAATTACGCCAGCAGCCTGAGGTGCTAGGGTACCTTTTTTGATAGTCCATGCTTTAACTTCCATTTCTCCAGCAGTAAGATATGTTTGCAAACCTAATCGATCATAAGCAGTTTGAATTAGTCTTTCTAAACCACTTTTTTTTAGTCCCAATTCCTCCAAAAATAAGGCTGAATCTTCGTCAGCCAAAGCTGCAATTTCACTTTCAATTTTGGCACTAATAATCACGATTTTGTCTTCAGAAACGCTTAAAAGATCTGCATAATTTTTTATTTGAGAATCCTGCTCGCTAATCACATTCTCGTCGACATTAATGATATAAATAATTTCTTTAGCTGTAAGCAATCCCATTTCTCGGCCCACTTTTTTTTCTTCATCAGAAGCAAGCGCAGAAGAAATCATTTGACCATCAATAGCCACTTTTAACATTTTCTGAACAACTTCCCACTTGAACAATAAATCTTTGTCTTTGGTTGCTTTTGGCTGACGTTGCTTCTCCAAAGTTGTGATGTCGGCTAATAAAAGCTCCATCTCAATTACTTCTCGATCAGATTTTGGATCTGTACTGCCTTCACGCAAAATTAAATCATCACTAAAACCTCGCACGACATGACAAATCAGATCGGTTTCGCGTATATTTGCTAAAAATTTGTTACCTAAGCCTTCGCCCTTGCTTGCTCCAGAAACCAAGCCAGCGATATCAACAAATTCAACAACCGCAGGCTTAATTGCTTTGGCAGAAACCATTTTTGCCAAAACTTCCAAGCGTGCATCTGGTACAGGAACAATTCCGATATTGGGATCAATGGTTGCAAAAGGATAATTGGCGGCCAAAGCAGCTTGGCGCTTTAGAAGTGCATTAAACAATGTAGACTTTCCTACATTTGGTAAACCAACTATTCCTACTGATAAAGACATATAGGCTGTATTTTATCAGGTTTAGTTTAAATCGATAGATGTTTCTCTAGTTTTTCAAAATCTTTGTCAAAAGACAAAACTTCTCCATTTTCCTCTTTTGCTTTTACAGCTAAAAATATATCTACAACATCAAAATTAACCTGAGGATAAATACTCATAACCTTAATCCAAACATCCCTCTGCTCGACATTTAAATATATAGTTTTAACAATATTCTCAATATATTTTGCAATATTTACTCTTGATAATTTATATACACCAGACAAAACATAAACTAATTCTGGAATAACTTCTGAAACAATTACTATTTTAACTTTTTCGTCTTTTGCCAAAATAAAATTTTTTTCAGCGACTTTAGCTTGCTTGATATTATCTTGTAGAAGAAATCTTAAAAAAACATTTGTATCTACATATAGTTTTTTCATAAATGGAATCTATTATTTCTAAGATATTTAACCTATTTTTTCTTGCTTAGATATTTATTTATTCGAACTTGCTCAACAGCTTTTTGTTCTATTGATTGAATTTCTTCACTAGATTTATTTTTAATTGCAACAGAATTTAAAGATCCTGCCAAAGTTAGAAGATCTGGAACAGGTTCAATAATAATCTTTCCATTTTCTTGAGTAACATAAGCTTTTTTAGCTAAATCTAAACCTAAAAACCTCCTCATTTGTGCTGGAATACTAATTTGACCTTGTGATGTTATAGATACAATTTGTGACATATGCATTAATAATATCATTTTGCATTACTTTTGTCAATTTGCATTAATTATAGAAAAACCTATTTACTCAATTACTCACTATCAAACATTTCACGAATAATCTCAAAAATCTTTATGTGACCAGCTGGATTGGGGTGAAGACCATCAATAAAATCTTGATCTGTTAATAATGAATACAAGTCTATAAAGTTAACATTTTCTTCTAAGCAAATATGCTTCATGGCTTCATCATATAAAACTACATTTTCTTTGTCGTAACACTTTCCAGTACTACTGCTAGGTAGTGGCATTGTTTCTTGGTCATTACCCTTAACCAAACCAAGAAATATAATTTTCTGAGTGTAAATTTTAGCTTTATCTATTAAAATTTTTACATTTCTTTTGAAAGTATTTATGTCAACTATTGGGTTATTCCTTGTTTTCCTGAAAGAAGAATCATTCGTTCCTATTGCAAAAATTATTAATTTTGGAGAACGAGCTTTTGCTTCCGCATCAAATCTCATAATTAAATCATTTGTAGTATCACCATCAATACCTAAGTCATAAACAGAAAATGTACTGCCGAAGTTTTTTTCAAGATAGTTTCTGAGAAGATTAGCCCAACTAACTCTAAATGGCAACCATGCTCCCCAAGCAATACTATCGCCAAATATACAAATATTCATAGTTTGTACCTTTGCAATATTAATATGTTCCGAGTTTTATGTTTTGCATGATATTGATTAATTAGAAATGAAGCTTCTCCAATTTTTGCCCCTCAGAAGAATCCAAAACTTTATAACCTTTTTTTAGAAGTAGGTCTCTAAGTGCGTCTGACTGACCCCAATCATTATTCTTTCTAGCAGTTTCTCTATCTAATAATATTTGCTGAATTTCCTCAGGTAAATCATTCATTTCTCCAGAAAAATTGCCTGTTGTGTCGCCCAATTTGTTAAATTTAATTTTTTCCAAAACTTGTTCTGCCTGTTTTAAATCTAACTGAAAAACTTCATCAAATGCCAACAACAATGATAATTTTTCAGAGTTACTTAATTCATCAGACTTCATCACTTCCCAAAGAACAGCTAAAGCTTGAGCTGTATTAAGATTTTCTGACAGGGCTGTAAAGAATTTGTCTTTAAATTTTGTTGCCAAATTGCCATCAAAATCAGCAACAAGTTTTTCGTCAGTTTTTTCTGATTCTAAAACATTTTTTTTCAAATCAACAACAATTTTCAACAGCCTTTCGTAACTTTTCTGCATACCAACCAAATTTTCCCAAGTAAAGTTCATCTCAGATTGATAATGAGCCGTCATGAATAGGAGCCTTAACGCTCGTGGACTAAATCCACGCTCCATCACATCATCAATAGTATAAAAATTACCCAATGACTTACTCATTTTGGTGCCATCGACCTTCAGAAAGTTGTGGTGCACCCAATACTTAACAAATGGCGATTTTCCCGTAGCTGCTTCGGACTGAGCTATTTCATTTGTGTGATGAACAGGAATATGATCAATGCCACCAGTGTGGATGTCAAATTGTTCACCCAAATACTTCATGGACATTGCACTACATTCAACATGCCATCCTGGAAAGCTTCGTTTGCTCCAAGGGCTTTCCCAAATCATGGCCCTATTTTCACCTTCACGTTCAAACTTCCATAAAGCGAAATCTGAAGAGTTTCTTTTGCCAACTACTTTCTCAACACGCGCACCTTCTTGCTGCCGTTTCAAATCAAGTCCAGCCATTTTTCCATATTCAGGAAATTTACTGGTATCAAAATAAACTCCGTCTCCATCTATCACATATGTATAACCTTTTTCCTTAAGTGTTTTAACCAAATTTAACTGCTCTTCGATATGCTCTGTTGCTCTAGTACTTTTATCAGGTCGCAAGTTTCCCATTAAATCCATACTTCTAAAAAAATAATCTTCAAATTCTTTTGCTACATCCCAAACAGATTTGCCATATTTTTTAGCACCTTTTTCCAGCTTATCTTCGCCAGTATCTTCATCTGAAGCTAAGTGACCAACATCAGTAATATTTTGAATGAAATTTACGTCATAACCCTCGTGTTTGAGAGTTCTAATCAAAACATCATCCATCGTGTATTTTCTCAAATGACCCAAATGTGTAAAATCGTAAACTGTGAATCCGCAAGCATATAAACCGACTTTTCCATCATCTATTGGAATAAATTCTTCAATTTTTTTGGTAGGTGTATTATAAAGTTTCATATACTACTCTCCCTGACTTGTTGAAAGTGTAGTTCTGTCCTGCTTAATTTTGCTTAGCACTTGTTGTTTTTTGGTTTTTCCTTCTTGACCAGCACCTTTTTGAGGACCAGACGGTATCACGATTGACTGTTCTTTTTCCTGAGCTTCTTGTTCTTTTTTACGCCTCTCTTCTTCTTCTAACATTTTTTTCTTTTGAAGTTTTTCTTGGTACATTTGTTTTGCAACAGCTTGTTGTTCCTGATCTAACTGTTGGTATTTTGCATGAAATTGCTTTGCTTGGGCTTGCTCCTCAGGGTTCATGTTTTCTGGATCAATTCCCAACCATGCATTTAATGAAAAGAATTTCTTCACTTCAAGCCAAACATCCTCCACCCCTCGTTTTGCTTCCTCTGGTATTTCAGCAACTTCCCTTGGTTCAGCTGGTGACTGAGCCATTGGTTGATTTTGTGGAGTGCTTCCAGCACCACCAGTACCAGATGCAGAGCTTGCACCAGAACCTTTATTAGAATTACTAGACATGGCTTGTTGTATCTTACTTCTCTCATCTGCTGCTTCGCCAAAACTATCTCCACCACTCATACCTCCAAAACCACCCATACCACCTGAACCCATACTTGAACCATGATTTGATGCTGAACTTAGCATTATTAAACCTTTTTGTGATCTAATTGATCAATTTCAAAGCCATCGCCTGCAATAATCTTATTGTCATCACTAGCTTTTTTATCTGAGTCTTGCTGTATTCTTGCCTTATATTCATCAGAATCTTTAATCTTTACAATTTCTTCTCTCTGTTCTGCCATTTTCACTTCATCTACAACACTTTGCTCAACTTGGTGCTGTTCAAGTTCTAGACGCTTAACTTCGAGCTCTTCAGCAAGTTTTTTTTCAGCTTCTTCTTTGATCTTCGCAACTTCATCAGCAGATAGTGAAGCTTTTCCTGCCGCCACAGCACCTACTCCTGCGCCACCAGTTCCTGCGCCACCACCGGACTGTTTTAACAATTCTTCTAAAACGTCTAGGGGATTTTTATTATCATCTGCCATATAAACTCCATTGTAAGATACACATTAGACTTTTTGCGAAATAAGCTTTGTAGCAATTTTGACATCTATTTCGCAAGAAGTCTATTTACACGATACAAGATAGTATGCACCTTAATCAAGGGTGAATTTGGCAGTAATTCTTTTTAAATTAGTATTTTAATTATCTATTCAACTTACTAACGAAAGTTTTTTTGTTGATCTTTTGATTGTTTTTCTCTTTTCACTCATTTTTCTAAGTTTCCTCACTGCACTAGAAGTAGCTTCAAAAATTGCTTTGTACATATCAGCTGATTTACTTTTCACAACAATATTTTTTCCAGGAGTAGATACAAAATATGTGACAATATTTGAGTTTTCATCCATCTTTTTTTTACGAATTTTCTCTAAATGGATCTTAATATCTAAAACACTCTTACCTAATTTGCTAATTTTAAGTGCTTGTTTTTCAGCAAACTGTCTAATTGCGTTCGTTACTTTCATTTTCTTTGACTCAACTATTACTGTCATATAAATCCTTCTGCCTGATAAGGCTTCTATTTATACTTTAAAATATTTGTACGACTCAATGTTCTCAATTTTTCCTGAGATTTTGCTGATTTTTTGCCCCCCCCCTCCCTTTTTTTATTTACAAAAAAACCACTCTATTCTTACTTTAAGAATTTGAGTGGTCTAGTTTCATTATTTAATTTAACCATCTAAATAAATATTAACATCATTATTGAATTTAATTAAACAGAAAAAAGTCTATAAATTAATTAAATTTTTCTTCTGCCCTCAAGAGCCTTTGCTAAGGTGACTCCATCTGCATATTCAATATCAGCACCAATTGGTAAACCATGGCCAATCCTAGTGATTATCATCTTTTCTGAATCAACCTGTGAATTTTGATTAAGATACTCAGTAATATATAAAGCAGTGGCCTCACCTTCCATCGTAGGGTTTGTGGCAATAATTAACTCATCAATTTTATCTAGCCGTTTAGCTACATCATGCAAAAATAGCTGGTCAGGACCAATGTTATTAAGCGGAGCAATGCTTCCGTGTAAAACATGGTATCTACCTTTAAATGAATTTGAACGCTCAAGCGCTAAAACGTCTAATGGATGCTCAACTATACAAAGAACATTGTTTTCTCTTGTTTCATCACCGCAAACTTCACAAGGGTTTGATTCACTCACATTGTGGCAAATTTCACAAAGTACGGTGTTTTTCTTTAATTCAAGCAGTTTTTTCGAAAAATCTTCAATCTCATGATCTGGATTGTGAAGTAAATAAAAAACTAAGCGCTGAGCAGATTTTGGCCCAACCCCTGGAAGTTTTTCGAATTTTTCGATCAAATTTTGTACTGCTCTTGGTAATTTCATAAATTTCTTAATCTTCAAAGTTATTTTTGTTAATTTATAAACCAAGTTTATCAGAAATAGCTTCCCACATTTGTTCTTCAACATTCTCAATTGATTTAGCAGCATTAATAACGCGCCATCTCCCTGATTTATCTTCTTCCGCAAGCTCTAAATAGGCTTTTCTGACCTTGTTATGAAAGTTTTTGGCTTCCATATCAAGTCTATTTATAGTTCCAGAATTCTCTCTTCTCTTAAGCCCTTTATTTACAGGAACATCTAAAAGCAAAGTCAAGTCTGGCAATGTGCGACTTGTAGAAATATTGTTAAGTTGCTCAATCATTTTTTTGCCAAACCCACGAACCATTCCTTGATAAACAACAGAACTGTCTCTGGATCTATCCATCACAATAACTTTGCCAGCCCGCATCGAAGGTAAAACCAACTCTTCATAAATTTGAGCTCTAGCAGCTTGAAAAAGCAAAACTTCTGTCGTGAATGCAATGTTTTTATTTTTCGCAGACAAAACTACTTCGCGAATTTGTTCGCTAATTACTGTGCAACCGGGCTCTCTGAAAATAACTACGTCCTTGCCTGCCTTTTTTAATCTCTTATATAAACTTACTGCTTGAGTGGTTTTTCCTCCGCCCTCTCCACCTTCAAGTGTAATTAAGAAACCTTTTTTAATTGCCATATAAATTTCCCCTTTTTTCATTTGCCATTCTAACCAATTCAATAATAGCATGCGGTGATCCCATTATTTGACACATTAGAGCCATTTTTATAATTTCTTCTGACTGTTCTTTAATTAATCGCAAAGAAATTTCATCAAAATAATTCAGTATCGCGTCAATGTTTCCCCATTCTATTAATTGTTGTAATATGCCGCCACCGGCCATATCATGGTAAACTATAGCTTCTCTTAGTCTGTCATGATCTATTGGAACATTTAGCTCCAAAGTGGCCAGATCTCCTAACTCTATAAATTCACCAGTAAGTGCATCTAAAACCGCAATTGCATTTGTATGTATAATCTCTTTACTAGCAACATAAAATCTTTCTTTCCAGGCTATGAGATATTCTACTTTCGCTGCCTCAAAGCCTGCGTCATCACCAACATAATCTACTTTTTGTGGGAAAGGAAAACCACTTTCTTCATTTTCATTTTCAGGTTTTCCAAGTGGTAATTTTGCTGCATCTGGCTTATCAACGGTGTCAGAACTAAAAATTAAAATATCTCTTCCTTTATATCCATTTGCTTCTTCTTCATATAAATATGAGGCTTTATTTTTTGCCTCCTCCAAAGGAAATTCGTTTGAACTCGATTCTCCTTCTCCAGGATGAATATAAAGTTCTACTCCAAATAAATAACCTAAAAATGTTTTTACTTTGACCGATCCATTGCCGTTGTAAACATTTTCATTAAAATATTTCAATAGATCTAGCGGATCAGATATTTGCTTTAGTTTTCCGTCTTCTATAACCTTGAATGAAAAATTATCAATCTCAGAAATGAGCATTATTGCTTTTCTAATACTGCCAGTAGCAAAAACAACCTGTTCGGGTGGATTATTGTTCCAAAAAGTTAAATCTTCTTTTGAAAACTTTAGCTCAGCTTCGCGCTCAGCTATTTCTATAAAACTATCAATGCCAACTGGAGCAGTCTCAAACATTTTTACCCTTAACTACGAATACTTTTAAAAGTTTTAATTATTTCAATACCAGCAACTAAACCACAATATATTGTGTGTATGCAATAGGTAAAAAACCATATGATGTATTTGTGACCGACATATTAATTAAATTTTAAATTTTTGAGTAACTTTGCTAAAAAACTGATTTTAAGAAAAAACTAGCTCACAAAGTATCAGGACTGGGAAGGCCAGCTTTTTCTTTCGCTGGCTACACATAAGCCAAAAATAAATTTTTAGAAATTAAATCAACAAATTTAATTAATTAAATTTTTCCAGTACTACCAAAACCACCGCGATTAGGAGCATCAAAATCATCTGCTAATACTATCTCAACTGGTTCGCGAGACATCACAATTAGTTGTGCAACTCGTTCAGCTTTCTCAATGACAACCTCTGTATCTGTAAAATTATAAACTGCAACTAAATATTCATCATTTGGACCTCTATAATCGTAATCTCCTACACCAATACCATTAGCGATCATCAAACCACGCTTGTGGAGCGAGCTTCTGGCAGAGATGAGAGCCCAGTGGTTTTCCGGAAGTTGCAAAGCAATATTGAGCGGGATATAGCCAATTCCCTTGGCTGGTATCTTTGTTTCAACCCTGGCATACAAATCAACAGCGGCAGCCCCCTCAGATTTATATTCTGGAATGGGCAATTTTTTGTCAAATAACTTCATACGTAGAGTTATTTTTTTAGTAGATTCACCTTTGTCGTTCGTCATTTTTATGGGTCTCTCCAATAATAAGTTTGGGGGGTTCCTAAAATCATTATTGAATAATTTTATAGTGCAATACTTTTGTTTGTTCTGATAAATCAATTATTTCTACTAGTTCTAATTTCTGATATAAAGACTCATTAAAGAGTTTGAGACCCGAACCAAATACGATTGGTTCAATTGTTAAATACAGTTCGTCAACAAGCTTCTCTTTCATAAATTGAGTATAAACACTTGTACCACCAGTAATAGCAACTTCTTTTTGACCTGAGGCTTCCAGCTCTTGCAAAACTTCTTTAATCTCCCTACCCTCTGCAACAACCTGATCTGAATCGAATTGATCATATTTTTTAGATCGAGTTAATACGATTATTTTTCTATCTGGAAGAGGTCTATTTATTGTCTCAAAAGTTGCTGAGCCCATGATAAGCACACCAACTTTTTTTGTATATTCCACAAAAAACTTTGTGTCTTCCTTGCTTGTCCATTTTAATGACGATTGCCCTACACTTTGAGCAATAAATCCATCTGCAGTAATTGAAACTATTATTGAAACTTTCATATCTTTCACATATGGTAGCACAACAGATAAACATATAGTAGGATGCTAGTAAGTTATGAAAAATAGTCACAAAATAATTACTGATTATAAAAAAGTCACACCTTTAATTAGCAAATACCGAAAAGAAGGTAAAAAAATTGTTCTTACCTCTGGTTCTTTTGATATGTTGCACATCGGACATTGCCGCTACCTGTGTGATGCCAGAAAATTTGGTGATGTTCTTGTTGTAGGTGTTGATAGTGATAAAAAAATAAGGACTCGCAAAGGTCCTGATCGTCCAGTTGTCCCAGAAGAAGAACGAATAGAAATGCTCACATATATTAAGGATGTTGATCACGTTGTTTTAAAAAATCTTGATCAACCAAAATGGGAGCTGATAAAATTAATAAAACCAGATGTTTTAGTTGCAATTGATGAAACGTACTCTAAGGAAAGTCTTAAGCAACTTGAAAAACTTTGCGGAGAAATCAAAATTCTAGGTAGACGTGCTACAACATCAACTAGTGCAAAAATAAGATTAGTTCAGATTGGTGCTGAAAAAAAAATAACTAAAACAATTTCAAATCGCTTAATTTCCACAATGGAACAAATGCTTGAGGAATTAAAAGATTAAGAGGGTAAACGGAATGAATCAAAACCAAAATCAAAAATCGCACCAAGAACAAAATACCACTAATTCAAAATTGCTTCTCTATCTACCAGTAATTCACTCTGGATATGTAAAATTATTGGAAAAATATCCCGAATCTGAAATTTTTATTTTAGACGAGTCATTAATCTCCTTGATAGATGAGGAATTTGACTACTTAAGAAAAGAGATTCGTTCGCTATCCCCGAACCAAGCAAAACTTGCTCTAAAAGCACTTTTCCCTGAAAGAAAAATCAGTCTCTTGTCTGTTGAAAAATTTTTAGAAATTAGCTCTCAGCAAATTCAAGAAAAACCAAAATATATCCTCCCAAATGAAGATATTTTTGTCTGGCTCCAAAAAAAATATCTTACACATAAGTTTGTGGAATTTGAACCAACTTTTTTAAGATGGAATAGAAATAACAGTACACAAAAAAAACAAATTGAATCGTCGGTCGAAATTTCAGAAGACGAATTTTCCAAAAAAATGATGGATGTGGCAAACAATCAAAAGAAACTTAGTTCTGACTGGTGGCGTCAAGTTGGTGCAGTAGTCATTAAAGGTAATTCTGGAAGTTCGTCAAAAGAAACAATTGAGAAAACACTCAGAGATGAAAAAATTATTGCGATTGCTCACAACACACAACTGCCAACTCCATATTCACCATATATTGATAGCGATCCAAGAAATAGCTTTCACAAGAGTGAAAATATTGATCTTTCAACTGCCATTCACGCTGAGGCTGCCCTAATTTCAAAGGCTGCTAAGGATGGAGTTTCACTTCTAGATACCGAAATATATGTAACAACTTTTCCATGCCCGGCTTGCGCCAAATTAGTTGCTTGTAGCGGAATATCAAAGCTCTACTTTACTGATGGATACGCTATGCTTGATGGTGACAAAATTTTGAAAAAATTCGGGGTTGAAGTAATTCGAATAATTAAATAATTGATTAAATAAACTTACTTGAATCTTTTCCCAATTTTGATTTTCACAGGCTTATATTCTGGCGCATTTATATCAGGTTGAATAAATTGAACATGAATATGATTGACAGTTCCTGCCGAATAATCAGTATCACCAAATCTCATTGACCACCCTCCCCCAGGAACATCATATTCTTTTTCAGCCCACTTCAAAAAATCAAGTAGTTCTTTTCCTGATTCCGAATCAATGTCATCCAAATTAGTTGCATGTTGTTTATAAATTGCGATTAAATGTACCTTGGTATTTTTGTATGGCCATCTATTTTTAATCATAAACCAATACTTTCCATCTCTTAAAGATGTCTGGGAATTATATAACTTGAAGTTCTCCTGACAAAAAGGACAGTGACCAGCCTTGATAATCTCCTCCATAACCTGCTTTTGTTCATCTTCCCTAGCATTATCTAAATCAACAAATTGCTTTTTCATAAAAGTAAACCTTGATAGCTTAAATAATTAAATTGCCACAGGAATATCCCATATTCCTGGATGCGGATCGTAATCAGTTAACTCGAAATCATCAACTCTAAAATCGAATAAGTCTTTCTTAGCTTTTCCTGAACCAACATTAAGTTTCATTGTGGGCAAAGTTTTATCTTCACGCTCAAGCATCGTTTTAACATGCTTAATTTGATCAACAAACATATGTGCATCAGAAAAACTATGAATATATTCGTATGCTTCATAGCCGGTAACATGAGCAATCATCATGGTTAAAGCTGCATATTGAGCTAAGTTTGCCGGTAAGCCAATTGGGGTATCACTACTTCTTTGAAACATATGAAGAGTTAATTTATTATCAATAATCCTGATGTGAATCCACCCATGGCAAGGACAAACTACAACTTTTTGTTGCTTACCCTTACCTCTGATCGTATATTGAGGAATCCAAGGAGTAATAAAATGAGTTCTTAACTGGGGTTGCTCTTTAATTTGTTCGATAATATTTTTGAATTGATTGTAAACTGGACCTTCTGAAGTTGGAAAATCATGAAAAGCAACTCCATAACTTCCAGGACCCATATCTCCAGGCTCTAAACCACGTTTTTTGCACTTTTTTTCAGTTACCCAATATTTCCACCAACGGCAACCGTAGCTAGATAATTCTTCCTGAGTTCTTGCTCCGTTGATAAAACCAATAATTTCGCCAATTGCCTGACCCCAAATTTTTTTGGAAATTTTTCGTTCTGTAATAATCGGGAAGCCATTTGAAAGTCGAAATCGAAGTGGCTGAGGTGCCATTAAAGTGAGCGCATCTACACCTTGTTGAGATTCCGTGACCGTACCATTTTCTAAAATTTCTCTGAGAAGTCTTTTGTATTGAGAATCGAGAGTTTTTGTCATTTATGCCCTTTGGGTGTACTACAGAAACTATAACATATCTATTTTTGCTTGGTAGTTTTTGCAGGTTTTTTAGCTTCTGCCACATCAGCACTCTTTTTGTTTCTCTCAGCCCACTTTGCTTTACGTTCTTCACTAGCTGCTTGAAGAACCGCCCACTCTTCCTTTGACATTGTCTCACCTTTTTCTGGTTTATTCCAAGATGCCCAGTTGCATTTTGGATAATTTCCACAACCAAAAAATGGTTTTCCCCATCTAGTATTTTTGATCGTGACCTCACCTTTTTGACACAGTGGGCAAATAACATCCTCGACAACTTCAACAATATTTTGCGTAAACTTGCACTCTGGGAAACGATTACAGCTTTTGAACTTTCCAAATCTTCCAGACCTAATAACTATCTCTCCACCATATTCGGCGTTGCATTCTGGACACTTCTCTCCAGTTTTTTCTACAGGAATTTGAGTTCTCTCTGCATTATCTGTTACTGACTCAATTGTTTTTTCTAAAGGATAATAAAAATCAGCAACAGTTTTTCGCCACTCTTTCTCACCTCTCGAAATTCTGTCCAAATTTTCTTCCATTTCGGCGGTAAAATCATAATCCATAACAATTGGAAAATGTTTTAACAAAAAATCACTGACAGTTATTCCTACTGAGCTTGCGAAAAATTTCTTTTGCGTGCGCTCAATGTAACCACGATCAATAATCACTGAGATAATTGAAGCATACGTACTAGGTCTACCAATACCTCTTTTTTCTAGTTCTTTAATTAAAGATGCATCATTAAATCTAGCCGGTGGTTGAGTAAATTTTTGTGTAGCAGACTTATCTACAAAGTTAAGTGTTTGACCTTCGCTAAGATCTGGTAACAAGGTATCTTCTCTATTTGGAAATAACCTCATCCAACCATCAAACTTCAAGATAGATCCAGATGTTCTGAGCATTCCTGATTTTGGTCCATTGCTTTTATCATTCTTAAACTCAATTGTTATGGAAGTTTGGCTGTAAGCTGCTTTTTCCATTTGACTAGAAACAAATCTTCTCCAGATCAAATCATATAATTTAACATGTTGAGGTGTAAATCTTGCACTTTTCTGCAAAATATCATTCCCTTGAATAGTGATATCTGTCACACGAATAGCCTCATGAGCCTCTTGGGCATTTTTACTCTTTTTTGAAAAAATATTTTGAGCTTTTGGTAAATAATTATTTCCGTACTCGCTAGCAATAAAACCTCTAGCCATATCAACTGCCGTCTGAGATAAAACCACAGAATCGGTACGATGGTATGTAATTAAACCTTCTTCATAAAGATGCTGAGCTAAACTCATGGTCTGTTTACCACTATAACCAAAGCTGGTAGCAGATTTTTGTTGCATTGTAGAAGTTGTGAAAGGGGGCAAACTGACGCGACTTCTCTCTTTCTTTTCGATTGCTTCAACTAAATAATCAGCGTCATCAAGTACTGCCAAAACTGGCTCTACAACTCCCTTTTTTTTTGGCTCAAACTTTTTGCCTTCGACCGAAATAACTCTCGAAATAAAAACGTCTTGATTGAGATCTTCGATTACCTTTGATTCTTGAGTAAAAGCAGTAATGCCTGATAGTTTATTAGCACTTAGAGCGACATCAAGCTCCCAATATTCTTCAGCTATAAATGCTTCAATTTCTCGCTCTTTTTCGACAATTAGTCTCAATGCAACCGATTGAACTCTACCGGCAGATAGTCCTCTTCTCACTTTTTTCCATAGAACTGGGGATAGTTTATAACCAACCAAACGATCAACCACTCGACGAGCCTGCTGAGCATCAACCATATCCATACTTAATTCAGTAGGATTTTCCATTGCTTTCAAAACTGCACTTTTGGTAATCTCATGAAAAGTTGCACGCAAAAACTTTGCTTTTGTCTTGTTTTTACCTGTAGTATTCTCCAACACATACTTAACATGCCAAGCTATTGCCTCTCCCTCACGGTCAGGGTCAGTTGCTAAATAAATTTTGTCAGCATTGACCGCTGCAGCTCTTAACTTACTAACGACCTTATTTTTATCTTTGGAAATTGCGTATGTTGGTTCAAAATTATTTTCTGTATCAACTGAAAGACCTGATTTTGGCAAATCTCGAATATGTCCAACGGAAGCTTCAACAATGTAATCTTTCCCCAGAAACTTACTTAATTTTCTGGCTTTTGTAGGTGATTCGACAATTACTAAATTCATATTTTGCTTTCTATCCGGGCTTCCTATTCGGGCTATTATAAAGCAAGTTGTGCCAAACTTACAGTTTTATACTTAATCTATTTCCAATAACATTAACAATATCACTAATTTCTAATAAAGTAATTTCTTTTATTATTTCATTCACATCTATTTTAATAGTGTCGGCCAAATTATCTATTTCTTGGGGCCCACCCCTTAATTCTTCAATTATCAACCTCTGAATTTTACTCAAGTTCTTTAGCAAATCATTGCTAGAACTGTCAGCTCTAGCATCGCTTGATATATTACAAACTCCCTTAAACTGTTCTATCACATCATGTCCAGATGTAATCATCGTGGCTCCTTGATTTATTAACCACTTCGTTCCCTCAGAAAATGGATTGTTTATCGGACCAGGAACGGCAAAGACTTCTCTGCCTTCGTTCACGGCGCACTCTGCAGTGATATGACTACCACTTTTCTTGGCTGCCTCAATAACAACAACTCCTTTGCTGATTCCAGCAACAATTCTATTTCTTGAGGGGAAATTGCCTGCTGCTGGTTCTACATTAGGTGGAAATTCAGTTATAAAACAGCCACCACTTTTAATAACCTGATCGAAATATTTTGTATGACTTCTTGGATACATATGATCAAATCCAAATCCTAAAACAGCGATTGTAATTCCTCCGTTTTTCATTGCCTCCAGATGAGCACACAAATCAACACCATACATAAAACCTGAAACAATGGAAAAACCCTCGAGTACCAAATCCTCAACTATTTTTTTGGTTGCTAGCCTACCATAGCTAGTTATTCTTCGAGTACCAACCACTCCAATTGAATCATTTTGAAGACATTTAGCATTTCCTTTAACAAATAAAATTACTGGAAAGTCATCACACTGTTTTAGTAATTTTGGATACTCTTCTTCCCAAAAAGCGATCACCCGAATATCCTTTTTAATTATGTCTTTATATAATGAGTAATTATTATGTTCTGTTTTAATCTTTTTAATGTTTTCAATAGATTTATTTGACAGCTGAGATTTTTGCCAAATTCCAAATTTGTTTACCCAAAAGTCCTCAAATTTGAGTTCGTATTTTATTAGTAAATAAATAATGTTCTTGGCAGTTTTTCTACCCACTCCTGTTACGGAAAGTAACAACAATACAAATTTTTTATCTTTGAGGGTGAAATGTTTTTTTGAATTTATAATTGTTTGTTCTAAGCTCATAGCAAACAAAGCTTAACAAACTATTCTTTAGTTAGTTGTAGAAGATGATTTACCATTTTTAATCCAATCAAAAATTTCCTTGGCAACTGGCCCAGCATCTTTAGATCCCTCTTTATATGGATTTAATTCGTCACTTTCGACCAACACAATCACTACTATTTCGTCTGGAAATCCATATTTCTCCACTCCATCTAGCCAGAGGTCTCTGTTTATAGATAAATCAGATTGGTTTGTCAACATATTTTCAGAATCTATCTCAGCAACCGCACTTTCGCTTCCCATTTTTGGGATATTTTCTAATTTCTCTCTAGCTTGCTTTCTCTCCTCAAGTGCATTATTTACTAAAGCTTTTGTTCCCATTATTGATGCAAACCAGCCATGGGTTTTTCTATATCCATTGGCGTCTAAAGGACCAAACTCAGAAGTACCAGTCTTACAAGCAACCGCACCATTATCAAGTTGATCCTTAGCAGACAACCCTTCTTTAAGAACTAAAGAATTATTTTCAAAAAAAGGAAAGCCAGTCCCACCAGCACTACATGCTCCGAGCATACCATCTAGAACAAGATTAATATTTTCCTCCAAAACTCCAACTTCTTCGCACCTGCTTTTGCCAAAAATGCCACCAACACTGCTTAATCCTACGTTTCCCAAATCAAAAGTGTCTTTTATTAGCGTCGCCTTACAAAGATTGCCATTATTGGCTATACCCTGAACTAACTGAGCAATTTGAATTGGAGTAACGAGAATGTCTCCCTGGCCAATTCCCATATGATATGTATTGCCCAAAAACCATCTTTCACCGATCATTCTTTGTTTCCATTCTGGATCTGGAATAACTCCCTCTATTTCAGCCTGAAGTTGAATACCACTTTTTTCTCCTAAAGCAAAAAGGTTTGCCATTTCTTTTAATTTCTCAGGTCCCACCCACTCAGCAACTTTATAAAAATAGATGTCATTACTCCTTGTGATAGCTCTAACAAGGCTGATTTCGCCTTCTTTTAGCCCATACTGAGTAAAATACCAGTTGGCATATGAATACTCACCAACTTCTAATGTGCCCTCGTCTATTACAGAAGTATCTTTGTCAATTTGCTTTCCTTCTAAACCAGCAAGAGAGGTTATGATTTTAAAAATTGATCCTGGTGGATACGCACCGCTTACTGCTCGATTAAAAAAAAGTTTCTGAGGATTTGAAAGAAAATCTTGAATAGTGCGCACGCGAAGTCTCTCGGACTCCTCATTGGCAAATGATTCACTTAGAACTGAACTATCGAAAGTTGGAGTACTAACCAAGCTTAATACTTCAGAATTTGAGGAATCAAGAATTACTACTGCACCCTTATTATCTCCCATAGCCCTCAACGCAACTTCAGATAGATACGAATCCAAAGTAGTCGGAACGTTTCTTCCAGGAATACCAGTTTCTTCTGTTATCAGGCGTTGTTTCTCGCCAAGTGCGTTAATTTCAAATACTTGCGAACTTTTGCTCCCTCGCAAAAAACTCTGAAATTCTTTCTCCAGCCCAAATTTTCCAACCCGATCACTTATATATAAGGTTGAGTCACTTGATAATTCATCCAAACTCACGCTACCAACATAGCCCAAAACGTGTGCCATCGATTTTGGGTAAAGGTACATTCTTTCCAACTCAGTTCTAATCAAATCTGAATCTTGAGACATCACTCGCAGTGCTTCGTCGTAAGTAATTCTGGTTTTATCACTATAGAGAGATTCGCTGGAGTTGAGTTTAAAATAAACAGGTTTGTTATAAACCATTGACTGATTATATCTATCCAAAAAAACACCTCTTTCTTCTGGAAGATTAACTCTATATGTTTTATTATTATTTGCTAAATTTTCATAAATATTCCCATTTAGAAGTTGAATATCAATCAATCTAAATAGAAGCGTTGTAAAAACAAATACAATCAATCCAAAAATTAACTTGTTTTTCATAGTTTGTCACCCCCCCCCATTTCCACCACCTCCCGCAGCTATCACGCTACCGTCATTTGTAGCGATAACTCTATCTGAAAAAATTGCTATTTTTGCCTGTAATTCTACCAGTCAAACCATATTTAAAAAACAAAGTTTTCATTAAAATTATTATCATAGTTATTGAACTAATAATAAAATATCCCACCACTCTACCCTCCCAAGCAATTTGAGAAACTACGGCAATTAACATAATCAAACTATAAATGATCAGTAAAACCCTATTAATATCATTTGCGATTATATTTCCTCCATAACTCACTGTTAAAACTAAAAAATCTAATAGTATTAATGAAAATGATAACGAAAAACCATACATAATTGCTAAAAATACCGAACCAAACACAGGATAGACATATTTATAGAAACTTCTGTCATTTACAAAAAATATTAACACCAAAGTAAGAAAAATTAATGGCAGACCAACAACTTTTTCAAACGCAATAACCATCAATAATAGTGATAACTTGATCAGCGTCGCAAGCAAATTTTTAATTAAGATCATTATTTCACCTCCAACAATATTGCATCATAAAAAGTGATCTCTTGAATAATAGTTGCCGTTTGAGTAGGAGCTGAAGGATTATTATCAATAATTCTTAATGTACCAATTAAAATGTTTCTCTCTATGCCCTCTTGTCCTACGCTCACAACTCTTTCTCCATTGATTAGGTCTAAATTTCTTGGAACTTGAGTTAACAAAACATTTTTTCCATCACCATCAATAACTCCTTCCACACCAGACTCAGTTTTTGCTAATATTTTATTATTTCTGTGCCTAGACAGTAGCGAAACTTTCGATTGATAATTTTCAACTTCATCAATAGTTCCTACTAACATTCCATTTGAGAGAACCATATCATTTACTTCTACCCCATCGTTACTTCCCACACCAACTGCTGGATATGCTAATGAAATAATTGGAGCGCTAATAATTGTTTTTTGAATCTTTATGTCTCTATTCTCTATGAGTTTCCTTAGTTCAACATTTTCTTCACGGAGTTTGTCTAACTCGCTAAGTTCGGACAATGACTTAATATATCTAGACTCCAACTGGTTCATATATTTAAATTTATTAAAGGAAAAAACAACAAAATCATACGGAATTTTGATTTTTTGGACCAATGAAATGTTAATACTATAAATTGGCGTGAGCCATTTATTAGCTACAGTTTCTATTTTTGAAAACCACCCGACAAACTCAAAAAGTGAAAACAATAAAATCAATAATATAAGTATGACAATTTCCTTTAGCTTCATAATCTAAGGCCATTAATTACATCTCTTTTTGGATTGCTAGAGATAAAAACATCGCACTTAAGTCGTTTGCGAATAACACTATCTATTCCACTGAGCATGCTACCACCACCGGTTATAAATATGCCTCTATCTAAAATTGAAACCGCAGTTTCAGAAGGAAGTGTCGAAATAAAACTTTGGATATCATCTAAAAGCTCTCCAAATAATTTATTAAATTCAACTCTAATATCATCTGAACTAAAGACAATGGTTTTGCTTGCCTGACTTATCAAATCCTTGCCATGCAATGCAAACTTATTTTTTTCACTTCCCAATGTACCAACTTGTTTTTTTGCTTCCTCAGCCAAGTGCCAGCCCACAACACATTGGTGTTCGGATCTAACAATCTTTTGAAGAGCTTCTGTCAATTTGATCCCTCCCCATTTGAAAATTCTTGATTTGACTAGCTCATCCATAGAAAAAATTGCAATTTCAGTTTTTTGAGCACCAATATCAATTACACAAAAATTGTTCAGTTGCGTTTTATCTCCGTTACATATAGATAATGCAGCCGCATATGCACTATCAATTAACTTAATTTTGGAAAAACCAACTTTTTTAAGCAAATTATGTAACAATCTTTTTTTTGCAGGAGAAAGAGCACTCATCACCGAAAATTTTCCATTCAGGCCAAAAATCATCCTTCGAAATCTATTTTTTGGCATTACTTGGCTCAAAACAGCCAATAAAAATAATTCAAAATATTTTGTGTTAAAAATAGATCCATATTGAACTGGAAAACCAATTTCGATCGAGCTAGGAGTTTTACCCAATAGCATTAAGGCTTTATTACCAACTGCAACTACCGAATCACTATTTTTGTGATAAACAATACAAGTAGGTTCACTAAAAATTTCTTGATTATTTGAAAAAATTCTTGTATTTGCCGAACCAATATCTATATATAGCTCTTGGTCATTGAAACTCTTGACGTTCATGGGGTTAGTATAAATGAGAAGCTGAAGAAATTAACAAGCAATTTATTATCACTTAGCATCAAACTGATTCAATACTTCTGCAGATGAGAACCATTTCTCTTCACTCATCAATTTTTCTGACTTGTTAATTTTCTCAAGTACAGTAGCATCATTGGCGTAGTATTCTCTTAATCCATTAATTCTTTCAACAAATAAATCAGATTTCAAATCTAAGGCTTTTTCTAACATAATATCTTCTAGATCTGGAATTAATGTTTCAAGATATGCCACCAAAGCATCTTGAATTTCTTCACTGGCCTCTTCAGTAATCCCCTGTTTGTCACTGATTTCTTTTTTTGCCATTAATTCATCAAATTTAACTTTTTCTTCAGAAGTAATCAATAAATTAACATCATTTTCAAGAAAATCGTCCCAAATAACTTTTTGAAGTTCATTTAAAAAGTTTTCCTTTACCTCATCATTCCCATCTTCTACTCCAAGCATAAAGAAAATATTTTGATCTTCTAAGGTTTCACTATTAGCATTGGAGGCAATGTCTGAGGTCACTGGTGTTGGGATAGGTGATGTTGCTTGGCTTGTTTGATCAACTCCCACACTCTGTGGTGGCTGATAGTCGTCAACATAAGAATTACTTGGTTGAGTGCCTTGTGTAGGATTATCGTTCATATAACATAACTATAACAGTTTTTTATCATAATTTGAAATAGATAAATTTCTGATACTATTATAGATATGAAAAACCCCAAAAAAATAATGATCTTCTTTTTTAATTTTCTACTTTTTTCAGTTCCACTCTACTTTAGATTTGTAAACGAAGAGCTGTTTGAGTTTAATAAAATGATTTTAGTGTACGCACTCACAACAATAATCGTTTTTTTCTGGTTAGTTCACATGATTCAAGAAAAAAAATTAATCTTTAAAAAAACGCCTTTAGATGTCCCAATTTTTTTATTCATTGTAGCTCAAACTATTTCAACAATTTTCTCCATTCATCCAAGAACATCTATGCTCGGTTATTATTCCAGATTTAATGGCGGATTGATCTCAATGATTAGTTACGCACTTCTTTATTATGCATTTGTCAGTAACGTAAAGAAAAAAGATCTTCTAGGAATCTTAATAACTACGTTCACATCTGGAATACTGGTTTCAGTTTATGGAATACTCGAACACTTCGGACACTCATTTAGTTGTCTGTTGGCGCCTGGATTAAAAGATTTTAGTGTTAATTGTTGGAAACAAGATGTCCAGTCAAGAGTTTTTGCAACTTTTGGTCAACCAAATTGGTTGGCTGCATACGCAATTACAATTTTGCCTCTTGGAATAGCTTTAACAATTCAAAAAAAGAATGATGCAAAAAAACACATATTTTTTCAAATATTATTTTTTGGTATTTCCTCTGTTCTTCTTTTTGCGGTATTGATTTTTACTAAATCGAGGTCAGGATTAATCGGTTTAACAGGCGGAATGTTTGTCTTTTTAATCGGTGCATTAATTGCATTTTTGAAAAATAAAAAAGTAATCAATCTTGAAATTGCCACAGCTTTGCTGGCAATAATCGTATTAACAACCGGAGTCTTTGGAACCATGTACACTCCTTCATTTGATGAACTATCCAAAAAAAATAAACAAACAAAAATTTTAAATAATGCTGAAAACTCAATAAACAATCTAGAAGAAGTTGAGCAACCCGTCGTCAATCGATTAGATTTGGGAGGAACCGATTCTGGAGAAATCAGAAAAATAGTTTGGAAAGGTGGTCTACAAATTTGGAAAAGATATCCAATCATAGGTTCTGGAGTTGAAACATTTGCCTACAGTTATTATCTCGATAGACCAAGAGAACATAATGACGTTTCCGAATGGGATTTTTTATATAATAAAGCTCATAACGAACTCATAAACTTTCTAGCAACAACAGGGATTTTTGGCCTAGCAACATATTTATTAATATTTGTCGCTTTTGGAACAGAAGTCATTAAATCTGTTTTTAAAAATAATAAAACTAGCATTGTCTCAGTTGCTATTTTGGCTGGAATTGTTGGACTGTTTATCTCCAACTTTTTTGGATTTTCAACTGTCATGGTCAATGTCCTAATGTTTATTTTATTTGGAGTATTTATTGTTTTTAATCAAAAAGAAATCCAAACAAATCAAAAATCTTCAAAAAAAGACAAGGTGAAGAAGGTGAATTGTGAAACAAGAGAGGCTGGCCTGGGGTACAGAGCTAAAATCAACTCTGCTGATCAGTATTTTGCTGTTACCTTAATAAGTATTATTTCACTGATCATACTAATAAAAATTTATAATTACTGGGATGCAGATAGATTATTTTCTCAAGGAAAAGCTTATTTCTCGTCTGGTAATTATGCTGTGGGGATTCAAAAACAAGTTGAGGCCACAAAAAAATCCCCCAAAGAAGCTCTTTATTACGATAGCCTATCAGATAACTATGCAATGTTAGCAGTTGAATTAGCAAAAACTGGAGAAGCAACAGCTGCTACCCAACTTACCAATGAAGCCATTAAAGCAAGCGATCTTGCAATAGAAAATAATGATAGACATTTAAATTTTTATAAAACTAGATCACGGGTTTTTATTACACTGTCACAGCTAGACGAAAACTTTATATATGAAGCTCAAAAAACTATTGAAAAAGCTCTTGAGCTTTCACCTACAGACCCAAAACTTGTCTACACCCAGGCAATTATTGAATTAAGTAATGGAAACAATGAACTTGGACAACAATTGGTTGAAAAAACCCTAGTACTTAAACCAGACTATGAGAAAGCAAGATGGAGGGCTTCAGAACTCTATGAAAGCAATGGTAAAATTGAAAAAGCAATAGAACAACTTCAATATATCATTGACTATATTTCTCCAGGAAATGAGGAAGCAGAGAATAAAATAGCAGAGCTAGAAATGCTCTAGATGTTATAATATCCCTCAATGAAAAAAATTATTACAATACCTCACCCAACACTACGAAAAACAGCTAAAGTTGTGACGCATTATGATAAAAAACTGAAAAATTTCGTAACTGAATTGGAAGAAACGCTTGCAAAAAAAAGAAATCCGCGTGGTGTAGGCCTCGCTGCTCCTCAAGTTGATAAATTATGGAGAATTTTCTGCATTAATATTGCAGGAATTGAAACATTTATCAATCCAAGAGTTATTAAGCAAAGCAAAAGAATTACTTTTGGACCAGATGAAGAAGATCCTATTTTAGAGGCTTGCCTCTCTATTCCTGATCTATATGGACCAGTTCCTAGATTTTCTTGGGTCGAAATAGAGTGCCAAGTTATTGACGGCGACAAACTTTCTGAAAAAAAACTAAGATTAGAAGACTTTAAAGCAAGAGTGTTTCAACATGAGCTCGATCATCTTGATGGTGTTTTGTTCACAGATTACTCTTTAAAATACGACTTGCCTGTTTACAAAAAAAGCAAGGGAGATAAGTACGAAGAAATCGATAACGCGCTTTTGGAGCTTTTTTAAACTTTATAAATGAATAAATATACAATCGCTATATCAGGATCAACTCAAAGAACTGCCATTTGTGCTGAGGCACTTAAAAATGATGAAAACTTTGAGATCGTCTGGGTCTTAACCCCAAAACCAAAGCCCAGTGGTAGAAAAAAAATTGTGACTCCCAATCCACTTAATATTTTTGCGGAAAAAAATGAAGTACCAGTTGTTTATGTTGAAAATAAAATTGATGAAACCATTGCTTCACAAATTTCTATTACTCCAGATTTTCTACTCGTCGTAGATTTTGGCTATTTCATCCCAAATTGGTTATTAAATCTCCCAAAAATCGCTCCTTTAAACATTCATCCCTCTGAACTTCCAAAATGGCGAGGCACATCTCCAGGACAATTCTCAATTTTGTTTAATGATACAGAGTCTGCCGTCACATTAATGAAAATAAATAACAAATTTGACCAAGGCCCAATAATTCATCAAGACTTTTTTAAAATTAATAGAAGCTGGAATCATGAAGATTATTATTCGCACGCATTTAAACTTATGTGTGATGGGCTGGGAGGAAAAGTTGCAAAGTTTACTAAAGATGTGGCAAGATCACAACCAGAAAAATCTCCAACCATGATTGCTTATAAACTAAAGAAAGAACAAACATTTGTTACTTGGAAAATCTTAAAAATGGCAATGAATGGTAAAAATATTGAAAATCAAAAGCCTCAACTTTCTAAATTATTATTGAAAGCCCTAGAACATAATCGCTCACTCGCCCTAACCTTAGAAAGAGCTAGCAAAGCATTTTTCCCGTGGCCAGGACTATGGACGATGGTACCGACTCAAAAAGGTGAAAAAAGAATGAAGCTATTAAGCTTAGAAGTAAAAAATGGTGAGGAAGATAAAAACAAAAACATCGACAAATTAGTATTAATTACCGTTCACATTGAAGGAAAAGATCCGGGATTGTGGAACGACGTTAAAAATTCAATTGTTGAATAATTTATTCTGGCTTTTTCCAGTGTGTAGTCATACCAGACTTCTTTAGCATTTTAAGAACCTTTGCAGGAACTTTCATTTTTTGTTTTTGACCTTCAATTAGCAATGTTACGGTGTGTAAATTAAATTTGAATGGTCTTTTGCTTCTATTTTTGGCATGAGAAACTTTATTGCCGATATGGGCTACACTTTTGTGTTTAAATGCAAAACTTGACATAATTATTGTTCCAGTTAAATTTCAATCAGATTGCAATTATACTACCTACCCCCTTGATTGGCAAACACAATAGTCTATAATTTAGACCATGCCTAGAATTGGATTATTATCTGTTTTGTTCAATGACCCTATCTCATTTATAATGATTGCCGTTGGCTTAATTGTCTCGGTTACTATTCATGAATTTGCTCATGCATTCATTGCCAATAAATTAGGCGACCCTACTCCGAAATATCAAGGCAGAGTGACTCTCGACCCTAGAGCACATCTGGATCCTATGGGCACACTCGCAATTCTGCTGATTGGATTTGGCTGGGGAAAAGCGGTTCAATTTGATCCTTATAATCTTAAAAATCCCAAAAGAGACGCTGCTTTAATTGCTCTAGCTGGACCAGCCTCAAATATTATTTTAGCAACCATTCTTTCACTATTAATTGGTATTTTAAACATTTCTGGAATATTTTTATCAGTGTTAATTACAATTATTTTTATCAATGTAATGTTAGCAATTTTCAATCTTATACCAGTGGCACCACTAGATGGATCAAAAATTGCTCAATCATTACTTCCAAAGCAGATTGCTTTGGAATACGAACTTTTCATGAATAAGTATGGAACCTTAGTTTTGATTGGCTTGATTTTGCCTTGGAATGGAAATGGATCGCCAATTTCTCATCTGATTTCTCCAATTATTGAATTTGTTTCTAGTATCTTATCTATTCTTTGGTCAATTTAAAACAAACTCATTTTGCAAAAAAACAATAATTCGGTACACAATTTAGATCCCGAAATACTAACTCTTACCGTAGGCGAACTTGATTCCAACTGTTACTTAGTTTCGTGTCCTGAAACACAAGAAACGATCATTATTGACCCCGGAGATGACGGTAGTTTTATTAGCGAAAAAATTCTCGAGCTCAAACTCAAACCATTGTGTGTGGTTTTTACTCATGGGCATTTTGATCACGTTCTTGGCTCATTAGAACTAAGACTTAATTTTGATTTACCAATATTTTTACATAAAAATGATGATTTTCTAATTAAAAATGCCCAAAAAAGTGCTATTTATTGGTTAAAAAAACATGAAGTTGCTCCGGTTCCGTCTGAAGTTTCCTTCATTAATGAAGGAAAAATTCTCAAATTCGGAGATTGCCAATTAGAAGTGATCGAAACCCCAGGACATACTCCTGGAAGTATTTCTTTAGTTTCAAAAGGCACTAATCCTATTATTTTCACTGGCGATACTCTTTTTCAGAACTCAGTTGGAAGAACAGATTTTAAATATTCAAAGCCATTGGAATTGGAAAAATCTCTTCAAAAATTATTTAAATATCCAAAAGAAACAATATGTTATCCTGGTCATGGAGAGCCAACGACAATTGGGGCTGAATTATAGAGTTGAAAAACAATCGATTTTAAACAATAGACTACGCGTTTGCTAAAAACCTCAGCCTAATTCAAGTTCTGCAATCAAAGGTAAGTGATCAGAAACATCAACATTGGGACAATTATGTGTAATAATTTTATTATCACTGGAAACTGATATAATCTCTTCCATGTTTCTCAAAAAGTTTTTATTAGCTGAAGTAGACCACTTCAAAAGTTTATCTCGAAAAGCTAGGGCCCTTACTTGGTCTATCTTACTCTATCAATTAGCTGATGTGAGTACTTGGATATTTATGTTGGCTTTTATAGTTCAACAATCTGGCAAACTGGAATCACCAGCCGTATTTGCGCTTGGCATGTACATTACTATGCCACTAGCTTTAATTTTGGCAGCAAAATTATTAAGAAAATATTCCTTGAGAGATGTTTCAGTTACAGGATTAATAGGTCTTGGACTATTGTCATTTATTTTATTTTTTCTACCAGTAATTAACTTTGCAGTTGTTTTCATTTTTGGATTATTCTATGGAATTCCACTAGGTTTATATTGGGGAACAAGAAGCTTTTTATATACAGCCGAAATAGCTAATGAAAAAAGAGATTATGTATCAGGCCTAACTGGCTCAACTAATTCAATAATTGGAACTACCACTCCGCTAATTATCGGCTGGCTTATTGCTTTATCTCCCTCATGGGGTTGGGAAAAAATTTCTTCATATCGCTTATTAGCAATGTTTGGACTATGTATTTTTACTTTAGCCGGTTTAATTATAAAAAAGCACGATACTAAAAACCCAGTAATCACTAAGCTCTGGGTTAAAAATCCTCCTAAACAATGGAAATTATTTAGAGCTTTTACTTTTTTGGGAAGCATGCAGTCTACCCTCGTACTTGCGTTACCTGGGGCATTAATCATTACCTATATTGGTGATGAAGGAGTGCTTGGAACAATAATAAGTTTAATTAGCGTCATCGCTGGTATATCTCTATATATATTAGGCAGATTAAAAAATGCATCAAGCAATAGAACGAAAATACTACTTTTTGGTCTGGTACCACTAATTCTTAGTTCTGTTTTTATGTTAGTGTCTTTCAACTATTTAAGTATTTTGATTTATTTAATTGCAATGATTATTTTTGATAAACTTTATTGGTTTGTCTTCTTTCCAATTTTTTATAACCAAGTTGAACAAAATAGCGACGGAGGCATTACTAATAGTTACCGACTCTTATTCGATCATGAAATTTATATTAATCTTGGACGCATAATTACCACAATTTTATATTTATACTTAATTTATAACTTTGACAACAAAACAGCAGTTTCTGTAATTGTGATGTTAGCCGCGCTATCTCAAATTGGAATTCTGAGTTTAGCAAAAAGATTGAAGTAATTCTCTTCTAATACCATTTTTCTGTTAAAATAGCTAAAGAATACTATGAATAAAACATTAATAAGTGTACTTGCAGGTTTAGGAGCAATGTTTGGTTGGGGAACTTCAGATTTCTTTGCCAATCTTTCATCAGATAAGGTAGGTCATTTAAAAGCTTTTTTTTGGTCTCAACTGGCAGGAATAATCTTTACTGTTTTTTTAATCCCCTTTTTTGGAATTAGCACTCAAGTTTCCTTATTTTTAGGAATAATTATTTTTCTGTCTTCTATAGCTTATGCTGCAGGATATTTATTTTTTTATAAAGCATTTGAAGTTGGTAATGTTTCGGTTGTCTCAGCAGCTATCAACTTAGAAGTGGTTATTGGCATGTTAATTGCTGTAATCTTTTCAGGGCAAAGCTTGACTCTATTTCAATTATTCTCAGTCTTCCTAGTTTTATCAGGTGCTTTTCTTGTTTCAGTTAATTTTAATGACTTCAAAAAAAACGAGTTTAAATTATTGGCTGGTGTTAAAGAAGTATTATTTGCATCTGTTTTTTTTGGAGTTTTTTGGAATTTAAGTGAATATATTTCTGAAATAATTGGTTGGTTGCCAACATCTTTATATGTAAAATTTGGAGCAATTATCTCTTTGCTATTTTTTTCATTTTTTGCCAAGAAAAAACTTAAAATTGAAAAAGCAAACAAAAAAATTTTACTAGTTATTGCACTAATCGGAATTTTAGAAGCTGCTGCAGTTGCAAGCATGAACTATGGACTTGAATTTGGAGATTTAGTTCTGGTTTATCCAATATCATCTGCTCTATCTATAGTTACCATATTAATGGCGGTAGTTTTTCTTAAAGAAAAAATTACCAAAATCCAGTCATTAGGAATAATTATTACAATTGTTGGAATTATCCTAACCTCAATTTAGATTATGTCCGATATTTACTATCCAGTTGCCCACAGAAGCCAAGAACAAATAGATACTTTCAAAACTCGCTACGACAAATTTGATGATTCGATTATTCCTGAGGTTTTCAAAAAGGCATTAAGTTTGAAAGTAAAATCTTGGAAACCCTCCAGATCATGGGGAAGCTCTCATGTTATTTATTTTGTAAAAATCCAAAACCACCATGAGTTAGTTTTTAGGGCCAATACTGGATTTGGCAAACCAGAAACAGTGATGCTGACTGAAAAGCTGATCACAGAAAAAGTTGCTGAATTTGGAGTTCCAACCAATATCATTCTTCATGCAGATGTATCGCGAAAAGACTTTCCTTTTGATTTTCAAATTCAAGAAGTTCTAAAGGGTAATGATCCAGAACAAAAAAATGATTGGAAAAAGGAAGACTACGATATCTTATCTTTTGAACTTGGCCAAGCAATTGCAAAAATTCACAGCATAAAATTTGATAATTGGGGTCAATTTGATGAAAAAAACACGCTTGAAGGAAAACTCAAGGGAACTGATGCTTCTTTTTATGATTATTTAATTACTTGCCTAGAATCAGACCTCGAATATTTAATCAATGACAAAATTATTACATCCAAAGCGGCAATAAAAACTCAAGAATTGTTTTTCAATAATAAAGATCTCATAAATAGCACGCCAAAAGGATCATTAATACACCACGACCTAGCAGATCATAATATTACCTATGAAGGAAACCATTTTGCAGGAATATTTGATTGGGAGACAGCAGTTGTGGCTGATCCAATTTTAGACTTGGCTTCATGCCCTACCTGGCGAACTCATTACCCAAGAGAGCAAAAATTACTTGAAGGATATACAGCAGTTAATCCTTTGCCAGAAAATTTTGAAGAAAAAAAGAATCTATATTTGCTTAGAACTATGCTCTGGAAAACTGTCTATGCTATCAGAATGAACATCATGACTCCAGAAAGAAAAGAAAGATTTAACAATATTTTAAAAAGATATAATATAGAATAATTTATAAAAGAATATAATAAATTAGTAATTAAAATTGTTAGTGTTTTGACCACTCACTTTGGTCACTTTCTCCAAAAGTACGTACATCATTGGGTATATCATGCTTAGTTATTTTATCTCGTTGATTTCTTTCATAAACTTCTTTCTTAAGTGGATTTGACATTTTAGCTAATTTCACTGCAGTATCATAGTCACCAGGTCTTATTTCCATATCTACAATTGCTCTAAAAAGAAAAGACTGCGCTGCTGCATCCAATTCTTCTCCCTCAACCCCAACCTCTGGTTGAAAACCATATTTTTCTGCTAATTTCTCAGCTCTTGATTTTGACATAATTATACTTTCCAAAAAATAATTAACTGCTTAATTATACTATAAATAAATATCAAACTAGATCTAAAATCAAGTCAAGTTTGTCATCTGGAACAGCCAAGATATTCTGAAACCCAAACAACTCATGAGTGAGTGGTCGATAATCATCAAGTGAATAAAGGCCACGTGGCATCAATCTAAAAAATTTATGTCCAGGCAAGATTTGCATAAAATCACGCAAAAAACTCCCTGAAATAACATTCATTTCATTAAATTCAAACTGAATTATGTCAATTTTTTTGTCTGCCAACAACTGTTTTGCACCCTGTAATACCTGAAATTCATGCCCCTCGGTATCAATCTTCAAAAAATCGATCTTTGCTAATTTCTGTTGAAGAGCAAATGAGTCTAAAGTCATTTTTTGGACTTTGAATCCTTGAGCTTTCTGACCATGAATTTTGATAATAACATCTCTATTCAAAGAGGAAAGTTGTGAAGTAGGTTGTGTTCTTTTCAATTCAGTATTTTCAGCAAAATCCCACAATTTGGCTTGCCCGTTTTGATTGCTCATAGCAAAATTAAATTTTTTCACGCGACTGATTCCCTTAAACTTTGTCTTCAATTTCTTAAATGTTTGTGGATGAGGTTCAATAGCAAAAATCTTAGCTCCTGGAAAAAATTTGTGTCCATATGCATCGGTATTTGAGCCTACATCAATGATTATTTTTGGGTTCCATTTCCTTGAAAGATATTCTAAAAGATAATCTTCGCCCGTAGCGCTTGCAACTTCGGAGTTAAGAACCCCTAATCCACGCAACGATAACTTAAATAAATGGTTATTAAATTTATAAAAAAAAGGTCTGCAAAAAATCCAACGATAAAATTTAAAAAATAAGATGTTCATACCAATTGCCAACTGACCTCAGTTACTTTATTCTTTTATTTTAACAGATAAAAAATGTTACTACTGATGATGTATAATTACGGAATGAAAATCGGACTTTTTGGAGGAAGCTTTGACCCACCGCACAGTGGTCATTTGAAGATTGCAAATACTCTAATAGCAAAAAAATATTGTGATGTCATTTGGTTTGTTCCATGCGCTCAACATCCATATCAAAAGGATATTTCTTCTGCATCTCACCGTTTTGCAATGCTAAAAACGTTCAAAAACTTCTCTATTTGCGCTTACGAATTAAACAAAAACTCAACTAGCTACTCAATTGAAACGCTTGAATATTTCCAAAAACTGTTCCCAAACGACACATTTATTTGGATAGTTGGATCTGATCAGTTGGCTGACTTTAAAAAATGGTACCGTTACGAAGATATTTTGAAGAACTTCCAAGTATTAGTATATCCAAGAACTGGTTTTCCTTTTGATAACATGCTTCCAGGTATTATAAAACTTGAACATGTTGAAAATATCGACATTTCTTCAACTCAGATTAAAAACTTACTTCAAGAAAAAAAATCCATCGAATCGTATACTACTCCAGAAATTATTAAGTACATAAAAGATAATGAGCTTTATCAATAAAAATATGCAAAAAGAAGCTGATCAGATACTAGTGTTTCTTAAAAATACTTTTTCAAAAAATAAGATTAATTCTGCAATTATTGCTGTTTCTGGCGGAATTGACTCTACAATTTCTTTAACCCTAATTAGCAAAGCGATTTCGCCCGAAAATGTGTTTCCAGTATTAATGCCTTATGGTGATCAAGATATGACAGACGCCATGACAATTTGTGAGTGGAATCAAATTCCCACAGAAAATATTATTGTTAAAAATATTAAAAGTGATGTCGACAACCTTTGTATTTCGCTAAATATTTCTCAAAATGAAATAATGCGCAAGGGCAATATTATGGCTCGTGTGAGAATGATAATTGTGTATGACATTGCGAAAAATAAACAAGGTCTCGTAGTTGGAACAGAAAATAAATCTGAACATTATTTAGGATATTTTACGAGATTTGGAGATGGAGCC
>PFJN01000002.1 GCA_002783105.1 Candidatus Pacebacteria bacterium CG_4_10_14_3_um_filter_34_15 | reverse complement strand
CTTCCAAAAAGGCGAGTTTTGATCGCTCACTTTCTGAAGTCAAAACAGTGACCGTTTTTCAGGAAAAAACCAACACAAAATTTCCCTTAACCCAAACAATACATTAGCAGTTATAGTCAAGTCACTAATTGTAACTTTGTGATGATTTCTGTTGATCTCTTCGAACAATGGTATGAATTCGGAAGAATTGATTGGATTGGGGGGCTGGAGTATCCGGAGTGGACGGTGAAAGAGGTGGGGAGGTTTTTAAGACTCTAAAATAAGATCGCTTTCGGTAAAAACAAATTTTTCCTGTCGGTCTTTTTCACCTTCATCCGTTCTCATATTAAAGAGTAAGTAAGATTTACCTTTCACTGTTTCTGTATCAATATTCTCAACAAAATTATTTACCTCATGATGATTGCCAAACCAATCTTCGAAATGAGTATAAGCCGGTCGATCAGAGAGCGTCATGTAAGACAAAGTTGCATTTATAGTCTTTCCAGTTTGTACATTTAACAATGTTATACCCTGGCAAGACGTGCCGCAATTACGTAAGAAAATAATAGTACTATCCCCAAGCCAGTGTAAATCGCTCCTAACATCCCAAAAGGGGTTGGTGGAATGAAATATTTTTTTAGTTTTTTGGCTGGTTAAATCAAGAATCATTAATGTCAGTTCATTCTCTCTTAATTCGTCATTCTCGTTTGGATCGTAAGAAAAAACAATCTGCTGCAAAGATGGTGAAAGCGCAAAATTCTGAATTTGTTTATCAGCAAAGTATACTTGCTTCTGAGAATTATTTTTGAGTACAAAAATGCCACCATGTCTTCCCTTGGTAATATTTTTAAAATCAGGCTGGGCTATTTTTTGGATATCTATAAAGTTGGTCGAGTTGACCTCAACGATAGAGAAAGAAGACTTTGTTCCATCTACAAAAGATGTATGTCTTATGAAAGCCAATAAACCCGAAGTAATCAATACAAAAACAAATAAAAAACTGTAAAACAAGTATTTTCTTTTCATAGCCTGAGAAAAAAGATCTTTGCTTCTCGACCGTACTTGTTGACATATGAAATGATAAGTGTTGGAGGTTGGTTTTCCGCCCAACCAGGAGTGCTAGCACTATCATCATAGTAGTGATTTGCTCCACCAGTGGGATCTGTCAGTTCTCCGGAAATAACCTTGCCAGCGATTTCGTATGAGTTTATCCAGGCTTGTTGATCTATTTCGTTACCAGTACGTAAAGGATCTTCAACAAAAGGACGATTAGAATCTCCACTATTAAAAGCACTAAAGTGCTTTGGTATAGTAATTACTTCCCAATAAGAACTGGGCCAACTATTGCTTGCAACCCGATTTTTAATCACCCAGCCGATAGCTATTCGAGCTTCATTTGGGACTAAAGTATTTCTTGCCTCTCCAAATAGAGCACGAGCCATTACTATTTGATCCGTATCATCCTCAAAGTTCCCACTCCACTTTGGATCATCTACTGTAGGAATGCGAGATGGCGGTTGATCTATATCTTCGCTTGGTTTTTCTGAATCCAACTCACCTAAATTCAAAATTACTTTATGCAAGGTGGGGGTTTGATCTGCCCAGAACTCAATGTAATGAGTGTTTTTATTCAGGTCATTGGCAACAGTTTTCTGCTCCCTTTTGGAGCCACTAAAGATTTGTTTTGGAGTAGCATGCCAAAACCAGTCTTTCCAAAGTAATGAGGCGGCATTTTTCTCAATTTCGTTATCAACAATCAATTTAACATCATCGCCGTCAAATAAGTGCCAGGTTACACTAGCCTCAGCAATAATTGATTTCAGAGGCAAATTAATAAGAGCAACCGTAACCCATGGGCGTCCGTTGCCATTTTCGGCTTTCAGCTCCAAATTGAGTTCGATTTTTGTTTGATCAAGAACTTGCCAGAAGTAAAACTCATCTACCTGCACGCTATCCATTGGGATAAAATTGACAGAGTGTTCACCTACTTCAAAATTTAGCAAAAAAATATTGATCTGTGATTTTCCTTTCAGTTTTGTGCCATTCCAAGCAGGAGGAACATCATATTTCTGAATATTTTTTTCTGGAGGAATTTCCCTGAAAAACTGATTATCTATTTCTACTCTCAGGTCGTCTTTCCTCATGCATTGAGCAGTGATCTTGATTGCATACAATCCAGAAGTACTTATTTCAAACTTTACTTGTGTTTCGATAGTGACTTTTTTGGGGAAATCTTGGGGCACACGATCATTGTATCGTGAGAAACTTAACTCAACAACAACCATTCATATTAAATCCTTAGACCTTCTCATTCAAGCTCAGACTTTTTTCGGTAACAATTGTAAAACTCTTGGCCTTTTTCTGCTCTTTTGCTGCACCTACCACACTCTCAGCTCTCTCTCGTGTTTCCGAAACATCAAAATGTTGTGGAGATGAAAAGATTATTGGAGTATTAAAACTCAAGACTTATCAGAAATGATTCGAGTCTAGACAAAGCCATTTTATAGAACTATAGTATTTCTCATATATACGTTTTATCGTATATTATAGGAACAAATATATGAAGTATTATGATCTTAAAAACCAACTTGAACCTCTGGTAATTTTCTCACCTCAAGAGATCTACCTAGCTGATCCCGATTTTCGTCAGGCTACCTTGTACGACTGGGAAAAAAGTGGAAAGGTGGTGAAGTTAAAGAATAATTGCTATGTGTTCGGTGACTTTGTTCCTGAAAACTATGACTACTATTTGCTTTCAAACTTCATGTATGATCCATCATACATTTCTACCGAGCTCGCTCTCAATCATTTTGGCGTAATCCCAGAAGCGGTTTCTGTGATCACTGCAGTGACGACAAATAAAACTCAGTCTTTTACTGCACTTGAGACTACTTTTTCGTATCAAACTATCCGTCCAGAACTTTTTTTTGGCTATGACTTACTTGAAGTACGAGGCCATGGCACGAAGATCGCTTCCTTAGAAAAAGCAATTCTCGACTACCTCTACCTCAATTCGAGTATTTCATCTGAAGATGACTTTTTAGGTTTACGTTGGAATAAGCAAGTACTGCATGATGAGATCAAGACAACAAAATTCGAAACATACTTGGCGATCTTTTCAAATACTGCTCTTACTCAGCGCGTAAACATTTTGCGAAAATATTTGGGAAAATAAATATGCTCGATATCAATACCATAAAACAGGCCTATGCCTCTCGATTTCACTCATTTGAAAGAGGCTTGCTACGGGAATATCTCCAGTATCAAATATTAGCCATACTATTTGATCATCCGCTGAGTCGCAAACTCTCCTTTTTAGGAGGGACCTGCTTACGCATAGTACATCAGTTGCCCCGATTTTCAGAAGACATTGATTTTGACAATACAAAATTGAGTGATACTGAGTTTGAAATACTCGGTCAATTTTTGCAGAAAGAACTCAAAAAGCGAGGCTACTTAGTAGAAGTTCGATTTGTCTCCAAAGGAGCGTTTCATTGTCACATTAAATTTCCGGATTTGTTGTATAAACATGGAATCTCACCACAAAAAAGTGAAAAAATTCTGATTCAAGTTGATACTTTTGACCAAGGTGTGGAGTATCAATCAGACATCTTTATTTTGGATAAGTTCGAATTTTTCACTCAGATTAAGGTGACACCTAAAGATGTTATCTTATCACAAAAACTTTGGACTATCACTCAAAGACCTCGACTGAAAGGACGTGATTTTTTTGACATTATGTTTTTGTTACAAACAACACAACCAAATCTATCTTTTTTACAAGCCAAGTTTGGCAAAAAAGACTTCGCTGTACTCAGCGAGGAAATTTTAGAAAAGTTACACACCCCCGATTATGCGCAGTTGGCAGATGATGTGAGACCATTTCTATTGAACTCAACTGACGCAGATAGGATTGCATTGTTTCCTGATTTTTTACGGCAAAAGTGGTTGAATAAAAATGTATGATTATTTCCTTACTTCATTTTGATTCAGAAATTGATCCTCAAATAGTAAGTCGAGGAGTGAGCTGTTAGACGAAAGTTTTGAGTCGATTCAAAAAACTCCTATCTTAGCTGAGTTAGACAGTTATTTTGCTCAGGGAGCTACTCTGCTCAAATACCAGGTTATTACGAAAATTCAAGGTAGGGACGCTGGACTCAGTTTTCTTCTTGAAAATCAGGCTGGTTCATGTTATTTATTTTTGCTCTTGAGCAATTTTTTGACTACTTTATCAAAGTCGGAAATGTAGTGTTTGTCCTGCTCTTTTTTGAATACCTCGTATTCCTTTAACGCTAGAGTCTCAGCCACTTCGTGACTAATTTTTCCAGTATTGATCAAAATCTCGTATTCACTAAACTTCAAAAAGGCGTTAAGTTTTTCGACCCAATCTTTCATGGTCATGGCTCTGCCACGCGCAGCTTGTAACTCGGCGTAATCCAAATACATGTTGCCAATACTATTGAGATGAGCTAGCTCCTTTTTATCCAGATAGTTTTTGGCAATTACAACATCGCTTGGCATAATTTTGCCTTCTGGAGATCGCCTCCAAGAAGTCAATCCCATTTTTTCTTTTTTATTGCTGACACGGTCCACTATGATTTCTGCGGCGGTTTTACTAGTAATGGCAAAATGAAGTTTATTTTGAACAGTCGCAAAAAACTGTTTACTCTCATACGCTTGTGGCGAGTAATCAATGGCTGTCGCATAAATATCGGTGATCTTTTGATAAATCATCCGTTCGCTGGTACGGATATCCTTAATTTCTTCGTAGAGCTCATCAAAATATCTCGCACTAAAGCGGGAGCCATACTTCATCCGATTAACATCTAAGACATAACCTTTGTGAATATAGTTTTTCAAAATTCCCGTCGCCCACTGGCGAAACTGTGCGCCTCGCTCAGAACTGACGCGGTAACCAACAGCGATAATCGCCTCAAGACTATAAAAGGTAACCTTTCGGGAAACTTCTCTATCTCCTTCTTTTTGAACTACCGAGAATTCCTCGATAGTTGACTCTTGATCAACCTCATTTTCTTGATAAATATTCTTTAAATGAAGCGAAACGTTATCTGTCGAACAATCAAAAAGTTCAGCCATTTTCTTCTGGGTAAGCCAAATGTTCTCTTCCGCAAATAGTACTTCAATATTTACCGACCCGTCAGGAGTTTGGTAGAAAGCTATTTGATTGTCTGGTAGTTTTTTAATCATATAAATCAAGACAAGTATAACTCTTTTGTCTATTTTCCTGAAACCTAACATTGGAACATAAGATGTAAGGTTTATGCGCGCAATTCCTTACATGTATCTGGTGAGTATTAATTTGTTGTGTTGTTCGTTTGTGTAATTTAGTGGTTGTTTCTGTCCGTTAGTGCTCGAGAAATGGGAGGACTTTCGAACAATTGATTGGATTTATTACCTAGAATATTCAGAATACACACTCAAGGAAATCAATCACTTCTTACAATCTTAGGCCCTATTTGAGCAACCATTCGTATAGTGGCACCACCTGAATATGCAATCCTTCTCTATCAATAGTCTGTTTATCTCTCTCTGTCACCACGACGTGGGTTGTCACTTCTTTTTGCTCTAGAACCGCGGCAGTAATCGCTCGAAGTTCTCTCTCCTGAGTCTCTGGCGCATCAAAATGCTGCGATACTTGAATAAAAGCATTTTCTTTAGGTAAAAAGAAATCAACCTCATAATCTTGAGCGGTTTTATAGTAATAAATATCTTGACGTTTTCGCCGCAGTTGAAGATAAACTACATTTTCCATCAATTTACCCATATTTTCAGAGAAACTAAAACCAACTGAGCCAACTAGGCCGGTATCAATGCCATAAACCTTTTTAGCAGCAATTTGTTGCTCTTTGACAGAATAGGCATATTTATTAACAACAAAAAATAACCAGCTATTTTCTAGATAATCAATATAACTTTTTACTGTATTAACACTCCCGAGCTTAAGAAGTTCTTTAAGCTTATTAAAGGAAATCAGCGTGGAAATATTACTGACAAGATAAAACGTTAATTCTTTTAGACTTTTAACATTATCCAGCTTATAACGGGTGGCAATATCACGATATAGAACATCATCGTAGAGTGTTTTGTGAATTTCTAGTTCTGGATATTTAAGCGAGTCGGGAATACCACCAGAGACAATATATTCTTTTGTCAACTTCAGAAGTTGCCCTTTTTGCTTAGTGGTTAGCACCTTAAGATTGGGAACATTTACTTCCCTAAAAGATAGAAACTCTCGAAACGAAAACGGGAATAGCTCGACCCGTATCGAACGACCAGTTAGTCGAGTTCCCAACTCTTGGCTTAAAAGAGAGGCGTTGGAGCCCGTCACAATGAACTTATAACCTTGATCATGGAGACGACGAACAAATCGCTCCCACTCCGGCACATTTTGAATTTCGTCAAATAAAAATGTTCGCTTTTCGCCAAACATGCTTATGAGTGTTTCGTGGAGCAAATCAAAGTCTTTGACCTGGAAATTTAGAAGTCGTTCGTCTTCAAAGTTAATAAAATAATATCCATCTTTAAGGTATTTATTGGCTATTTGAGCGAGAAGAGTTGATTTGCCGACTCGTCGTAAGCCAGTAATAACTGTAATTTGAGGCGCAAAGATAGTCTTTTTCAATTCTCCCAAAATCTCCCTTTCAACCCCTAAATCGCGAGCCTGAAAAGACTCAGCTTGCTCTTTTAAGGCGGAGGCGAGGATATCCTTTGTTATTTGGGTCTGTTGTTGATCTGTCATATGTTATCTACTATAATACAATTTGTTTTCACTGTCAATGAAAACAATTAACTAGTTGCTTTCAACTAAACTGAAAAGATATGCCTAGTATATCAGTCGAAATCATTAAACTTTATAGATCTCTGTTTAACACCAGAGACGACGTATTTGCCCGCTACTGGGAAGATTTGCCAGACAAAAAGTCAGGTTATGCCCCGGTTTATCGTCTAAATCAACATCCTCAAGCCTTGAGTGACGCTGTCATCTTGTCTCACCTTGAGGGAAACCAAATCATTGGGGTTTACCCCTTGTTTCCAGACAACACCACAGCTTTCTTAGCTATTGATTTTGATGGATCAGATTGGTTTAGTCTTATCCAAAAAGTGGCAGCTATTGCCGTGAATAACGGCCTTTTCTCCACCATAGAGCGCTCAAAGTCCGGCAATGGTGGACATCTGTGGTTTATCTTTAGCGAAAGATTACCTGCCTATAAAACTCGCCAGATGGGTAAATTACTTCTAGATCAAGCCGGAATTAAGAATAGAAAAACATTTGACCGAATGTTTCCTAGTCAAGATGAACATACTGGCAAGGGTTATGGCAATCTGATTTGTCTCCCTCTCCAGGGGAAATTCGCTGCTGAAGGAAAAACTGTATTTATTACCCAAGATGGTTTATCGATTCCAAACCAATAGCAATATTTACGTGAGATTCGAAAAATAACCAAACAAGAAGTTGATCAATTCCTTGAGTGTTACATAAAACTTCCAGTAAATACCAATGCAACACCTGAAGAAAACCTAAAAAATCGAGGGGATGAGGAAATTGATGACCAACCGATAGCCACAACTCAAGGCCAGCAAACAAAGTTAGTTTTAGGAGCAAATATTTTTATACCTAATATCTGGCTACCAGATAAACTTTATCGCTATTTAAAGAAGGAATTGAACTTCCCTAATCCTGATTTTTATGCCAAAGAAAGATTTGGTTATTCAACCTGGCAGACTTTCAGATTTATCAAAACCCTTGAGGTTTTACCGGATGGCATTATCGCACCAATAGGATTTCTAAACAAACTAAATGATTTTATTCAAAAGGAACAACTAAAAGCTGAGGTTATAGACCAACGAATAACTACCAAGCAAATACGTTTCCCTTCAAAACTCATTCTGCGAAAAGATCAAAAACAAATTTTGTCTAGACTGATGGGAACTAATCGGGTGATTCTTGAAGCTCAACCGGGGTTTGGGAAAACCATGGTTGCTTTAGCTTTAATGAAGAAGCTGGGGCAAAAAACACTGATTATTGTTCATACCAACACCCTGCTCCATCAGTGGCAAAAAAGGGTTACTGATTATTTCTCGCTGGCAAAAAATGATCTAGGGTTGGTTGGTGATAATAAGTGGAAAATCGGTAAAAAAGTTACTATTGCTTCTTATATGACTCTGTCTAGGAGAGGAGTTGATGAGATTAAAAACGATTTTGGATTAGTAATCGTTGACGAATGTCACCATGTTCCCGCCAACACTTTTAGTACTGTTATCAAACAATTTCTGGCAAAAAATATTTTAGGTCTGACAGCTACCGCTTTTCGCAAAGATAAATTAGAAAAGTTAATGTATTTGTACGTCAGCGACCAGATAGTAACTGCCACAAACAATGACCTAGATGAAAGCAAAGGATCTGGTTTAACTGTAAAAACGGAATTAATCACCCGAAAGACACAATTCAAAGGCAATGGTAAATTAGAAGACTTTCAGGAAGCTTGTCGATTGGTTATCACCGATGTAGATCGAAACGAGCAAATTGCAAGCGATATTGCTGCAGTTTTAGCAACTGGCACGAAATGTTTAGTGCTTACCGAACGTATAGAACATTGCGAAACTTTACTAGAATTAGTCCGACAAAAAGCCAAAGGCATCCACGCCGCTATTGCTACCGGAGTTATGACTAAAAAGCAACGCGAACGAATAACCAAACGGATGAATCAAGAACGCTTTCAACTACTAATCGCTACTGGCAAGTTAATTGGCGAAGGTTTTGATTGGCCAGCCGTATCTCACTTATTTCTAGCGTTTCCATTTTCTTGGAAGGGCAAATTAATTCAATATGTGGGACGAGTGCAAAGAAATTACGAAGGTAAAACTCAAGCCATCGTTCACGATTACTTTGATGACCAAGTACCTATGCTGAAATTGATGTATTTTAAACGGCTACGGACTTACCGCAGTTTGGGATTAAGCAAAATTGTCAGCCCTGCTAAAAAGAAAGCTGTCAGCGAGAATCAAATGAGTTTATTTTAAAAATAACTTTCTGTCCACTTGTGTACGTTTATGTAAATTTCTGTTCGAAAAATGGTATGAATTCGGACGAATTGATTGGGTTGGGGAGCTGGAGTACCCGGAGTGGACCAATAAGGAAGTGAATAGGTTTCTGCAACATTGAACACAGTGATGCAAAATTCTAGAAAGTCAGGACCTTATCATTCTCAGCCACGATCCGATAAAAATCCTCCATGTTACCGGCAGGACATTCCTCACCACTCTCTTGTTTACGGATTGCTAGGCAAGTTCCACAGGCAATCAGTGTTCCACCAGACTCAAGATATTTTTCTAGTTGCTTCTTAATATCAAACTGATCGGATGAATGAGCCAAGTACTCCACCCCTTCACCAACAAGGAACACTGACACACTGTCTCCTTTGCTGATAGCCAGATTAGCCAAACGCAAGGCATTCCAATTGATTTCAACAGTATTGCTGGAGAGAATTAAAGCGAGTTTCATAATAACCATTCCGTAAGCCAGGAGCGCATTTGTTCGATCTCGGATTCCTGAGCTGTGATGATATCGTCGCCCAGCTGTTTCATTTCCGGACGATTAGATCCTGAGAGCAACATTTGCGCCATCATCACCGCCATCTGATGATGAAGAATCATTTCTTGCAGGAAAACTTCATCAAAGTTGGCAGCATTCTTGAGCGATTCGATGTCAGAGGTTTGCCCGCCCATCATCCCACCATGCATCATGCCTCGTCCCATACCCATTCCAACAGTTGAGTTAACGGGTACTTCTGTTCCATACCAGTTTTTGTACCAAGTCTGCATCTGGGTAATCTCTTGGGATTGGCTTTGAATAATCGCTTTAGCCAAAGTCAGAATCTCCGGACGCTTAGAGCGCTCCTGTGCTAGCTTAGCCATCTCAATCGCTCCCTCGTGATGGGGAAATCATTTGTTCAATAAAATGTTGGTCAAGATTGTTAGCTATGGGTGATCCATTGACACCCTGACGGATACCCATCATCTGCATCATGCCGTAATTGTTCGTATTGACCGTATTAGTTACAAACAGCACTGTGAGCAAGCTGCCTGCCAGCAAACCAATGATTCCATAGAGAAGTGGCTGATTTTTCATAAGTACATGATATCAGTTTTAGGTCACTAGTCACAACATTAATGTAGGTCATTGGGAAAATTAATAATCAATTTTTCCAAAAAAAGATTATAAGCCAATTCTTTTGCCACCGCTCCATCAGCAGTTAATTTGTGGTTACTTGTCGGTAAAATTATTACTTCTGCTGTATCAAAACCTTTTTGAACATTCCAGCTTGCTTCTACTGGACAGAGTAAGTCGTATCTACCATGTACTATGACAGCGGGAATTGACTTAATTTTGCTCATATTTTTAATAAGTTGATCGTCTGTCAGAAAAAAATCATTGGCTTCGAAATGTAAAAAGACTTTCATAGCGTTAATATCACTCTCCTGAACATCTTCTGGGTCTATAAATGTCAAATTTTCTTGAGCGTTCATCAAGTTACCTTCCCAATTACTTACACCCGCTACAACGTCATTAACTACTTCCTTTGAACCACTGCCTATTTTATCAAGCAAATCTTTGGCAGCATTAACTGGAGTAGTCTTGTACTTTTCTAAGAAAGCAAGGCGATCCTCCCACAAATCAGTAAACATTCTGTCTATACCATTAGCTTCTGAGAATGCCCACTTTTCATCTCTGGAACTAGCTAGAAATATGCTACTTAGCAATAGACCCTTAACTTGTTCTGGATGAGCCTGTGCATAGGCTAGTGCCAAAGTCGAACCCCAACTACCACCAGCCACAAACCACTTTTTGACTTTCAATTCTTTGCGAAGTCGCTCAATGTCTTTTATTAAATCGGACAGAGTATTTGACTCTAGCTCGCCTGCGGGTAAACTTTTTCCACACCCTCTCTGGTCAAATGCAATAACGTGATATTTTTTGGGGTCATAACCTTTAGCGTTCTTTGCTCTGTGTTTTGAGCCAGGACCACCATGGAGAAGTAATATCGCTTCACCCTTGGAATTACCGTATTGAAAATAGGCAACTTTATGCCCATCTTTTTCTGGCAAAAAACTTGTGTTAAATGGCTTAGGATTTTTTTTCATTGTGCACCAATTTTACAATATAAAAACGTTACTCTCTATTTTATTTTACTACCGGATTTACTTTCTCCTTTAGCCAACTTCTTCACCACACGATCAAAGTCAGACTCAATTGGCTGGATCTTGTTAAATTCTTTGTATTCAGCCAAGGCTTTCTTATCTGCACTGTCTTTGGATACTTTTCCTTTACCACCTAAAATTCTGTACTCATTAAACGTCAAGAATTTATTAACACTCTCAGCGAACTCTTCCATGTTGAATGTCTGTCGGTTCTCGATCAGATTTTCGATGTAGTCAAAAAAACCAGTAACAGTTCGTTCAAGTTTTTTAATTTGTTCTTCTGGCAAATAATTTTTAGCTACCGTAACATCAGCAGATAAAATTCTGCCGGCTGGTGCTTGTTTCCAGGTGGTCAAGCCCATATGAGGTTGTCGACGATCTGCCCGCTCATCAATCAATTCAGCTGCAGTGTGACCAGTGATAGCGTAATGGAACTTGTTTTGAACAGTAGCAAAGAAATTTTTAGTGGTTTGAGAGTGCGGATCGTAGTCGATACTACATTCGGCAAAGATATCAGTAATTTGCTGATAAATTCGGCGCTCGCTTGACCTGATCGAACGAACTCTTTCTAGCAACTCACGGAAGTAATCCTGACCAAAAACTTTCTCTCCCTGCTTAAGGCGATCATCATTTAAAGCAAAACCCTTGATTATGTACTCTCGAAGCACTTGGGTAGCCCAAATACGGAATTGAGTTGCTCGTCCAGAGTTAACCCGATAACCAACAGCAATGACTGCATCAAGGTTATAGAAATTGGTTAGATATTGTTTTCCATCTGTGGCAGTTATCCGGATTTTCCGGACAACTGAATTTTCCTCAAGTTCTTGCGTTTTGAAAATGTTTTGCAAATGTTCATTAACAGTACGAACATCTACATCAAATAGTTCCGCCATCATTTTCTGAGTTAACCACAATGTTTCGTCTCTGACAAAGACATCCAGCTTAATATCCCCATTAGGTGAAGTGTAAAGAATGAACTTTGATGTCTGTGTTAACTCGTTTGCCATATTATTTCTTCTTAATAAACTTCTTAATATCCTCAAGACGGTAGCGTCTAATTTTTCTCTCACCAATGCGTACCGCTACCAAAATACCCTTACGGTCCCAAAGACGGAGGGTGTTGGGGTGAACGCTCAGTATCTCTGCTGCTTCTCTGAGTTTTAAGAGTTTTTCCATATGTACATTACTTACTAAGTGATGACACTAGCATACAAAATAATTGCCTATTTTTCAATTGGCTGAGCCAGTAGTGGCTGAGTCAGTAGTTTACATTTTGGAAATAACTCGCAAATAAACACGCGCTCTGACCCCGCGTGGCCAAGTTTACGAGGCATTTGCTGCCTAGTTGGGCTAGTTGTGCACCCTGGAGACAAAATTTGGAGAATTTGAAAGCAATTATCGAACCGTTGCCCTACTCACCGGTCCATTCAATTCATTGGAGAAGTTGATTAGTTGTCCACCACTGGTAAAAGCAATGCTGATACTCGGTGTTTCCGTGGACTCATAAACCTTAATACAGGGAACGCCATTGCCGTTGTAATATAAACCTTCAACGTCCTTATCTAAGTCTTCACTACATGTTTCTAGTGGTGGATTGTGCTGGACAGTTCGAGCCTCACCTCTCCAAATGAAGAAATAATTTACCCTGCCGTTGCCACTGTCTTTCTTGCCAGATTCCAGTGTCAATTTACTCAGATCAATGTTGCCAATAGCAGAAGGATGTCTGGCGATAAAGCCCTTGGCGATTTGTTCGACTTCTTCCTGAGAGTAATTAGCAGAGTAGTCATACTCTTTTTGATCGCTAAACCAACGAGTCCCATCGGTCTTGTATCCCCAAGTCCCAGGAGTCTCATCCACTTGCAAAACATAGTTCGTTGCTGGATCCACAACAAAATATGTCATACCCACTGTGTACGTCTCGCCTTTGGCAGAAATAAGTCTGTCTTCCTCCAGACTATAAAACGCATTGTTGCATTCATACTCCACTTCGGCGGTTGGCATTTCCAAAAAGTCACGAATAGTAGTGATGGCTTTCTCTCGCTCCTGAGCTGAACGAGCGGTCAGAGAACAAAGCTTTTCTCTTAGCTGCTTAGTAGATTGAGAGGAGCGATCCCGATATTTTGCATCAGTACTAAGTTTTTCCGTAACCTCTTTAATCTCCTGGATCCTTTGATCATCAGCCTGTTGCATCTTAAAGGA
>PFJN01000039.1 GCA_002783105.1 Candidatus Pacebacteria bacterium CG_4_10_14_3_um_filter_34_15 | reverse complement strand
CTAACAAATGCATAAACAAAAATAGCAAACAATGTTGTAAATTCTAAGACAAATTTTCCGTTAACACTTGGGCTGGGAAATGCTAATAAAAATGGAGATAATAACGGAAGCGTATTTTCATAAACGAAGTTCACAAATGCCGAATCTTCATTCGCCCCCAAAAGCTTCAGCACAAACCTAAACATCAACGAAACTCCAACTATTAAGAACACAATATTTGATAAGTCTTTTAAAAACTTGTTCATATTAACTTTCTGTATTTGAACTGATTTCACTAGCGATTCTGTTAACTTCAATAACTTTGTCTCTTATATCAGTCTTTATGTACTCCTCTATTTTATCTCGATCTTGGTAAGAAGACAAGACTTTTTTAACATCTTCACCAAACCAAATTGGATCTCCTGTCATAAATCCCTTGGCTCCGCTTTCTACACAGATTCTTAAATTATTTTTGAACTCTTCATAACCTATCTCTCTTGCATTATAAATCCATGGGGTATCGAGAGCCGCAGTTATGGTTACTGCCGATAACGAATCTCCTAAAAGCTCCAAACCAATCAGATCACAACTTCTCGAAAGCTCACTAATAGCTTGAAGTTGAGTTTCTAACATTGCTTCTTTGGTAGTTTCCTTACTTCCACCTGGATGGTAAACCATCAGTTCCAACAAAAAATCTATCCCTATATATTTGCAATAATCATGCACTTCTGATACAAACTGCTTTTTTTTCAATGCTTCAGCCTCCTGAGGATTATAAAAAAGTTCGAGCTTGACCAAACCATAATTATTTCTAATTTGTTCGATACCCCAACCATCTGCGATGGTTGGCATGCCGAATGGATCTAAACTGTCTCTCTTCTTTTCAAGCGACATCACTAAACCTGTGCTGCTAGATTTTTTAATCAGATTGGAAAAATCAAAATCTGGATCAATAATAACCCCAGAGACCTCTGGAGAAACATATTCCATAATTTTTTCAGAAATAAAATTTAGCACATCTTTGTGATCTAAGTGATCAATATCTAGACCAATGGACTCTGCCAAAGTAGCGATTCTAGAAAAATCCAACAATGAAAATACACCTGCAGTATTCTTAATATTTTGAAGCCTCATACCTTAAAGTATGAGGCTTCATCAAATTCTTTTCAAGAAGAGTTAACTAGCGTGTTAACGTACTGGCGAAAAGCTAATTATCGGTTGCCACCTCGACTTCCACCATTACCACCTCTGTTGCCACCGCGACTTCCACCGCGGTCTCCACCACGATAACTACCGTTACTTCCGCCATTACCACCTCTAAAGGATGGTCTTTGTGGACGTGATTCTCTTTTGGAGTTTACCTCCGCCTGTTGATCCTTAGTTAGCATACTCAAGCCAATCTTCCCATCATCTTTGATTTCGGAAATCATGACATGAACTGAGTCGCCAACTTTAACAAAATCACCAGCATCTTTAACAAATTCAGTATTCATAGCTGAAACGTGAACTAGACCTTCTTTGCCGTCCAGATATTCAACGAAGGCACCATAGCTTTCAACTCTGGTAACAACGCCGTCAAATTCTTCTCCAACTTCTACAACTCTCATCATGTTTGTGATAATTTTGGTCGCTGCATCAATTTTCTCTTGTTCTGGTGAAGAAATGTTGACTAAACCAAGCTCATTATCCTTGTCTTCATCAACACTAATCTCAGCACCTGTCTTTTCGATGATGCTTTTAATCATTTTTCCACCTGGTCCAATTAACTCACCAATTCTACTTGCAGGAATAGTGATCTGTTTAACCTTTGGTGCAAACTGAGAAAGTTCTGTTCTTGGAGCATTAATTGATTTAAGCATCTCACCCATAATGTGTAATCTACCAACCTTAGCTTGCTCTAAAGCTTCTTCCAAAACTTTTCTTGGAATACCTTTAAGCTTAATATCCATTTGAATAGCAGTAATACCCTCAGTGGTTCCTGCAACCTTAAAGTCCATGTCACCAACATGATCCTCGAGTCCCTGAATATCGGATAAAACAATATATTGTTTCCCATCACTCATAAGACCCATGGCAATTCCTGCAACCGGACGCTTAATTGGCACACCTGCTGCCATAAGTGAAAGAGTTGAACCACAAACTGCTGCCTGTGAAGTTGAACCATTTGAACTCATAATTTCTGTAACAACATGAATAGTGTATGGAAATTCTTCTTGGCTAGGAAGCATTGGTCGCAGTGCTCTCTCTGCCAAAGCTCCATGTCCAATTTCTCTACGTTTAGGAAAACCAAATCTACCAGCTTCACCAGAAGCGTATGGAGGCATACTGTAGTGATGGAAGTATTTAAGTTCTTCTTCACCTCTAATGCTTTCAGTCAATTGAGCTCTAGATGGATCTGCTAAAGTTACGACTGTAACTCCTTGAGTTGCGCCTCTTTTGAACATTGCCGAACCATGAGTTCTTGGAAAAACATCGACCTCAGTCCAAATTTGTCTAATTTCATCTGTTTTTCTGCCATCAGGTCTAACACCATCAATTAAAATTAATTCCCTTGCTGCTCTTTTAGTCAGACTGTAAAGGGCTGTTAAAACTTCCTTTTCAGAAACTTCACTGGCTTCGCCTTCTTTTGCGTCATGCCCCAGGGCACCCTCTCTGGCTTCGCCATTCACCTTGTCTTTAACATACTGCGCAATTAATTTCTCTTTAAGTTCATCTAAGCCTGAATCTTTAATTAATTTGCCTTCTTTTTTGACAATTTCTTTAAGCTCGATAACATTCTTTTTGTAAATTTTATCTGCCAAAGCTTCGATTTTTGCATCTTCTGCTTTTGTTTCATCATCGATTAGGTCAATCTTGTCTTTGCCAATTTCAGCAACAATTTCATTAATTGCTGTGCAGATTTTTCCCATTTCTTCTTGAGCTTTAATTAAAGCCTCAACCATCACAGTTTCAATGATTTCATTGGCACCTGCCTCAACCATCACAACTGCATCGCCTGAACCAGCAACAATTAAATCAAGACTGGATTTATCTCTTTCTTCATATGTTGGATTGGTCAAGAATTCACTGGTTTCTTTATTGTAACCAATTCTTAAACCAGCCATTGGACCATCAAATGGAATTTCAGAAATTGCTAAACCAATTGCACTTCCCAAAAGACCAAGCATATCAGGATCATTTTGACCGTCATATGAGAAAACAGTGTTAATAACTTGAACTTCGTTTGTCAATCTTTCTGGGAATAATGGTCTTAATGAACGATCGATAACACGAGCTTTTAAAATAACCTCGTCTAAGGGACGACCATCTCTTTTAACCCAGCGAGAACCTTTAATTATGCCTGCTGCGTAAAGTTTTTCCGCAAACTCAACTGAGAGCGGAAAATATCCCAAGTTTATTTTTCTGCCCAAAGCAACTGTGCTATGAACTACTGTTTCACCACAAGTTACGAGTACCGCAGCACTAACTTGTTCTGAAAATTTACCAATCTCGATTGAGATGGTTTTATTGCCTACTTGAATATCTTTCTTGTAGGTGTTTGGATATGTCGGATATGACATGAAATCCTTTCTTGAACTCGTGAGAAAAACTAGAGTGAGAGTATTCCATGAGAAAGGACAAATTAAAATGCAGCTCAAATGCGAAAATGCAACTTTTGGAGCCAAATTTATCTTCTCTCTTGAATCCTCAATATTCAAGATTTTTTCTAGAGTTCTATTAAATTATTAATTAGACTTACTGTGTGTAAATCTGAAACTATTATAGCATGAAAAATCAATTACAAATTATTTCTGCCTATTTATCAACATATTATATAAAACAATGCAAGCAACTGTCATGAGTGGAATAGTAACAAGCAAACCAACTACCAAAGCCAAAATTCCTGAATACATTAAAATAATAATTGCAGCCATAAATCCGACCAAATCCCATTTAATACCATCGGTTAATTTTCCGCTGGCCTTTAATGCCTCAATAGGACCCATACCTTTATCAATTACTAGATATAGAGTAAACATATACTTTATTGAAAATATTAGGCCAGGAATTATAAATAAAATGAATCCACCAAAAATAATAAGTAACATTAAAAACTGAGCTGCCAAATAATTAAATACTCTTGGTAACATTGAAGTAAAAGTCTCCATAGTTACTTTTTTACCTCTAGTGATTGAGAGAAAAGCATTGGTCACACCCATACCAATGACCATGCTAAAAAGTATGTAAGCTACATACCAAACCCAATAGACACTTGATCCTTCTTCAATATTGAATGCAGATTGAGCATAGGTATAAGCTGCAACAAGCAACCAAGGCAAAATAAATACGGTGTATATTGTAATCCAATCTTCTTTGAAAATTCTCCAAGCTTCTCTAATCGTGTTCCCAATAAATAATCCATTTGGAATCTCTGTTGTTTCTGTCATTACTTCCTTATAAAAATTTATAATATTGACAAGCTTAATTATAACAGAAATATGTAGAGATTAATTTATTTATTTAATCCCAATCTATCAAGAAGTTTTCTATATCTTTCTTCACTTCTGGTAAGTAAGAAATTAAGAAGACGTCTTCTTTTGGCAACTTGTTTCAATAATCCACGTCTTGAGTGATTATCTTTTTTGTGACCACCAAGATGCTTGGTTAACTCTTGAATTGAAGCTGTTAACAATGCAATTTGGACCTCTGGAGATCCAGTGTCGCCTTCAAAAAGCGCGTAGTCTTTGATAATTTGTTGTTTTTGAGCTTTTACTAAAGCCATGGTATTCCTTTCCCTTACTCTCGCAGTCTTGATGAGTTGCCCCGATTTAAAACCGAAAGGTAAAGTAACCTTATTTTTTACTAGATACTATTATATCATCTTTTTTATCAAATAAGTATTTTGTAAGTTCAGCTTCGCTTGATTTAAAAAAATTATAAATCATCGCTCCGCAAGACTTGCTTATATAAATATTTATTTGATACAAACAAAACTTACTCTTCGTCCTCAACCTTATATGCAACAATAATGTCGCCAACTTGAAAATCAAGTTTCTTATTCTTAAAAGTCATTCCGAATTCAGCCTTAACTTTAACTTGAGTAATGTCTTCTTTGCCATGCATCATATTTTTAACAGTTGGATCAGCAATAATTTCATCGCCACGTTTCAAATGGAAAAGATCAGTCCTTTTAATTTCACCTGTTTTAACTTTAGATCCAGCAATTTTTTCACCATTCATTTCAAAAATTTGCATAATTTCAGCTTCACCCAAAACAACTTCGTCGATTGTTGGTTCGATAAGCTTCAACATCTGTTTTTGAAGATCTTCAATCAATTTGTAAATAACATCGTAAGATTTAATTTTTACCCCAGCATTCTTGGCCATAATCAGAACTTTTTTTGAAACTTTTGTGTGAAATGAAATGATCAATGCCTTACTTGTAATAGCGCTTTCAACATCTGATTCTGTAATGCTTCCAACTCCAGAAGAAATTAATCTTGTACTTTCAAGGTCAATTGTCTGTAAAATTGCCTCCAAAGTACCTTCAACGTCTGCCTTGATAATTAAATTTAATTTTGGTTTTTGATCAATCATTCCCGAGAAATCGATATCTCCCCAGCCGTCATCTGCAATATTATCATTGGAAGTGGCATCTTTTGCAGCGCCTTCAACACCGTCACCGCTAACAACTTCAACATAAGTCTTACTTAAATCCTTAACTGTAGAGCCAACGCTTGGAGCATCTTTAAAACCGATAATTTCAGCAGCAAACCCCGGAGTAACATTATTCAAATCTTCGCCAGTTGCGCTTGAAAGTTTCTTTACACGACCATCAGCTTCATCAGCAAAGATATCTTGTCTTAATGATAAAGTACCATTTTTAACAATAACAGTTGCCGCAACACCTTTTTTTGCATCTTTTGAAGATTCAATCACGATTGCTTCTAGAGGTGCGTCTGGATCTGCAGTGATTTCTTGCAAATCAGCCACAAGGTTAATTGTCTCTAGAAGCTTATCAATACCTTTGCCTTTAAGCGCGGAAATTTCAACAGCTTCAATATCTCCACCATAATCAGTTACAACCAGACCATGCTCCGCTAAACCAGCTTTTGCGATATCAGGATTTACATCTGGTAGATCAATCTTATTGATTGCGACAACAACTGGAACATTAGAATTTTTGATATGTCTGATCGACTCAATTGTTTGTGGTTTTACACCATCATTGGCAGCAACAACTAAAACGACAATGTCTGTTACTTGAGCACCACGTTCTCTCATTTTATTAAAAGCAGCGTGTCCTGGAGTATCAATGAAAGTAATATCTTTGCCGTTGTGCTTAATGCTATAAGCACCTATATGTTGGGTAATACCACCAGCTTCACCGGCCACAACATTTGATTTTCTAAGGTAATCCAACAAAGTTGTCTTACCATGATCAACATGACCCATGATTGTAATTATTGCTGGTCTAGGTTTTAGTGCCATTTTTAATTGCTCTCTAACTTTGTAGCGAGATCATCGAAAGAATCTCGTTGAGCCATCTCAGCTTCAAATTTTTCAACTCTATCGCTTAATATTTTTTCTTGGTTCTCGCCCAGCTCAGCTTCAAGCCATTTGTTTTTAAATCTTGATAGATCTGCTAAAGTTGTTAATTTGTTTTGAACTAAGAAATCTCTTGTATCTTCAATCAATCCTTCAAAAGTATCGATCTCATATTCTTCGTCTCCAGTCATATGTGATTTGATACTACCTTCAGCAGATTGAATTGTGATCTTGTAACCGGTAAGTTTAGCTGCCAATCTAACATTTTGACCACCTCTACCGATTGCGAGTGACAATTGATCATCTGGAGCAACAACTACGGCTGATTTATCATCTTTATTAATAGTTATCTTTAATCCTTCGGCTGGAGCCAAAGCCCCCTGAATAAGAAGTCTGTCATCTTCTGAATAAGAAATAATATCTAATTTCTCATTGTTTAATTCTCTGATAACTTCTTGAACACGAATTCCTCTTTGACCGACACATGAACCAACTGGATCAACTCCTTCTTGAGTGGATCTAACAGCTAATTTTGTTCTAACTCCAGCTTCACGAGCAATTAAAGCAACTTCAACTGTTCCTGCTGCAATTTCTGGAACTTCTCTCTCAAAAAGTTTGGAAACTAATTCTTTAGCTGCACGGGAAACAATAATTTTCTTACCTCTTGGAGTTTCGGCAATTTCACGAATAAAAACAGTAATTCTGTTATTCATTTTGTAAAACTCACCACGCATCTGCTCTTCTGGAGGCATGAATCCTTGACCTCTACCAAGATCTAAAATAACTGATCTGCCATCCATTCGCAAAATTTGAGCTGTGACAATTTCACCAACTTTATCTTCGTAATCTTTGATAACCATATCTCGCTCAGACTCTCTGATTTTTTGTAAGATTACTTGTTTTGCAGTTTGAGCGGCAATACGACCAAATCCTGCGGGAGTGACATCGATTGGATTTGAATCATCCCACTTTAAGATTTCGCCTGTCTCTTCGTCTTTTTCAACAATTGGGCACTTAAAAATTGTGGATTCACCACTATCTTCATTTAAATCAACAAAATAGTATGATTCTTCTTCTAAATTGCCAAACTGTTTTCTGTAAGCTGAAACTAAAGCTTGTCTGATAGCTTCATAAATTGCTACTGGCTCAATATGTCTTTCGCTAGCAATTTGGTTAATTGCAGCAGCGAACTCAGTACGAACCATTTTTGACTTAGAAGGTGTTGTTTTTTTTGATTTTGCCATTTTTTCTTTCCAAAATTTAATAATAAGTTAACTAAATATTTTCGACACAAGTGCTATTTAATAAAAAAGAGCCTTCTTCTGGCCCTTCGCTATCAAATCTAGTTATTATTATACTAAATATTGAGTAAAAATGCAATCTACAGTCTTAGCTAATCGAAAATGATCCCCAACGAAGCTTCAATGCTAAGTGAAAAATGATCCCGTAATTGTCAAAGAAAAAGCGTGAGTCAATACTAGTTTTTAGTTATGAAAATTAGTATGGATGACTCACGCTTTAGTAGTATCTCAGGGCTTCTGGAATTTGTAAAAGGCTCAATTAAATTTGAGATCAAACTAGAGGGCATACAAGACAAGTACGATTTGATCAAAGAAACGATCAAAAAGTTTAAGTATCAAAAGCTTTCTCGTAAAGATAAACACATCGTAAGGCTGTATCTCAAAAAATTGACTAGCTACAAAAAGGCACAGCTAAATAGACTAATCAGCAAAGCAATTGACAAAAAGCTAGAACATAAAATCTATGAAAGAAAAAATCCCCATCAAGTCTACACTTCAGCAGATATTAAGTTGCTCGAACAAACCGATGCCCTTCACCGAAGGCTCAATAGATTTGCTACCAAAGAGATCTTGAGAAGAGAGGCAGAAGTTTTTGGTAAAAGTAAATATCAACACATTGCAGGTGTCAGCTCCTCTCACATCGACAATCTACGAAAGAGCAAAATCTATCGTCAATTCTAGGTCAATGGCACCAAGCCAAGAGATATTGCGATTGGTCAAACCAAGGAGCCAGAGAATAATGGTAAGCCAGGAAGCATCAGAGTAGACACTGTCCACCAAAGGGATGTCTACTACATCAATGCTGTGGATAAGATCACTCAATGGGAGGTAGTGGTTTGTGTACCCCAAATCTCAGAGCTTTATCTGTTGCCTGCTCTAAAAAGATTGCTCGAGCAATTTCCATTTGTAATTTTCAATTTTCATTCAGATAGAGGCAGTGAATTTATCAACTATGTGGTGGCAAAGTTACTCAACAAACTACTTATCGAGCAAACTAAAAGTAGATCAAGGCATAGCAATGACAATGCTTTGGTTGAATCAAAAAATGGCTCAGTGATTAGAAAAAACATGGGCTACATGCACATTAACTTTAAGGCAGCTGAAACAATTAGTGACTTCCTCAGGCAGTGGTTTAATCCATACCTAAATTACCACCGACCCTGTATGTTTGTGACTGAAAGCAAAAAAGATGGCAAAGGCAGAGAAACTCAAATTTATGGTCAAACCACCACTCCGTATGAAAAGCTAAAAGAGGTTAGCAGAGAATTAAAAACCAGCTTCTTGAAAAAAGAAAACTCTTTTAGCAATCTAGACAAATTTGCCTACAGAGAATCTGACAACCAATTTGCAAGAAAAATGCGTCAACAAGAAACCGAAATCTTTAGTAAAATACAGACAATGAAAGGCTAATCTAAACACTAAAATTGACCCACAGCAAAAAATAATTACGGGATCATTTTTCGATTAGCATAGACTTACGCCTACGGCTACCAAGTTCTAATTTGTAGCTGGAGTTCTAATTGCATCCCAAATTTTTTTCCTAATTTTCTTCATAAATTGGGGATCGTTTTTTTCGCATTTTCCACGAAGACAAACTTCTGATGAGTTACAGTTTGAATCATTTTTGCAATAATTTGCATCCGCACAAC
>PFJN01000059.1 GCA_002783105.1 Candidatus Pacebacteria bacterium CG_4_10_14_3_um_filter_34_15 | reverse complement strand
GATGTTGATCGGAACATCAGTGGTTTTGTTTTGGCGAGGAGCTTGGGGATTGATGGACTTATTTTTATTTCCTAATGATCATTTCCTGAGCTATCTTATTTCCCTGATTACAGGTGTTGGTATACTAATTTTCACTCACAAGCTGGTCGATGAACTTTCTTAATTAAATCATCAATATGGTATCCAAAATTGTCAACTTTTTATCTTCGAAAAATAAAACAATTAGCCAGCACAATATTCCCCTTTCCTATTTAACTCGTTTTTTATCAACATTTATATTGATCATGCCTGTGAGAATATTGTGGATGCAACAGACTTTATCAAATTCCCAAATTTCCATATTAACCGGATGGCTATTTATCTCAATTGTAATTTTTGAACTCCCAACCGGAGCTTTTGCCGATTTAGTGGGTAAAAAAATCACTTTATTAATTAGCTACTTAGTTTATGCATTATCAATGATTTTATATTTATGGGCTACAGATTTTCTGCAATTTGGAATTGCGATTACTCTTCAAAGTCTAGCAGAAGCTCTTCAATCTGGGGCTGAAGATGCATTAATCTATGATAGCCTAGCAGAAGATGGACTTGAGAATAATTTCAAAGTAATAAATGCCAAAGTAATGACCGTCAATCAATTTGGACTTATTGGAGCAACTTTTGCTGGAGGATTGCTAGGAAGCTTCAACCTAAAATTCCCTTTCATTGGTTTTACCATAATTCTAATCATATCCGCGATTATTTCATCATTTATGAAAGAGCCTTCTATAGATACAGAAAAATTTACTTTAAAAAATTATTATCGCCAAATTGTCGACGGCACAAAACAAATTTTCAAGCACTCAAGATTGATTAAGTTGACCCTTCTTTATACTTTAGTTGGAGGAATTAGTTGGACTTTTCAACGCTTACTTAGAGACATGATTTTAATTTCTGTCGGATATCAACAATTATCTTTAGGATTAATCACAGGAACTTTTCGCTTAATTAACATTATCTTTTTGGCTAAACTAGCGAAATCAGTAAAAGCAAATAATGGAAAATGGGACATTCTATTCTTGCCAATTATAATGATAATGTCGTACATCCCTGGATTCTGGTTAAATCATTGGAATAGTTTGCCTCTAGTTGCAGGAATCATGATGATTGGTACCGGCAGATTTTTAATTTTAAATCCTTATCTACACCAAGAAATTGAATCAAAATATCGAGCTACAGCGATGTCAGCAGCAAACCTATTTGTTAGTTTGTTTTTGGGAATCAACATGATTGGCCTTGGATTCATACTTGATAAAGTTGGAATTCCAAAAGTTATGTTAACATATGGATTGGTCTCTATATTTGTAGTATTACCTTTAGCATGGGAAGTAAGAAAAGAAATTTTGCTCGCAAGAAATTATCAATGAAATTTATTATAAAAACTCTTGGAAATCATGAAAATCTTGAGGAAACCCTAAACAAAAAAGAGTTTGAAAAATTCTCATTCGTAGAAATGGAGCAAACACATAGTGACAATTTTATTGAAATTAATGAAATATTAGAAAAAAGACAGGTCATTCCTAATGTGGACGCTTTAATTACAACCAAAAAAAATATTCTTCTAGCGGTAAAAACTGCAGATTGTCTACCGATTCTCATACATTGGAATAACGGAAATGATAAAAACGTAATTGCGGCCATCCATTCTGGACGAGCTGGAACTGAGAAAAAAATCTTATCAAAAGTTCTTAAATACCTGAAGCTAAAATATGGAGTTGGCAGTAAGAAAAACCAAACGAACAATCTTACTATTTGGCTCGGGTCCGCAATTTGTAAAGAATGTTATCAAATAGATAAAAAATCTGATCTTCATTACGATCTTTATCAAAAAAATATTGACCAAATTGAAAAATCTGGCATGATCGTAAAAATAATTCGTAGTGAATTTTGCACTCTGCACAACAATGATTTATTCCACTCCTATCGCAAATCTGGACCAGGAGTAGCAATGAACTATAGCTTGATTGGATTAATAGAAAGCTAGTGGCAATCAAAAAGCCCCCGATTTTTCGAGGGCTTTTTTGTTTCTATATTCGGTTTTTAAGAGTGTTTCAAAAACGTCTACATCATTCCACCCATTCCTCCACCCATTGGAGGCATTGAAGCTTTCTCTGGCTCTGGAGCATCTGTAACCATGCATTCTGTTGTCAAAACCATCGAGGCAACCGAAGCTGCATTAATCAATGAAGATGTGGCAACTTTTGCAGGTTCAATCACGCCAGCTTTGACCATATCACCAAACTCATTGGTAACTGCATTAAATCCAAAAGTTGGATCATTCTTTGCTGCCACTGTTTTTACAACCCAACCCGCATCTACGCCTGAGTTTTGAGCCAACATTCTAAGTGGTTCTTCAGCAACTGAAGCGATTAAATCAATACCAGCTTGTTCATCAGCGGAAGCTCCCTTAAGTTTCTTCAAAACTTTAACAGCTTGAATTAAAGTTACGCCACCACCAGGGATAATACCCTCTTCAATAGCAGCTTTGGTTGCTCCTTTTGCGTCTTTGACTCTTTCCATTAAGTTCTTCATCTCTGTTTCTGTGGCAGCCCCAACTTGAATGACAGCAACTCCACCAGTAAGCTTAGCTTTTCTCTCTTGAAGCTTTTCTTTATCAAAATCAGACGTAGAAGCTTTAATTTCAGCATCAATTTGTGAAACTCGACCACTAATATCTATTTTTTTACCTTTACCCCCAACAATGGTTGTCTCGTCTTTGGTTGATTTAACCATATCCGCGCGACCCAAATGTTCAATTGCCACATCTTTGAGAGCCATACCACGATCTGATGAAACTATTTCTGCACCAACAAGTACAGCTATATCTTCAGTCATTGCTTTCTTGCGATCACCAAATCCTGGAGCCTTAACGGCTAAAACATTAATTGCACCACGTAATTTATTGACAACCAGAGCAGTTAAAGCTTCAGCATCAATATCATCAGCAATAATTACCAAATCCTTGCTTACTTGCATGAACTTTTCTAAGAAAGGAACTAAATCCTGAATACTACTAATTTTTTGATCAGTAACCAAAATATATGGACTTTTAATTTCAGCAATCATATCTTCACTGCCTGCTGCAAAGTAGGGTGAAGCATAGCCCTTATCAAAAATCATTCCTTCTTTGTGATCGATGGTAATATCCATTGTTTTACCTTCTTCAACCTCAACCACTCCATCTTGTCCTACCAGTGCCAGTGCTGCGGCAATTTTTGCACCGATAATTTCGCTTTGAGCTGAAATAGTTGCAACTTTTTCCCAATCTGCTTTTTTAACTGGTTTAGCTAATCTTCTAATTTCTGTTACAACCGCATCAACTGCTTTATCGATACCGCGTTTCATAATCATTGGATTTGTGCCTGCAGTAACTAAACGCATACCTTTTACAGTAATTTGTTGTGCTAATAATGTAGCTGTGGTTGTTCCATCTCCGGTAGCCTCATTAGTTTGCTCAGCAGCTTGTTTAACTAGCTGGGCTCCCATATTTTCAAATTTGTCTTCGAGTGTAATTTCTTTTGCAACTGAAACGCCATCGTGAACTACATTTGGAGCTCCCCATGATCTGTCTAATGCTACATTTCTGCCCTTGGGTCCCAAAGTTGTCACCACGGCTTTTGCTAACTGATTAACTCCCGAAAGCATTTTTTGTCTGGCATCATCGCCAAAAATTAATTGTTTTGCCATAATTATTTTCCTTTCACGATAGCTAATACATCTTCAAATTTTAAAAACTGATACTCAATATCATCAATTTTATAATCATTTCCACCCCATTTTTTGTAAATTACTGTATCACCAACCTTGACTGGACATTTGATTTCTTTAACACCACTCTCCCAAATAGAACCACCACAGGCTAAAACCTTACCATATTGTGGTTTCTCAGAATTAGATTCTGGTAAATAAATACCAGATACTGTTTTATTTGATGAAGCTGCTGGCTCAACTAAAACGTATCCAGACAGTGGTGAAATCTTTTTAACAGAAATGTCGTTCATATTAACTCCTTGTTTTTTATTATTAATTTTATGATTAATTTAGCAGTTTTAAATAGAGACTGCTAAGGCAACATATAATATATCGTATTGAAATTCTAAGTCAACAGCAAATTCATGCTAATTTTTGAGAACTGGAATGGTTTCACTGTCATCAATAACAATTTTTTTCTCACCTCTGGCATGAACTAACTTGACAGACGAAAGTAAGAAGCCCTCACAATCAAGACCTCTATCTTGAAAGTATTTATTAAGCTCTTCTTTAACTATATTTTCCACTTGACCTCTGTGTTGTTTAATTTGATCAAGAGTGAGATCAGAAATAATACCTGCAATTTTACTTCTAGAGAAAGGTCTAACAACTTTGGAAACTACATTTTCACCTAGATTTTCCCATAACTCAGGCGCGTTGTGTTTATCAATTCTGAATAAAACCGAACCTTCGACTGATATATCTTGACCATCTTTAGTCATTACAATAATTTTTTCATCACCCAAAGCTTCTTTATTTTTTGAAATATCAAAACCTTCAGAAATAGAATACTCAACTATTTGTGCATTAAATAATTTAGCCACCTGCCAAAAAGGAATTTTGAAATGAAGACCTGGACCCCAAATTCTAGGCAAAACACCCCTGCCTCTATCGTAAATACAAGCAACATGACCTGGAGGAACGGAAATAAAAAATCCACCGACTACCTCATCAACCAAAAATGAAACTACTAATCTGTCAAATTCCATACTTCGTTTTTTTTACTTTATAAATTATATTGTATATCTACAACTACTTAGTAGCTACCACAATTTTTTCAGGCTCTTTTTCGTCAGATTTTTCTTTCTCTTCAGTAATCTGCTTATCTTTAGTTTCTGTTAATTTTCGCTTAATTATCTTATAAATTTTAAGAACAATACTAAATATCAAAGTAGTGATCACAAAAACTTTTTTTCCTGCCGGTAAGCCCATAAAAATTATGAATGAAACTACTGGAAGAACCAACTGCAATCTTACCACATCATTTTTGCTAACTTTATATGGAGAGGTGTATAAAGAAATACTCTCTAAAATAAAAATTAATGATGACTGAATTAAGTTCAAGACAATGTTTGTTCTTGATAAATCATATTTACCTAAAAACATTAAATTGAACGGCAAATCAAATTCAGGCATAAATGGATAAATCAAATGAATATCCTCGCCTTCCAAGCCTGTTTTAAATATTTTCCAAAGCATTAAAGCTACGGCAACCTGAATAAATAGATTAATAAGTTCTCCAAACAAGACTTTCTTGCTCGTGCTCATTACTTTCCTTTTTTCTTTTTCAATCTCTATTGGTTCATTTTTATATTTTTCTTCTATATCTTCAATTTTTTGAGAAATTTCTCGACGCTCCACCTCAGATTTATCTCCATTCAAAGAAAGTGGTAACAAAATTATTCTAATTAAAATCGTCAAAAAAATAACAGCAATACCCATATCGGGTTTGCCATCGACAAAAAGCCCCAAAATCCAATAAAAACCTACCAATATGTTAAAAAAGGGTTGATAAATAAAAGTCGTAAACAAATTTATTAACATAAAATTACTTAACTATTAAGTTGAGTTTCTGATCCTAAAAGATCCTCAGCAGATTTTACTGCATCTTGAAGGGAAAGTACTAATTTATGTGATAGCTCTAAAACTTCATCATCAAGAGAAAGTTTTTTTAACACTAGGTTTGAATCGTCAACAAACAAATCTAGAGCATTGTTAATTATCTCTCCATAATTCTTTTTCCAAATCTCTTGGTCTTTTTTGGGCAACAACTTTACTTTATCTAGAACCTTATTTATTTCATTCACTTCTTTATTCTTAAGATATAAAACGAATTTCAATGAAGATTTGAAGTTTCTTGACTTTGGTATTGTTGATATAGAATCGATAAACATGTACCTAGATTATAGCAAAGTATTCGTTTCTTGAAGTAGTATAATACCATGGTGAACTAAAAGGGTTTTTTCCACAAGTAAACTCGATTGCGCAGATTTTAGAATCATTTTAAATCTACGCTCCATTATGTTCACTTTTAGAAAAACCCTTTTAGTTTATTTAAAAGAAAAAGATGAAAATTATAAATGTAAAAAATACTAGCGCCGACGAAGTAATTGCCAAAACCATTAAAGTTTTGAATTTGGGCGGTTTAATTGTTTTTCCTACAGAAACTACCTATGGAGCTGGAGTTGATGCAACTAATAATGAAGCTGTAAAAAAACTGCTTGCTTATAAAATCCGTAGAGAAGGTAAACCTTTATCGATTGCTGTATCAGACAAAAAAATGGCTGCTGAATACGTTTTTATCAACGATCAGGCTGATTCACTTTTTAAACAATTCTTGCCAGGACCTGTTACTGTGGTTTGCAAAGTTTTACATAAAGAAGATGATAATTCAGCGAAAAATCTAGTTTTATCTCCCAAAAGTTTGACACCCACAGATCAAAGTTTGGCGCCTGGAGTGGCTTCAGAATTTCAAACCTTGGGAATCAGAATTCCAAACTATCAACTCATACTAAATTTAATTGAAAAATATCAAAAACCAATAACTGCAACTTCGGCAAACGCTTCTGGAAAAAAACGTCCTTATTCCATTGATGATATCTTTAAAAATGCATCCGCAAAACAAAAGGATTTAATTGATTTAGTTTTAGACGCAGGAGAATTACCTCATAATGATCCATCAACTGTTATTGACACTACACTTTCAACTCCGGTAACGCTTAGAGGTGGCCTAAACAAAAATAACCCTGTTTTTGAAGCTAATCAAAAAACTCAGCTTATTTCAAATTCAGAAGAAGAAACTCAAGAAATTGCCGGTCGATTATTACTAAAAGACTGGAATGAGATTATAAAAAATGGTCTCATCGTCGCTCTGAATGGTAACTTGGGTACAGGTAAGACCATCTTTACAAAAGGAGTTGCTAAATTTTTAAATATTCAAGAAACTATAAAATCACCAACATACTCTTATATAGAAGAATATGACTTTACTCGACATCAAACTACAGGAAAATTATTTCATCTAGACATGTGGAAAGTTGAAGACAAAAATATGTTTGATCGATTAGAAATTGAATCCCTAATTGGAAAAAACAATATTATAGTAATTGAGTGGTTTGACCAAATTTCAAAGTTTATTGACTCAAAATTTAAAAATACAAAAATTGTAAAAATTCTCATTAGTCAATATAAAAATAAAAGAACTTTAGAGATAAGTTAGTATATTTGATTTAAGAATTTGTATAAACGAACATTCAGGCGAACTGCCTGCGAGAGTGTTACAAATACTTAAATCAAATATTAAATTGAGTATGAACAAATATCTTTTAATCTTAGCTGTCGATACTTCATGTGATGATACATCTGCAGCTGTTCTTCGCGGAGACACTGTCCTATCAAACATTATTGCATCCCAAACCGAGCTACATAGACCATATGGAGGTGTATTTCCAACAGTCGCTAAACAAGCTCATAAAGAAAACATTGAACCAACTGTAAAAACTGCGTTGAAACGAGCGAGTATTGCTTTGGGGAATAAGACCAAACTAACTATAAATAATATCGATGCACTAGCAGTAACTGTTGGCCCTGGCTTAGCTCCAGCACTTGAGGTCGGTCTAAATTTTATGAAGGATTTAGCTATAAAAAGTCAAAAGCCTCTAATAGCAATTAATCATATAGAGGGTCACGCCCTTTCGGCTCTTGCTCAAAGAAACCACTCGCTTAAAAAAAATGATACTCTAGATACAAAAAATTCTAGACAACTTGAAAAATTAATTGAATCTAACAAAAAAAAGATTAGCGACAACTCCAATAATACCAATATCAATTACCCCGTGCTCTCGATAGTAGTTTCTGGAGGACACACTGAATTTATTCTGTTTAATAAAATTGGAGAGTATCAAATACTGGGAAGTAGCATTGATGACGCTGCAGGAGAATGTCTTGATAAAATTGGTCGAATGCTAAATTTGGGATATCCAGCTGGACCAATCATGGAAAAATTTGCGCACTTGGGAAACCCGAAAGCAATTGATTTTCCCCTTCCAATGACCACAACTAAAAGTTTTGATATGAGCTTCTCAGGACTAAAAACTTTCTCCCGAAACTATATTGAAGATCACTTCGGTGATACTTCGCTGAATCAGCAACAAACCTATGACTTCTGTGCATCAGCACAATATGGGGTCTTTAGGCATATTATGTATAAATTGAGTAAAGTTTTAGAAAAATATGATGTGGCTGAAATTTGGCTAGGTGGAGGCGTTGCAGCAAATGTAAACTTAAGAAAAATGATTAGAGAAACTATAAAAAATACTGGAAAAAAAGTAAGTAATAGTGATACAAAAAACCCAAAACTGTCACCCTACCCAACTAGCAACAACCAAATAAATAAAATAATTTTTAGAACTCCCTATTCAAAAAGGCTGTGCATGGACAATGCGGCCATAATTGGATTAGTAGCGGGATATAAATTCAAGCGTGGCGAAAATGTAAAAAAACTCGAAACTTTGAGTAGGCTTCCTAGATGGAAAATTGGAGATTAATCAGGTAAAGACATCAGTGCTCCTTTATTAACAAACATCGATCCTCCGCCGCTTATTCCATTTACCCTAAAAACTGGAACTTTGCCCACTGGGGGATTAGTCTCACCAATATAACAAGTATCAATCAATATGGCTGCAACTTTATCAGGATCATCATATCGACTAATAAGTTTCTTAATATCTATTCTATTGCCTGGAAATTGTCTTAATTCATTACACACTTCTTTGTTTTGCTCCCCAATTAAGTCACTCTTTCCACCATGTGCTTGAATTATTATAATCTCATCAGCAGTTGATTTCTTAATTTCTGACATAAATTTCTTTTTTTTGACAGGATCATTTTTAAATAGATCAAGTAATAATTCATCCAACGCTTGTCTTTTTGTTAAATTAGATTTAAGTTTATTTTTCAATCTTATTCCAAATCTCTCAAGAAAATTCCTACCGTAATCGTCAACTATTCTTGAAAGAATAGTTCTATCTTTATAAAAAGCTCTCCCTGATTTAATATTTCTATGTTTTGCTGGCAGATTCTCTTGTGGAGCCATACTTATAATTCTGATTCTTCTTATATTCTCTCCAAGCTTGAATTCAGAAGTATAATCGCCATAATATCTCTCTTCCTTCATCTTGGAAAGTAAATCCAATATCTCTGTTTTTGAAAGTCTATCTTTGACGCTCAAATTCTCTAATAAATAACCCAATATTTCATTTGTATCCTCTAAATATAAAGGAACTACAATTTCAACTCCCCAAACTAATTGACCATTTTCCTGAATAAAATGAACTGTTCTTCCAGTGATGCTTTTTGCCTAAGCAATATTTTTCGCATTCTCTATTAGCCTTTTTCTTTTGACTGACTCCAATATCATTTTAAGCTCTTCTTTGATAGCTAAACCCAGATCCCTAAGATCTTCCTTTGGATATATTCTGGACCTATCTCTTATATTCTCTATCATATAGATACAACTATAACTTAGATTGGACATGCCCCACTAGCGCATTTCAGATGCTCATAATCTACGTCTTCGGCTACTTCATCATCTTTTTCGATTTCGTTAAGTACTCCCATAAATTCTGAAATAGTTACTGGTTGTTCTGGCTGGTATTCGTAGGCAGTAC
>PFJN01000009.1 GCA_002783105.1 Candidatus Pacebacteria bacterium CG_4_10_14_3_um_filter_34_15 | reverse complement strand
CACTAAAACATATTTGTTGTTCTTTAGTAGCATACTAATGATTTTATTTTTTGTCATAAAATCCCTAAGACAGGGGTCTATAAAAATTACAATCAGTCCAATCACTGATTCATTATTTTTCTTTGGATTAGCAGTTGCCGCTTCAACATTCTTTACTTCTAGCTATCCAATTGAGGCACTACTTGGTATGGGTGGAATTTACATTTCAGCCACATTGATTGCAATTCTGGGTGGATCACTAATTCCTAAAGACTCTACGTCAAAATTCATTAAAGTAATGACCTTAGCGAGCGTTGTTTTAGTCGTTGCAACAGTTTTACAAATGGTCGGATTTGGACCTGCACAACTTGTTAATAAACTAATAGGAACTAGCTTTCCTACAAGCATGGTTTTTGACATCACGGGATCTCCATTTATTGCTCTACAGGTTTTGCTGGTAACGCTTGTTGGTGCTGTAGCAAGTATTATCTCAGAAAAAAAAGTGAGCAAATTATTTGCAGTTTCACTCCCAATATTAGTTGTAGGAGCAGGAATCTTTGCATGGGCTTTACTTCCAGGAAAAGATACTAGTTTAGTCTTGCCACCTTTCAACAGTAGCTGGTCAATTATGTTGGATTCACTTAAAAATCCAAAATCAGCGCTCATTGGTGTCGGCCCTAGCGCTTATAGCAATGCATATTCAACATTCAAGCCATTGTGGGTAAATAATACAGCTCAATGGTCTGCAGTGTTCTCACAAGCAAGAATATTCCCAATCACAATCCTCACAACTTTAGGAACCATCGGCTTAGCTGCATGGGCATTCTTTGTTATAAAGTTTGCAAAACTAAAAAAGGGATCGCTTATTTCTAGTAGACCTATTTACTACATGATTGTTTCAACTTTAATTTTGCAACTTCTACTGCCTGCAAACACAATATTATTAACAATCCAGGCTGTAGCAATTGCATTCTTAATAGCAAATGAAAAGCACAGACTGCCATTACTACAACTGTTAACTTTAAAATTCAAAATTTTAAATAAGGTTGAGCTTGATAACGCCCCATCAAAAATAACAAAGCTCCCACTTTACTTGTCCGTAGGACTTGGACTAGCAGGAGTAATTGCCCTGTTTTACTTTGCTGGCAGAGTTTATGCGGCAAATATTCTAATGGCTGATTCATCAAAAGCTTTGGCCAATAATGAAGTGATAAAATCATACGAGCTTCAACAAAAAGCAGTTGTTCTGAACCCATATTTAGATACATTGAGAAGAAGATATGCCTCAACAAATATGGCTATTGCCGTCGCTCTTTCTAACAAGGCTGATATTACAGAAGAAGAGAAACAACAAGTTTCTGCTTTACTTCAACAGGCCGTTAGAGAAGCAAAAGCAGCTACAACTCTAGATCCATTAGATTCACAAAACTGGTTGAATCTAGCTCAGATATATAGCAACATGACTGGCATATCCGAAGATGCTGCTGACTGGACAGTTCAATCTTACGTCAAAGCAATTGAAACTAGCCCAAATGACCCAGCACTAAGAATTGAGTTGGCTCAAGTTTTTGTTGCACAAAAAAACTACCAGCAAGCAATTAATATCATGTCTCAAGCTATTAACTTAAAGCCCGATCTAGCTGGATCGCACTTTAATTTAGCTCTCATTTTAGAAAAGATTGATCAACCAGATGCCTACAGAGAAGCTAGAATTTCTTACCAAAGAGCACTCGTTCTTCTTGAAGCTGGCTCCGATGAATATGTCATCGTGAATCAAAAAATTGAAGATCTAGAAAAGCTTATGGAACAAAAAGGCATTAGTCTTGAGCCAGAACAAGTACCAACAGCTGGAACAGATCCAGCAACTGGAATAGATCAACAAATTCCATCAATCACTGAACAGAACCTCAATAATACTTCCGAGGTTACACCAGTTGAAAATGTAGATCTAAATGCCGAGCCTGGAATTATGGAAAAACCTTCTCCAGAACCAAGTGCCGAAACACAGCAAACTCCAACAACTGATTTAACTGGCGAATTGAATTAATTAAAAGAAATTAACAAAAAACCACCGGCTAAAAACTGGTGGTTTTTTGTTATTTAACGTTGGAGACCTCTTCTCTTAGTTTGGCGGCAAGATCTTCTAATCCAACTTTTGTAACTCCACTGAAAAATATTACTTCGATTTTTTTTCTTTTGAAAAGTTTCTTTATCTCGGCAATTAAATCTTTCGAGTATAAATCACTTTTATTGATGCTAACCAAAAACTTTTTGTCCTCAAAAAGTTTTTTGCCTGCGCCAATTGGAGTAGCTGTCGCTTTGATAGAATGATTTTTAAGTTCTTTTTTTAAGTTAGTTAGTTGTTTGTAAAGCAACTCTGCTTTTTGTTTATCAGTTAAATTTTCGTCAAAAACTTCTGTTTCTGCAAGAGCTAAAACGAAAAGCATTATTAAACAATTTTCTACGTGTCTTAAAAAAGAATGACCCAAACCTTTTCCTTCGCTAGCGCCCTCAATTAATCCAGGAATATCTGCTAACACAATTTCTTCTAGTCCTGAAGTTTTACTATAATTGCCAAACTCTAATATTCCCAAATTAGGCTCAATTGTCGTAAATGGGTATGAAGCAATTTTAGGCTTGGCTTTTGTAACAACAGACAAGAGAGTGCTTTTCCCAGCGTTTGGAAAACCCACAAGACCTACGTCAGCCAAAAGCTTAAGTTCTAAAACAATTACTCGTTTTTCACCAAATGATCCATATTCAGCTTCCAAAGGCGTAACATTTCTCGAACTTTTAAATCTATCATTTCCTCTTCCACCAAAACCACCCTGACAGACAATAATTTCTTGACCGTCTTTTCTGATCGTTTCAACTTCAATAGGAACCAAATCTCTCACAGCATTTAATACTTCTTGAACAACTGGAGCAATTGGCTCATTTAGGCCAATCCTACCAGCTTTTTTTTCGGGAGCTTGTTCTTCTGGATAAGCCTCAGGAACATTTCTAAATTGTGACTCACTTAATAAATAAAAATTATCTGGATCACGCTCAGGAACAGCCTGACCTTCTTTTTCTAAATAATACTTTTCTTGACGGATTCCATCCTTATTCAATAAAGAATTTATACCAACAAAAGTTCTTCTTTTTTTAGCATAGCCAGTTTCTGCGAGAACTGATATGGATGTTCCAATTGGCACATCCAAAACTAAATTTTTGCCTTTGGCTCCAATCATGTTTTTTTTACCACCGGGAAAACCATTTTCTGCTTGGTACAAAACTTTTCCCTTGAAATCCTTGAGTGTTGCTAAGTTTTTATTGCCTCTGAAAATTACTGAACCGCCTTTTCCGCCGTCACCTCCATCAGGGCCACCCTTGGTGATTCTTCGTTCACGTAAAAAAGAGACTCTTCCGAGTCCCCCATCACCAGCAACTAAAATAAGTTTAACTAAATCAATCATATTTTTATCTTTCCAACTGAAGGTATTGTAACACGCGAGCCTTTTAGGCGAACTGCCTACCTCAAGAAATTTAGGGGGTTCAATAATATGCCACCTTGTCTGATCTCAAAATGTAAATGCGTGCCTGTAGATCTACCAGTACTTCCCATTTGACCGATGACATCTCCTCTATTAATTCTCTGACCAATAACTACTTGGATTAAGCTCAAATGGGCATATAAAGTAGAAAATCCATTACCGTGGTCAACTAAGATTTTATTGCCATATCCAGATGGATCCCAACCTGCCGCAACAATAGTACCACTGTCAGCTGCTAAAATAGAGCCTCCAGATCTGTTAGCAATATCATTAGCCTTATGATAGAAACTATATGACTGAGTAATTTTTCCAGCTGCCGGCCATACGAATGATCCAAGCGCTGTAACTGATCCTGCATCTGGGGTTTGATAAGCAACTCTGGTTACTATAGGAATTGACTTTGTGATTTTTACTCCGTCTGGAACCATAATATATTGCCCAATTGCCAACTCAAAAGTTTCATCATTTAAAAACTCGTTAAAAGGATAGTCAACGATCACCTGCACCTGAGATTCATCTAGGCCATACTTCTTTCCAACTGAGTAAATTGTTTCTCCTCTTTGAACCTTGTGTCTAACTCCATTGATTGGCAAAATATTTAAAGAATCTCCTGGTTTAATTTTGCTCGTGCTGGTTAAATTGTTTTCCCACAAAATTGTGCTTGTATCTAACCCATATCTTTGCGCAATACTTGAAATAGTATCGCCTTCTTCAACGGTGTGGACAATAATCTCTCCTCCTCTAAATAGTCTCACTTCTTCTGCTTGTTGAGTATAAAAATTCGAGCCATAGGCTTTGGAAGTTAAAATACCATTAGATGAATCTTGATTTTGATCATCTGATCCAGAGAACACCACCGGGCCAACAATAATAGCCAAAAAAATTAAACCAATTGTGCCAAAATGTAAAAATGGACGAACATATTTTCCTCTTTTTTTGTACAAAAGATCAACAATTGTATCTTTGAATAATTCAAACCTAGAAAACCAACCATACACTCTTTTACGCATGTATAGTTTTAAAAATTGTAGATATGCTGACAGATCTTTAAAAAGCTGTGGCACTCTTAGTCTAAGAGTAATCTTTACCATATTATTAGCCGTTTTTGAGTGATGCTAAAAACTCTTTATTAGTTTTAGTCTTTTTCAGTTGTTGAATGATAGTAGAAGTACGCTTGTCTTTATCAAGCATGTCTAACATTCTATGCAATGTTGTAATAGACAAATAATCCATACTGTCAATTAAAAGATCGTCTCTTCTTGTTCCAGATTTTTGAACATCAATTGCAGGAAAGATTCTTCTTTCTGCTAATTTTCTATCTAAGTGGACTTCTTGATTGCCTGTACCCTTGAATTCTTCATAAACCAAATCATCCATTCTGGATCCAGTTTCTACCAAGGCAGTACCAACAATTGTTAAACTTCCATCAACTTCGAAATTTCTAGCTGCTCCAAAAAATTTCTTTGGAGGAAATAATGCCGCTGGATCAAATCCCCCAGAAAGAGTTCTTCCAGATGTAGGAATAGATAAATTGTAAGCTCTAGCTAAACGAGTAATTGAATCTAGAAGAATTAAGACGTCTTTACCTTCTTCAACTAGTCTCTTTGCTCTTTCCAAGGCAAGTTCGGCAACTCTACATTGATCTTTTGCAGATTCATCAAAGTTGCTTGCTGCGACCTCACCTTTGCCATCGGTTATTTTTGCGATGTGGCGCACTATATCGGTAACTTCTTCTGGTCTCTCTCCAACTAAAACAGCCATAATATGAATTTCAGGATGATTTCTAGCTACACCAGCTGCAATATCTTTAAGTAAGTTAGTTTTACCAGCTTTAGGAGGAGAAACTATCAAACTTCTTTGGCCTTTGCCAATTGGAGCGATCATATCAATAATTCTCAGTGACAATAACTCTGGATCAATTTCTAATTTTATTTTTGAATCAGGATAAACAGGAGTAAACTTTGTAAATTTGGGTCTATCTGCATTTTTAAGTTCTTCTGCCTGTCTACCATTAACCTCAGTAACCTTGAGTAATCCCCAAAATCTTTCGCTGTCTTTTGGAGCTCTTGCCGGGCCGGTTATGATGTCGCCAGATCTAAGTCTGAATCTTCTGATTTGTGAAGTTGAAATATATGCATCCAGATCGTCCTCACCCATTAATGTAGCGCGCAAAACTCCATGGCCGTCTCTTGATAAATCAAGAAAACCAGTAATAATTTTGTCGCCTTCTTCGTTATTTTTTACAAATGAGGGTCTTTTTTGATTATTTTGGTTATTGTAACCATTATTTAATGGCATTACAGGAACTTTTTTCATATCGATCTTTGCAGCCGTTACTGGCGTCACTGTTGTTGTTTTCTCCGTCATAATTGTTTTTGATAATTGATAATAGTCTATTTAATTTAAGAAATTAGTAAGCTCATGGTGAAACAAGTTTTAAAGAATAAAATTCTCAGGAACATAAATTAAGAAAACATGAAGTTGATGGTTATTATTTCAAATAATAGTGAAAATGTCAAATTAAGATGCTGTGTGGAAGCTCGGTTGCCTGCCCAACTACCGAACCTCCACGCAACATCTAATTTTGTCTCAAACCTGATTGCTTAGTATTTCTTATGAAAATATCTCGTAAAATATTTGCTAAAAAATACGCTTTGATCTCTTAATATGTAGTTAGAATCACAAAGATAGAATTTACAACCTGTTCTAAATCAGGTAATCTCTGTCTCACATGGTTCTTAAAAGTTTTTAATTAAACGCCATGTGAACAAAAAGAGCATTGTTATTCGTGGTCTGTCCAGCGATAATAATGCTTTTTTTATTCTATTCTTTCAGTATAACTACATTTATTTAATTAGTCAACCTATAATTTATAGTTACTCTGTTTTGATACGTCTTATATTTTTATTTTTAGTAATATTATTGAGAGCAATTAATAAGTTATTCACATCAATTTTATTAATCTAATAAATGTAGATAACTACTCTTTCGCCTGGAAGTAAAATAATCATCAATTTATGATTGCAATCCAATATACGCCAACTCGAAGAAATGATATACTTCTGCATATGCCTGCAAATCACACTATTTTAGAGCTTAGAACTGGTCGAGACAGTGAGCATACCCCAGAGTCTGCTACACAACTATTTGCATCAATTCCCAACCTAAGAAGTCGATGGTATTGGAAGTTACTTAAAAAAGACGAGCGCTTAAGTTTTGAAATCATTGTTGAGAATCAAACCATATATTTTCAAATGTATGTTCCAGATAGATTGATTAATTATCTTAAAAGCATATTAAGAGCTAGTTATCCTGAAATTTTAATTAATAAAGTTGATGATGACACCATAGATAGCTTTATCCTCCCAGCCGAAAGCTATGCCGAAGCTCAGAGTCGCTTCTTTGAGATGGGTAGCCTAAATTTGAAGAGACCCAATTATCTACCGCTCAAAACATACAAAGACTTTCATGACACTGATCCGATGTCGACTATTTTATCTACTCTCTCGAAACTTCAAAAATACGATCGCGTAGTCATCCAATATGTTTTTGATAAGAGTAGCGAGCATTGGAAAGCAGGTTCGCCAAACAGAACAGCAAATACTCAAAGCGAAAATTCTCCTTTGCAGATCTTAAGTGTTCAAAAACAAAAAATTAACAAAAAACTTGACAGCAAATCACTAAAAAGTGTAATCAGAGTCGCAATCTCCTCTAGTGATAAAGCAAGAAGTCGCATATTACTCGAAACCATTGAAGCTTCATTTGACTCTGTTTCTGATAGCGAAGGTAATAGCCTGTCATTGAGAAGAAGATATTTATTTAAGAAGCGTTTTCTAAAGAATATGAAGACGAGATCTTTCAAATCTTCACCAAAATTTCATCTCTCTCTCGACGAGACAGCCACCATACTTCACATGCCAAACGTAAAACTTTCAACGATTCAAAATATAGCCTGGGGGAAAAACCTTCTGGGAGAACCACCAGAGAACTTACCTGTTATCACCAAAAATATGGATCCAAAATTAAAAGGTGACATCAATGCCTTCGGCAGAACATATTTTAAAAACAACGACGTTATTTATGGCTTAAAACGAAATGACCGTAGAAGACACATGTACGTGATTGGTAAAACTGGCACCGGTAAATCTACCCTTCTGGCCAATATGGCCATTAACGATCTTAAAAACAATGAGGGCATGTGTGTGATTGACCCACATGGAGACTTGATCGAAACGATTTTAAACTACATTCCCTCGAGAAGAATTAACGATGTGATTTATTTTGATCCAAGTGAAAAAGACAGAACTGTTAAACTTAATCTTTTTGAAGGAAAAAACATTGTTCACAGAGAATTAATCGCTTCGGGAATTGTTTCTGTTTTCAAAAAGCTTTATGGATATTCATGGGGTCCAAGACTTGAATATATTTTACGAAACTCCCTACTCACTTTGCTTAAAGTTGAGCAAGCAAGATTGTCTGACATTCTTGAACTTCTAACTAATAAAAAGTTTAGAGATAGCATTGTTAATAAATTGGAAGATCCAATCTTAAAAAGTTTTTGGGTTGATGAATATAACATGATGCAAGAAAGGCAAAGAACTGAGGCCATTGCCTCTATTTTAAATAAAGTGGGCCAATTTGTGTCTTCGCCAATTGTAAGAAACATTGTTAATGCCAGAAAAAGTTCCTTTAGTATTGAGGAAGCAATGAGCTCTGGAAAAATCATTTTAGTTAATCTTTCTCAAGGAAAACTCGGCGAGGATAATGCCACTCTGCTTGGTTCAATGTTAATTACAAAAATTCAACTCGCCGCTATGGCCAGAGTTAATGTTCCTGAGGAAGAAAGAAAAGACTTCTATTTATATGTAGATGAGTTTCAGAATTTTGCTACCGAGTCTTTTAGTAAGATTCTCTCAGAAGCCAGAAAATATCGTTTAAACTTAACTTTAGCTAACCAATATATTGCCCAAATTCCAGAAGAAGTACAAAAGGCCATCTTTGGAAACTGCGGCAGTATGATTAGCTTTGTTATGGGTGCTGAAGATGCTCAAGTTTTTGCCAAAGAATATGGCGATCAATATACACCTGAAGACTTAGTATCTCTCGAGAGACATCAAATTATTAATAAACTATCTATAGATAACATTGTTTCCAAGCCATTCCCCGCTCTCACTCTCGCACTTGCAAAAAGCAGCAATAGCAATAAAGAAAAGGTTGTTCAATCTAGTAGTGAAAGATATTCCAAAAAAACTGAGTAAATAAAATATACTTAATATTTATGTCACGAGCTTACGCTCTTTGTTCATAATCAATTTTGAATTTCGCTGATACTCGTTCTATAAACATTAAGTATATTTTAATAAACCCAATTCCTTTAAAACATCTTTTATAGAAGAATGTGTCTTTTTTGAAATAACTTTTTTGAAGCCCAATCTCTTAGCTTCTTTAATTCTTCTATCGAGCAAGTTTACTGATCTAATTTCGCCTAAAAGACCGATCTCACCAATAAAAACTGTTTTTTCTTTTATTGGTTTATTTACTAACGAACTAGCAATAGCGACTGCTAACCCCAAGTCTAACGCCGGCTCTTTGACACTAAACCCTCCTGCAACGCTAGCAAAAATATCATTGTTACTAAGCGGTAATTTACAATGCTTTTGTAAGACTGCTGCTAAAACCTGAATTCTGGATAACATTATTCCTCGACCTACTCTTCTCGGCATAGCAAGCTGAGAACTTACTACCAGACCCTGAATTTCAACTAATAACGGTCTTGTTCCTTCCATAACACAAACAGTGGCGCTGCCTGGCACACCAACATCAGAATGTTCTAGAAAAAGCTCGCTAGGATTAGAGACTGATTCAAATCCAAAATCTCTCATACGGAAAACCCCCACTTCGTCTGTTGCTCCAAACCGATTTTTTACCGATCTTAGTATTCTAAGATCCCCAGTTCTATCACCACTCAACTCTAATACCGAATCAACAATGTGTTCAAGTACTTTTGGTCCTGAAATCGTTCCTTCTTTAGTTACATGACCCACTAAAAAAATTGGAATGTTTAAATTTTTTGCCAACGTCGTAAGTCTTTCGGCACACTCGCGAACTTGCCCAACGCTACCAGCGCTACCAGCCAAATCAAAAGTCGTTAAAGTTTGAATACTATCTACAACTACCACTGCTGGCTTAATTTTTTTTATTGCCTTCGCGATTGAATCAACATTTGTCGATGAAATAAAAACCAAGTTATCTTGATTATAATTATTTTCTTTTAATCTATTGATTCTAAGAGCTATTTGAGCCGGGTTTTCCTCACCGCAAACATAGGCAATTGTTTGATTAGAAATATCGCTGTTTTTGCTATTTGCCAACATACTCACAACAACCTGAGTTAGCAAAGTGGACTTACCAATACCTGGCTCTCCAACAATTAACATTATTGCTCCATTAACCATACCACGATTTGGTTCTTCGCCTCCCAAAACCCTATCGAACTCATCAATAAAAGTTGAAAGACGCGCTTTTGAGGATCCTAGAGCGTCGACTCGAGAAAGAGAAATGGTAAAATCAGAAATATTTTCGGAAGATTTGATTTCCTTACCAGTTTTGCTTACTTCGGACATTTCTTCCACCAAAGTATTCCAGCTGTTACAGCCCTGACACTGTCCAACCCAACGAAGAGCCGACCAACCGCAATTTTGACAAACATATATGCTCGATTTTTTGGACATTATGAATTTCCATTAATAATTTTAGTAGAAGAAATTTCTGGGTTTTGTTGATGAATAATTGCCAACTCACCATCAACCATACTCATAATTTTTCTCTTTTCATTTAAATGAGCAGTATGGGCTGAAACTGCTAGATACTTGGGCATAATAGTTTTAATCAATTCTAGATGATCTTCTGATCTGCTAAAATTATCAGGCAATATAAATATGTTATCAGTCAAAAAAAGTTTGAGTAAATTTTCAACCCTAGCATCCTGAGAGTTAACCGGCCTTTGACTTCCCTTAATTGACTTTACTCTGAAATCAGACTCTACGCCAATTATCAAAACATCTCCCAATTTTTTTGCCTTTTTTAAAAACTTTTTATGCTCAAAATGAAGAACGTCAAAAACGCCAGTAACTAAAACTAGGCATTTTAACTCTGCCCTACTGTTTTTAATTATTTCCAAAATAAAGCTTGGTAATTTTGCTGGAGAAGTTGCTTGATTGCTTTGCACAGAAATCATTCTAGCCTTTCGTGTGATTGGGTACAAGTCATATGATTTTTTCATATGACTTTTTCATATGTTCTCAACCACCTGCCTAAAATTTGTTTTTTTGTATCTCTAGGATGAAAAAATGCAAAATTCTTTTTTACCTTCTCGCTAGTCATGTGAGGTCTCATATATAAATATTGAAAAATAAATAGTAAGTTATTTAATTCTTTAAGAACAAAATCTGCTAATAAATTAGTAGTATGACTCAATACACTGGTTTCAAGCGAATCAACTTCTTTTTGAAAAGCAAAATAGTTTGGCAGAAATTTTTTGGCCCACTTGTTAAGATCAAAAAATTGATTTTTGGTACCACCTTTGTCATAAATCCAAACTGCTTGGCAAATCTCAAATGCGCCATAAATATTTCTCAATCTTTGAGGAAGCTCCAATGAATTATCATCAAGCCACAAATTTAAACACCACGTATTGGAATAAGCTCCATTCCAAGATCTCTTTTTTCCATTTAAAAATGTAAAGAAAACTACCAGAATTCTCGAAATCCACAATCTGTTTGCTTGAACAATTATCAAGAAATCAATATCATCATTTTCAATTACATTATTCACTGCTAAAGATCCGGTGACCAAAACTCCTTTGATCCAAGGAATGAGCCTTACTACGCGAATGAACTCTTCTACCTCAAACCATTTTTTTTGTGAATATTGTTTTCTTTTAATTCTTGTATAAATATGATTGCCAGACCCTTTTAAAAAATAAAAATTATTTTTAACAAATATTTTTCCTGAAGAAACCATTTTTACTAACTCAGTTTCTAGTTTGTTGATCGATAATGACTTTTCGCGACCAATAATCCTTAAAAAAATTTCCTCCTTTGTGAGTGGATATTTAAATTGATCTGTATAAGAAAGAGAAAGAAGAATTTTATTATCAAGGCCTTTTATCATGACCTCATTATAAGCCCGAGATATGCGGATTCAAGACTACTTAGTGCTAATCCCATATTGTTTGAGAACTTGTTTGGTGCCTTCTTCAATTGTAAGAAGAACATCATCAACCTTCTCGCCCTCAAGAATAGCATTAATTCCATCTTCATAGTATTTGATCATCTGATCATTAATACCATTGTCGTGAGTAAAAGAATTTAGATACCAATCTTGAGCATAAACCGCGTCGTCAAGATATGATGAGATAATTTCATTATCAACTAATTTTTCTGCCATACTAGCCTTTGGGTAAATTTCTCCGAATGATCTGACTTCACTAGCTTTTGAAAATAATTTCATTAAGTTTTCGTCGGAACTAATAAATCCAAGAAATTTAGCTGCTAATTCTTTATTATTGCTACTTGCACTAACTCCTTCTGCCCAATATGACCCCCAAGTAATCCTCTCGTCTGAGAGTTGGGGCAAGGTCATGGTTTTAAATTTTAAATTTGGATTTTGAGCGGCAATTTCATGAGCTCTCCAAGATGGAGCAAACATCATGGCAACGTCGCCCCTTGCAAAAGCCACAGTTGAACTTGGTAGCTTATCATTCCAAACGCCATCTTTTAGAACGAAATTAGTGTAAAATACCAAAGCATCCTTGGTTTCTTGAGAATTTGGATCGCTAAAGCTAGCTCCGTTCTGTAACATTAAAACTGCTAGAATGTCTGAAAAATGATCAACATTCTTAGTATTTCCAATAGCAAGACCGGCTCTTTCGATGCCATTTGCCGATTTAACAGTCAATTTTGTAGCCAACAATCTCAGTTCTGCCCAAGTTGATGGCGGAGTTTCGTTTGCTGAATTCAGAATGTCCTCATTATAAAAAAGTGCTAGCCCATCATACATCAGCGGAACACCGACATATTGACCACCAACAACTAATTGATCTGTAACAATTGGATAATAATTATCTTTAAATTCTTTTGAAGAAATCACACTAGTAGGAATTGGAGCAAGCATTGACTTCAACATAGGCGTCCAGGATGCATGGAACCTAAAGATGTCTGGTCCTTCATCTGTATCCAGCGCAGTTTGTAGTCTCTCTCGATAATCCTTATGAAATTGCTTTACATAATTTATTTTAGTTCCAGGATGAGATGTCTCAAAGTCAGATATTATTCCTTCAACAACCTCGTCTGGTTCCCAAAGACCCCAATATGTTAATTCTGTTAATTGGGCTGGAACCTCAGTTCTTTTGTTTGTGTCTCCTGGAGTCACATTTGTTGTGTCAATATTGTCAGTGGTTGCATCTGGTTTTGGCAAAGAAGTCGATTTTCCGCTAGAAATTTTTGAATAAATGAATCCTACAACAGCCACTAGAATTATTCCTCCCACAATGAATGGAAGAAATTTTAGAATTGATTTGTTTTCTTTGGCATATTTGGGTTTTGCACTTTGAATGTCAGAGCTAGAATCCTTGCTCATTTGAGGCATTGGAGATGATTTTTCTTGTATAATTTTGGGAGATGGAATGTTTGATCCTATCCCCCTTGGTAACTCTTCTCCTCGTATCTCTTGGGGAATTGGTCTACCTAGAATAGTCCTCTCCGGCATTTCAATATTACTGCTTGACTTGACCGAAAGACCTTCTCCAGATTTTTGTGATCCATCATCAGGAATAGTGTTGCTACTCATTGATGACAAAGCACTTAAAGAAGTTGGAGGCAAAGTAACATCATTGTTTGGTGCTAGATCTCCTTCAGATTTTTGAGCTAGAGGAATTCTCGATTTGGCGACTGCTCCATCAAATACCACGCCTTGTTTGCTATCTGCAGGCTTGGTTGCTCCACTTGGTTTTGTGTTATCTGCAGGCTTGGTTGCTCCACTTGGTTTTGTGTTATCTGCAGGCTTGTTAGCGTCGCTGGGCTTAGAAGTATCTCTTAGCGCAGAAGGCGAAGGTGTTAAAACTGCTCCAGAATTATTTTCATCATCATTTTTTGGTGTTTGAGATGGCTTTGGCAGTGGTTGATTATTCATAATATTCTATATCTAGTATAATAATAGCATAATGAAAAACAGTTTGCCTCTAGGATCTTTACAGATTGCGTTTTTGCTATTCATTGCAGGGGTCAGCTTCCTTGCGTCTGGATTATATTTAAATACCAATTTCTATGAAAATAAGATTTTCCCAAGAACTTACATTGATAGCGTTGATGTATCGGGCTTATCTATTTCAGAAGCCATAGAAACTTTAAAAAATATCCAAAATGAGGTTGAGCCACATAATATAGTATTAATAGTAGATGACATTATGACGGCGAGCTCTTCATCAGAATTAGGAGCACAAAAAAATTATTCTGAAGCAGTTAATACAGCCTATACATCTACCAGAGATAGCTCCAGAGTAAAAACTGGCCTAAATTTAATAAAATCGTTTTTTAAAAACAACAATATTTCTACAAAAACGCTATATGATGATGAAAAGTTAAACGAATTAATAGCCAACTTGAACCAAGAAGTTGCTTTAAAGGGAGAAAGTCCAGAAATATCTCTAAAAATATCCAACAGTGCAAATTCTATAGTTATTTATAAAGGCATTCCTGGCAGAGAAATCAACTTGTCAGCAACAAAAGAAAAAATTAGGGAAAAGTCTGAAGAAAATACTTGGAATAAAGGTGGCGATGACAATATTTTGAGTCTCCTTATTGATGCGCCAGTAACATCTACAAGCACTGTTTTGACTGATGAACAGGTAAATTTAGAACTCTCAAAAGCAAAAAGGCTAGTAGGAAAATCCCTCGAATTTAAGGCAGAAAACAAAAAATATTATCTAAATGATATAGAACTAATTACTTTCTTACAACCACTTGGAAGCTATCTGGACTCGAACCTAGAAGAAACAATTTCCTCTTGGAGCAAAGAAGTTAATAGAGAGCCACAAGATGCGAAATTTAAATATGATGCAGAAACCTTAGATGTAGAAACATTTTTGCCCCACAAAGATGGGTTAGAAATAAACGTAGTGGCTACAAAAAAGTTAATAATAGATCAACTAGATAAACTATTAAGTGTTCAAGAAGAAGATATTACTACTTCCGAAGAAAACTCCCCCATTCTAGAAATTCCTCTTAATAAAACCTCTCCAGAAGTTACTCTAGAGAAAACCAACGAACTAGGTATTAACGAAAGAATTGGATTTGGAGAAAGTTATTATTACCATTCTATTATAAATAGAGTCCATAACGTGGGAATAACGGCCGAAAAAATTTCTCTTGCAATCATTCCACCGGGCCAAGAGTTTTCCTTTAATAAAACCCTCGGAGAGGTCTCTGCGGGAACTGGATATCGTTCGGCATATGTAATATCTAATGGAAAGACAATTTTAGGAGACGGCGGTGGTGTTTGTCAAGTTAGTAGCACCCTTTTTAGAGCGGTCTTAAATGCCGGACTTAAAGTTACCAAAAGACTTCAACATTCCTATAGAGTTTCATACTACGAATTAAATTCTCAGCCAGGATTTGACGCCACAGTCTATGCCGGAAATGTTGATTTTAGATTCATCAATGATACTAAGAACCACATCTTAATTTATACTTATGTTGAGTCTGAAAATAGATATATGAACATCGAAATTTATGGAACCAATGATGGCAGAACTAGCGAAATCTCTAATTATAAAAAATGGGATTTTAGAACTGCTCCAGCACCTGAATATTACCCTACTTCCGAATTACCTACCGGAGTTACTAAACAAATAGATTGGTCGGTGTCTGGAATAAAAACTGAATTTAAACAGACTATTAAGGATAAATGGGGAAATGTCACAAGCGAAGAAAGCTATTATTCCAATTACAGACCTTGGTCTGCCAAGTATATGAGGGGAATATAAAAAAAGAATGTTATAATAACTTTCTATGGACTCGAGATACAACTCCCAACAAACTGAAGATGAAATTTATGCACTTTGGGAAAAAGCAGATGCTTTTAATCCTGATTCGGTAAAAAAACTCCGTCAAAGAAATGACAATAAATTGAATGAACAAGCTACCTCAACAAATGAGCAAATTGCCTCCACCGGAAAGCAATTTTCAATTATTATGCCACCACCAAATGCAAATGATCCCCTTCACGTAGGACATGCGATGTTTGTAGCCCTTGAAGACATCATGATTAGATATCACCGCATGCTCGGAGACGACACAGTTTGGATTCCGGGAACTGATCATGCGGGCATAGAAACTCAGTTTGTCTTTGAGAAGAAACTCAAAAAAGATGGCAAAAGTAGATTTAACTTTGACCGCTCTACCCTCTTTAAAATGATTTGGGACTATGTTAAAGCAAATTCCGAGGTTGCCAAAGATCAAATAAAGAAACTAGGAGCTAGTGCCGATTGGTCTCGATTTAAGTTTACTTTAGACAAAGACATTGTTGAAAATGTGACAAAAACTTTTCAGCTCTTATATGAAGATGGCTTGATATATCGTGATTTAAAGCTTGTTAATTATTGCACACGCTGCGGAACTAGTTATTCGGAGTTAGAGGTAGATCACGAAGAAAAAATTGATCCTTTATACACAATTCAATATGGTCCATTACAAGTTTCAACAGTTCGTCCTGAAACTATTTTTGGAGACGTAGCGGTTGCTGTTAATCCAAACGATGACAGATACAAACAATATATTGGCAAAATGATTGGGGTTGAATTTCCTTGGGGCAAAAAAACAATGCCAGTTATTTCAGATGAATATGTCGATCCTAAATTTGGAACCGGCGTAGTTAAAGTAACTCCATATCATGATCAAAATGATTTTCAAATGTGGGAAACGCACAAAAACGAGATCTCAGAAATACCGGTTCCAGTAATTAATACGAGTGGAAAAATTTATAATGCCCCAAAAAAATATAATGGTCTTGGAGTTATAAATGCGCGAGCAGCCATAATCGAGGATTACGAAGCTTATAAAAATAGTCTAGGCAATTCACTTTTAATAAATATTGATAAAAAATATAGTCACTCTGTGGGTATCTGTTATCGCTGTAGCAAACCAATTGAGCCACTACCCTTACCACAACTTTTTATTAAAGTTGCAGACACCTCAAATCCAAAAAATAAAAAATTAAATTTAGTACAAAGAGCCCTAGAAACTCTAGACTCCAGAGCAACAAAAATTCACGGAGCCGGAAGAGAAAAAATCCTAAGACACTGGCTGAACAACCTCCAAGATTGGAACATTTCGCGTCAAATTGTTTGGGGAATTCCTATTCCAGTTTGGTATAAAATAAATGGCAACGAAGATAAAATTACAGTCTCATTTGTTGACAGAAACAAAGCCTATCAAACTGGCCCGTTGTCAAAATGGCTGAAAACAACTTCTCTCGAGGAAATTAAACAAAATATTCAATCAATTAACGCTGAAATTTCAGTCCCCTACTCTGTCTCAATTGAAGATCCTAAATTAGCTGCAACAACTGAAAAAGATGGCTCAAATTATATTCAGGAAACAGATACTTTTGATACCTGGTTTTCTTCAAGTCAGTGGCCGGTTGTAACCCTCAAAACCAACAATAAAAAAGATTTTGAACGCTTCTACCCTACCTCTGTGATGGAAACTGGCTACGACATTCTTCCCTTTTGGGTCATGAGAATGATGCTCCTAGGCAATTATTTAACTGGTAAAACTCCTTTTAAAAATGTCTACCTTCACGGCTTAATTAGAGATGAAAAAGGTAAAAAAATGAGCAAATCAAAGGGAAATGTTATTAATCCACTCGAAGTCAAAGAAAAATTTGGCGCCGATGCCCTAAGAATGGCTTTGGTTATCAGATCAACTCCTGGACAAGATAAATCTGTAGGAAAACCAGATTTCAAGGCCACAAGAAACTTGACAAATAAAATCTGGAACGCGGCTCGTTTTACAATTTTAATGTTTGAGAATCCCCATGAAACGAGTTTTATAAAAAACGCCCCCGGAGACGCCGAGTATCTCAAAAAACTGAACTCTGTTATTTCTGAGACCAGCAAGCATCTTTCTGATCTCAAGATCGGTTTAGCTGCAGAAGTAATTTATAATGAGTTTTGGCATTGGTACTGCGACATCTGTATTGAAAATGCAAAACAAGGTAAAATTTCGCTTGAAGTTCTAAAGATAGGACTCACAACTTTCCTCAAGTTACTTCATCCTTTTATGCCTTTTATAACAGAATCTATTTGGCAAGAGCTACGCAAAGAAAAGATCGTTTCAGAAAAATTACTTATTGTTTCAGACTGGCCTACTCAGGTATCATAGTAATTAATGAAGTTACTATTATTCCAATTCAAATTACTAGTTTTTTTAGCTCTTTTTCTCCTTAATTTAGTCTTTATTCAGATTAAAAAAGCAAAGCTATTATTTTTGGCAATTTTTATCGTTTTGTTTTTGATAAACCTGATGTTTTTCTATATTATTAAAGAAAAAATTAATAATGAGGAAACTCAAAATAACTCCAGTTACTTCCCTTCTCATCCAGATCAATATCTCAAATCAGAAAAAACAGAGTCAGAAATTAGAACTGAAATATTATATTGGGAAAACATTATAGAAAAACAACCAAGCTCGAGAGACGCATTGATAAATTTATCTATATTAAAGAAAATTTTACTCGAAGATGAAGAAGCAGAAGACTTGTGGAATCAAGCTAAAAATTTAGATCCCAACAACCCAATTTTAAAAAACTAATCTGTTTTTTTTAGGTTGTTCTTCTTATGATTTTTCAGTTGAATTATCAGTTGATTTTTCAGCATCTGCAACAGACTTTTCGCCTTCAGCTTCTGGTTTAACTTCACCAGCTTCGCCCGCTACTCCAGCTTCAGGTATAACCTCTTCAACTACTTCTTCTACTTCTTCTTTGACAGCTTGAACGTTAACAAGCATCACATCGGAAGGATCCTCGTTATCAGCTAAAACAAGCGAAATTTTTGATTTATCAAAATTTAAATCTGCCAAATTAATGCTTTGTCCCACTTCAGAAAGACCCGATATATCAACCTCAAAACTCTCTAATAAATCTGCCGGTAGTGCTTCAATTAAGACGAAGTCTTTAACCAAGGAAACGACCGCGTCATCTATTTTGGTTTCACCAATCAGAACAACTGGAATCTCAGCCTCAATTTTAACATTCAGACTAACTCTCTTGAAAGAAACGTGCAAAATTCCTTCACCAATTACTACAAACGAAACTTCGTCAATTAGCGCTGGAATTTGCTTTTTTTCATCATCTACTTGGAGATAAATTAGACCAGTATCACCTTGTGATTGATAAAGCTTCTTTACTCCCTGACAATCAGCAACAATAGCGACTGATTTTTCGCCTAGACCATAGATATTTCCAGGGGTTTTTCCTAATCTTCTTAATTTAGCTACTTTACCAGATCCCCTGTCTTGTCTAGTCGATACGTGAAACACTATTTTATCTGATGTATTCGTCATATGATTGATGTTCTTTCTTAAATTAACAAAATATACTGATTTATCAAAATTTATTTCTTAACTAGAGCTAGTATAAAGCTCTTGAGGAAAATAAGCAACTTTGAACAAACAACTCTCTAAGTTTTACACAAAATATGCCCATGTGTCAAGCAATAATTCAGTTTTACTGAAACTCAACACTGAATAATGAATTCTCTAATCCTGAATTAAATGTAATAATTCTGTTAGAAACCTCGGCTGCAGGAGCGATTAATACCGGCTCCATATCATCGGCATATTCAAAGCTAACTTTTAATGAATCTCCAGACGTTCCTGCTTGTTTTCTGTTAAACAACACATAAGAAAATCCATTCTTAAAATTATGTGGGGTGGTGTAATTCAGCTCCACAACAACTTGTTTTTGTATTGGTACATCAACCCTGATGCCAATTTCTTTGAAACCATTTACTTCTTTTTGAGATATTTGCTCTTCAATGAGGGCAGAACCGTTAATTGAAATTTTATCAATGATAGCGTCTTTATCAACATAGAATCTCTGATATGATTTATAGGTTCCTTTTGGCCAAGAGTTAGATTTTGCATTATTATCAAATGTAATTTCTCTCATATGAACTGCTTTTTCTCGATTAATTATTACTTTATGAACAATTGATCTGTTTAGATAATAATTGGCTTTATTAATTCCAATATTAGCCTCAACCTGAGAAAGAACATCAACTTTACAATCTACCAAGCTAAGCTGAGTAGGGCAGTTAGGTTTAGTCAGACCTCCGGTCCACCCCAAACTATGCAAAACAAGCTGATCGCTTTTTTCAGTTACAGAGATTGATATTTGATTGTCCCTTATCGAATTCTCTAGAGAAGAGAGCAGAGTGGGTACCTTATCTCTATTTAAATTAACAATTTTTTCAATTAATTTTTCCAATACAGCAACCGAGTAGTCTGTTGAATCTGGAGAGTCGATTAACACAACCTCGGAATGAAACTCCATTCTCTCCAAGAGATTTTTGTAAGTTATAACTTCATTATATTCTGGTAAATCAACTGGCCCAATGACTTTAAGAATGTCTCTGGTCGAGAAGAGATTTAAGGCAATGACGCCATCAACATCTGCGCCAAGACTTTTGTTTATAAACCATCCGATTTGAGTGCTTGTTGTTGGAAAATCTGGATTCCAGTTACTATCTCTCAAATACCACTTTTCTTCACCCAAATAATTAGTGATGTCAGATGGGGGAATTATTGATCCTGAAAGCTTGGAATCAAGTTCGTAAACGCTATAGACGTCGTGAGAGACCAGAATTCCTTGATCAAAACTTAATAGTGCAACCGCTTGAATAAATCCACCAGTTGGTCTAAGTTCTTGGTTGTTCTGTAATATGACAACATATGTTTTTTTAGACGTTTCCCCAGTGAGGGAAGCCATAATTGGCTGAAGTTGTTGCTGAATGGCTATTTCGCTCCTAATCTCTTTAAGTTTATTTTCATAATTTGTAATAATAACGTCTCGATTCTCTGAATTTACATCAAAGTCAATTAAGTTGAAACTCGCTTGTATTCCCGAAAGTTTTTCGTATGCTAATTGGGCTTTGTCGTCCAAAATTTGGGTCAGTTCACTAGTTTTGTTGCTATCTCCAGCAACAACCTGCAAAAACAGGTTTTTAGACGCCTCATCTACTTCTAAGAGCATCTGTGGAATCGATTGAAGGTCTTCGCTTATCCCAACCATAGACGCCACGTCTGATATTAAATTTGTTTCAATAATTGATCCATATCCATTGGCCTGTAGGCCCACAAAGCTCGTTATTCTTTTAAGACCCTCGTCTTCAATAAAAACCGTATTTTGATCAACTATTCCTCTAGAAACAAAGGCTATTAATTCTTTTCTTAAAACTGATTGAGAAATATAAAAAATTAAGGCTAAAAAAATTATTCCAATTGCTGCGCCAGCAGCTCCAATTCCACCAATAAAGAAAATCTTTTTTCTCCCAGATCTCTTTGTAATTTTTTTAGTATTTTTTGCAATTTTTCTAATTCTATCAACTTTTGTTTCTGTTCTTGTCGTATGAAATATTCTTTGTATCTCATTGTCCACGTCTATTTTTGGAGGCGCAGGGGTTTTATTAGAAACAGGGGTCTTGCTAGAAGCAGGTGTTTCGCTAAAAGCGAACGTTCTCTCGGGGTTCGATATTCTCTCAAGATTCGACACTCCCGCTATTATTGACGCTCTCGCGGGCGTTGAAACTAATATTTTTTCTTCAGTTTTTAGCCCAATTAAAGCCTCATTCTTTAAACTTTCATCTGGCTTCTCAATAGAATCCAACTTTTCAAGTTCTAGAGGATGATTAAGGCTTTTAACAATCCTCGCAACCATAATTTTTAAATCGGAATGAATGACTTTTTCCTTAACAGAGAAGGGGATTAGACTATTTGTCTTTACAAGATCATTGATAATCTCTAAATTGACATTGTGATACGAATCATAAAGTTTTTTGAGAAGATTAATTACCAAGCTAGAGTCGGTGTTTTCCCCCCTGATAAGAATACTATTTTGCTTACCAGGTTTAAAGATATATTCTTTTAGACTATCCGTAAAAAGTCCCGAGTCAATAATAGCTAAAGTTATATTTGGGTTAACAATTATTCCTTTTTGAATATTTTGGACAACAAACTCCAAACTAGTACCAAGCTCGTTCTTCGAAATTACATCTTGACCAAAAATAAAACTTGCCTTAGGTAGGTGATAATTACAATCAACAATAAACTGAGTTTGTTTTTGAGATCTTTCTTTCCACCCGCCAAGCAAGTCACTGCTACAATCATTTAAATTTGAAACAAGATTTGCGACTATAACAACTGGAACTTTTATTTCTCTAACAATGCTCAAAATCCCTAAATAGTTATCAGATATATCCTCATTATTTTCGTGCAACCAAATTACTTTGTAGGCGTTATTAAAAATACTAAAATTTATTTTTCCCTCAAGAATTTCTTCTATATCTGCAACAATAACTCGCAAGTTTTGATCTTGCAACATTTTTATAATTTGAGATCGAAGAATCGTATTATTACCAATCAGGACAATGGAAGGATCCTCAGCTAGTAAGTGAGTTTCTAATTGTGACATTCAGTCAATTGTAGAAAATTAAGGAGTCTTATTAAAGAGGAGTTTATAAAAAAGCAAATTTATTTATGATTGGCAAGCATCCAATGCCTGGTTTACCAAAGCATCTGCTTCTGAGTTTTTTTCTCTTTTGATGTGAAAAAAATTAACATTTACGTCAATACCTTCTAAAATTTTCCAAGCATCGTTGGCAAACTTACTCATTCTAGCGTCTTTAATTTTCCAGTTTTTATTAATTTGCTCAACAACTAACTTGGAATCTAAATAAATTTCTACCTTTTCTATGTCCGTGAGATTTCCAGACAACCATTCTAAAGCCTTTAGAAGAGCTTTGTATTCCGCCTCATTATTGGTCGCCGTTCCTATAAAACCAGAATGTTCATAAACAACTTTGGCTTTTTTAGTATCATCGAAAGAAGTTTCCGCAAGAACCTTAAAAACCACAACTCCAATTGCAGCATTTCCTGGATTTCCTCTTGAGCCACCGTCAGTAAGGATTCTTAAAATTCCCATATTTAAAACTTGCCTATTTCTTCAAATTCTTTAAGCGAATAACTAGTTTTCTGTTTCTACCAACGCCTTCGGATACGCTTTCTAATGATGAAAAATCTTTGTCCTCTGCGAGGGCAGAGTGAATAATATATCTCTCATGAGCGGGTAAGAATGAATTAAAAGCATATTCTTCTTTAGTCTCAAGCACGCTATTTGCTGCTGAGTATGTTAGGTCTTTTAGTCTTTTTTCTCTTTTTTCTCTATAACCATTGATGTTTAGGACGACTCTTTTTCCTTCAAACTCATCTTGAAAAATTACTCTCAGAATTCTTTGAATAGAATCGATAGAATCTCCGTGATAACCAATAAAAATTCCAGAGTCTCCCTCGGGAACGTCTAGTTTGATCTCTACCTTTTCGTCATTCTCTACGAGTTTAATCTTGACTTGGTCTTCGGATAGTCCACAGTGTTCACAAAGTTGTGTTAAAAATGTATTTAATTCCATAATTACTTTCTAGAAATAAAATTTAATGCTCTTTTATAATAAATTACTAATCCACCTGGTCCAGATATATATAGCTGTTGTCCAATACTAAACACCGTTGTTGCTACCCAATATAATGCCAAGCCCGAAGGAAACTTAAGTGCTATAAATCCTGTCATTATCGGCATTAGAAACATCATTTGCTGTTGCATGGATTGAGCCATGTCAGCCGTTCCTTCTTCTTTTTTGTTTTCTAATTGAATTTTTTTGCTTTTGTTTGTGTTAGAAACAACATCTCTAGTCTCGGCTCCCGGAGAAATCATCAACGACAAAACAAGTTGCGTTAGAGCTGCGAGGACAGGCAAGATATATTTTGAATCTGGAACGCTCAAGTCTAACCAAAAGAAAGACGGATTAACAATAATTCCATTAATAGTGGGTGAATTCAAAAAATCAATCAAGACTTTGTACAGAATGATTAATATGCCCAACTGAGCTAATTGAGGAATACAACCAGCTAGAGGATTAACGTTATATTTTTTATAAAGTTCCATCTGAGCCTTTTGCAAACTTTGCTTGTCTTTGCCGTGTTTTTTCTGAAGATCTTTGATCTTTGGTTGAAGCTTTCTCATTTTTTCACTAGATCTAAGAGAGGGAAGAGTAAGTGGTAAAAGTGCGCTTCTAATCAAAAAAGTAAAAATAATAATTGAATAACCCAGGCTTCCAGTTACCCCTACTAAAAATACTAAAAAATTGTTAAATATTTCTGAAAAAAAACTCATATTTCCTTATCTAATAAATTATTATTTTTTTACCAACAGGATAAAATTCTCTTTAATCCCTTAATACCACCAATCAATATACCTTTTTCTTTAATTTGTTTAAAAGCGTAAGTTCCACAAGTTGGAGAGTGTTTGCAATGAACAACAATTCCGAACGCACTTCTTAGGAGATTATACCTTACTGTGCGAAAAAATTGGTAAGTTGCTAGAAGTATTTTATACTGTAATTTCAACTAAGCTACCTTCAATTGTTTTTATTAAATTCAAATCTTTTTCTTTTATGTCTGCTTTGTTTACGACAATGACGACATTAATATTTTTGTTCTTAATTCCTTCTGGTAATTTTTCTATCACTGAATAAAAAATCCTTTTAATTCTATTTCTGTCAGTTGCTAATTTAACAGTCTTTTTTGGAACAATAATAGCAATTTTTAAGCCGTCTTTAGTGTGTTTTTTATAAAAAACACTAAATTCTTGCAAATGTTTTTTTTTACAGTTATAAAAGAAGTTTTTATCACTCCTCAAATCAAGTTTGAACTGCTTGGACAGCATGTTAAAGCCTTATTTCTTTTTTTGAACGGCTAAGGTTTTTCTTCCTTTAGCTCTACGTCTCTTGAGCATTTTAATTCCACCAAGACTTTGAAGTCTCTTTAGAAAACCATGCTTTTTCATTCTTTTATATTTTTTTGGGTTCCATGTTCTTTGCATAAGGTTGATATTATATCAGAAGAATTTAATTATTCACCTTGAAAGGCATAATTATATAGCTATAAGTGCTATTTGCTTCTGGTTTAAACATTGCCGGCTTCAAACTCTCGTTCATTCCAAACCATTGTTCTGAAGATTTTATAGCTGATAAATAGTCTATCAAATATTTAATATTAAACGCAATCTCTCCAGAAGGACCTTTAATTTGTACGTTGTTCAATGTGCCTTTATAATTTCCAAAATTTGGAGACGATGATTTGATTTCTACATTTTTTTCTCCAATAATAAACCTTACAATATTAGAGGATTCTCTAGAAAAAATCATTGCTCTTTTCAAATTATCCATTAGTTCTTCTGAATCAAAAACTATTTCAGTGTTAAATTCTGAAGGGATAATTTTTTCATAAGGAGGGTAGTTGCCATCAATTAATCTAACAAAAACAAGAACACCATTTATTGAAAAAAATATTTGTTTAAGTTTTTGGGAAATTTTAAATTTAACCACTGTCGATTCGAGTTTTGCCATTATTCTATAAACTTCAGATAAAGACTTTGCTGGAATTAAGAATGATCTTTCTTCTTTGTATTTTTTAGAGCCATCTAAAAGCAATACCGAGAGCCTGAAACCGTCAGTACTTATCACCTCAAAGCCTCTTTGCGAAAATTTAAATAGAACTGCAGTCAAAACTGGTCTTGCTAAGTCTGTAGAAGCGCTAAAAGAAATATATTTTTCTATTTTTTCTAAGTGTTCCGCTGAAATTTCATATTCTTCCCCCTCAACTTGAGGAAAAGGAGGATATTCATCACTAGATTGACAGGATAAAGAAGTCTTAGTCTTTTCAGAGAGAATTTTAAGACTGCCTTCTGAAAATTCTAATGTTAGAACTCCTGGACTTAAAGAAGAAATAATTTCTTTGAATTGTTTTCCAGGGACTACAACTACCCCTTCTATTTCGACATCTGTTTGAACATTTGATTTAACCCCAAAATATAAATCTGTTGCAGAAACAGTGCATCCATCTTTTTTTGCTTCAATAAATATTGAAGACAAAATTGGAAGCTGAGGTCTACTAGGAATAGCCTTTTGAAGATTATTTAAAGACTTATTTAAATTTTCCTGTAATACCTTTAATTTCATTTTATGTTTTCTTCTTAAGTATTTATTATATTAATATTTAGTAGTTTTAGTAGTAGAGCAGACCAAAAATGTGGAGAAAACACATTAATAGATCTAGTTATGTACTGTGAATTCTATGTGTAATCCTCAGTATTATCAATGTTAATAACTGACGTGAATTTATGTGTGTTAGTTATTAACAATTTCCGGTTATTAACAAAGCCGATTTTTAATTCACATTAATTCACATATCTATACACTGTTTATACACACAATTATTCACAATTGTTGATAACTCAGCGTGAAGTCAAAGAAAGTGTCGTTCTAAGAGCTGATATGTCGCGCATAATTAAATCATTTGTTTTCAAGTCTTTCTCAACTTTTCGCACAGCATGCAATACGCTAGTATGGTCTCTACCAGAGAACCATCTACCAATTTCCGCCAACGGAAGATTTAATTCATTTTTTAATAAGTACATAGCTATGTGGCGCGCCACTACTAGAGATTTAACCCTTCTTTTTCCCTTCAGAGCAGTCTGTTTTAATCTGTAATGGTTTGCAACGGTCTTGATAATTTCTGAGGGAGAAGTATTAATACTTGGTCTTTTTTCGACTATTTCTGTATCTAAAAGAGAATTAATTAATTCCTCACTAATAAATTTTCCTTTTAACTCGACCTCGGATCTAATGCTTGTAATAACTCCTTCAATTTTTCTAGCACTTTCCACTCTTGAGGCAATCGTTTTGGCAATATCGATTGGGATTGAAAGTCCTGCGGCTTTGGATTTGACCAGGAGAATTGCCGTTCTTAATTCAAATGATGGAACTTGAATATCTATCATTAATCCAGCCTCGAACCTAGATCTTAATCTATCTTCTAAGAGGTTCATTTCATGAGGTGGCCTGTCTGAGGTTAATACAATTTGACCCTGCTGCTTGCTTAAGGCGTTAAACGTATGAAAAAATTCTTCTTGAACAGCATTTTTGCCGGCGATAAATTGAACGTCATCGATCAATAGAACGTCTGCATTTCTAAATTTAGATTTGAAAAGACTTGTATTCTTTTTTTGAATTGATTGCACAATTTCATTGGTAAATTCTTCTCCAGTACAATAAATAATTTTTTTATTTGGATCATTTTTAATAATATTGCTGCCAATAGCATGCATTAAATGAGTTTTTCCAACCCCAACTCCTCCGTAAAGGAATAGGGGATTATAAGCGGTTCCCGGCCTGTTTGAGACCGCTGTCGCAGCTGCGTGAGCCATTTCGTTTGTTGTTGATACAGCAAATGTTTCAAAAGTGTAATCTTTTCTAAGACCTATGGCCCGAACAAGCGCAGCAGTTCTGTCTTCCGAAGCAGAAGTTAGGATGCTTTCCGAAAATAAATCTTCAACTCTTGGAGATTGAGTATTAAAGCCAGAAGAGCTAGAGAGGTTTTGAGACTCTGCAAAAAACGAGTCTGACGACTTGCCGGTTCCATGATTGTTTTGATTTAATTCGGGTCTAATTGTTTTTCCCACGGTGGAAAATCCGGATTGCTGAGATCTGCCCGATTTATTTGATGTTGGAGAAAATGAGACAGAGCCGATAACATATTGTATTTCGCAGATTTTTCCAGTGGCTTTATCTAGCGACTGTTTTATTTGAAGGTGAAGGTTTTTTTTGAGGTTGGTTGAATGAAAGGCTGTTGGACTAGTTATTGTTGCTAAGCATTTGTTATCTTCGAGATAATCCAAAGTTGAAACGGGGTTGGATACAATCCAGGTATTATAAACAGCTGGAGATAATTGAATCTGAAGTTGAGCACAAGCTTGATCCCAAATATGTTTGACTTCACTAGATGGCACGTTACCAATTTGCATAGTATTTTTACGTTAAAACTTCTTGGGCAGAAAATATATTATTTGAACAAATCTATTTATACACAAAGTTATCCACAATTAACAAGAGGAGAAAAAGACCGATCTGTTGGAGAGTAGATCAAGTGGATGGCGGAGAGTAGGTATCTATTGAATATAGGGAGTTCGAAGTTTTCATTTCTTTTTTATCGTCACTTTGTTTATTTTCTCTTGTATCCGCTTCTTCAAACTGTTTCATAATCTCCTCTTTTTTCTTTTTTTCTTCCTCAGTTTCAGATTCGTTAGCGACGACAGTTTCTTGTCTGAGGACAGAATTACTTCCAGGCATGTTGGAAATCTTGAGTTCTTTTCTTTTGGCCAGTTCTTCAGGATTAGTTGTAATGACTTGGTGTTCTTCATCAGAAGCAACCACTCTTAAAGCAACATGGTTTTGCCCGGCAAAGAAAATTCCTTCTCCAATATCAGAAGAGACTAGAAGTTGCCTTTCTCCCTGAGATAAATAAAATGTTTCAGCAAGAATTGGAATAGATGCAGTTGATTGTTTCATTAAAAATTGAATAGAAGCATTTGTAACAATTGCTCTTCCGTAGTCATTGTGTAAAAAGTCCTCAACATCTTGGGTAATTGTTGTAACACCGAGATAATACTTTCTAGCTCTTTTGACCATAGAATGTAAAAACGAAGCAGAATCTGAGCTCTTCATAAAATACCAAGCCTCGTCAACAACAAGAATTCTTTTCTTAAGATCTTTTTTAACCCTAGTCCAGATAAAATCTAGAATAACGTACATGGCAACTGGGCGGATAGATTCCTCCATTTCTTTAACTGAAAAAATGGTTAATTGGTTTTTAATATCAAAGTTAGATTTTTGGTCAAAGATACCTCTAAACGACCCAACAATGTATTTTTCTAATCTCGCAGATATGTCATCGGCGTCTGAAGATTCCATACCAATCAAAGCTTTATAGACATCTTCCATTAACGGAGGTTCGTTAGTTTGAGTAGCTGGATCAGGAGTGATTCCCTTGGCTTTGTATGCAGCGACCAAAGCTCTGTCTAATAAGGCATCTTGTTGAGGAGTCATGTCGCCCAACATGACTTTTAACAAACCGTGCAGTGAAATAATCTTTTGTCCTAATTCATTTTCTCCCTCTTCATAAAGATTTGAGAGGTCAAAAGGATTTAATTTGGTTTTAGATCCAAAAGTAAAGTTAATATATTCTCCGCCAGCAGCCTGAGACAGGTCTTCATACTCATGTTCTGGATCTAGAACTAGCACCTCTGTACCAAACATTAATTGACGTAAAATTTCCAATTTAACAGTATATGATTTTCCTGCACCTGATTTTGCAAAAATCACCATGTTGGCATTTTCCATTTTAAATCTATCAAAAATGACAAGCGAGTCATTGTGTTCGTTAATTCCATAGATAATTCCTGTTTCCATAGTAAGTTCACTAGATGTAAATGGAAAAGTGGTTGCTAGGGAAGTAGTGTCCATGTTTCTAGTAACTTTTAGTTTGTCAGTTCCCATTGGAAGGGTGGTTTTGAAACCCTCATCCATTTGAAGAGTAGCTTTTTTTGAAACAATTAAAAGCGAGCCCAATGCCGACTGGATACTTTTGGTGATTTTATCAAGTTCTTCTTTGGTCGCTGTTTGAATTGTTACGTACAACCCAAATTGAAAAAATCTCTCTGATCCCTTAGCGAGTTCTTCTCTAATAAATCTAGCGTCTTCTAGTTTAATTTCAGTATTAATATTGCTAATTTTTCCAGATCTTAAGTCAGACTGAATTTCAGCCTCCATCTCGGTTATTTTCCTTTTTAAGTTGTCAAGAATTTCTCTAGAATCAACTGGATAAATAAACATAGCAACACTCATCTGATGTGGATAATTAATTAATGGCGAGAGCCAGTTTGCTGGAACCGATCTTGGGTATCCGGCAATAAAGATGGTTCTAGTATATGTAGAGTTAATTTTTTGAAAAGTGAAATCAACCTCAATAGCCTCAGGAGCGATGATGTCTTGGATAGTGACTAGACCTCTTGAAAATTCTTGTAGCCTTTCTAAATCTTTTTGTTCTTGACTCGGCACAATTCCAGTCTTAGTCGCAGGATTCTCTTTCTTTTTAAAAAATGGTAGTGAGTTAAGGATGTTTAGCATTATTCTTGAGCTTCTCCGATATTTTGAGGATTTTCAGTTTGAACGATGTTAGGCTGAGCAGTTATTTGATCTTGTTTTGTAGTTGGTTGAGCTCCATTCATGTCGCTTCCCTCAATTTGCGCACCCACTAGAGGAGTTGTGTAACTGCTGCTATCCGCAATTTGTTGTCCCTCTTGTGCTTCGGGATTATAGCTTAGATAAAAAAGCTGAATGATTTCTTGAGTTTCTAGCTGTCTAGAATAAAGCCCAATTCTGGCAAACTGTGCAATCAAGTGGTCTCTTCTCGGCTCTAAAAGATTTTTAGCTTTTTCAATTATAATATTTCGATCGATCGAGGTTATATTCATTGTGCCTTTTCCGGGCAAAATACTAGAGGCTGCTAAAATACCCAGTTCAACCGGTGCGGCAGGAATCACCACAAAGAATTTTTTATCCAAAACATTTCTTTCGCGAATCAGGTCACCCACAAACTCTCTATATCTTTGGATTCTTTTTTGTTTACTTCTATCTAAGGTTTCGGCTTCTCGATCTTTAAGAAGCTGTAAATAACTAGTAACATCTTTTGTTTGAGATCTGATTAATATTTGAATTGGATAATTAATGGAATTTAAAAGACCGGCGTAGGCGTACATAATACTATCTTGTTCTTCTTCAGCCAAAAGACCAAAATTCATTGCATCAACGGCGATAATTATTGACGTGGTACCGTCTTTCATAATCACAAAGTTGTTTGTTATGTCAAAAATATCTAGGAACTGTTGCGTGGTGGAATCAATTGTTGTGCTGGGCATTCTGTATAGTTTATCTCTTTTTATGATTTAATTCTAGTTTTTACTTCTAATTTTCACTTCGAATTTCTATTGGTTGAATAATTGAGCCGTCTATTTCAATGTGCATTGGCTGAAAAACATAGCCTTCTTTTTCTACGACAATATTATATTCTCCTACGTTGAGGGGGGTTGATATAAAAAATTGTCCCAGCGCGTTGGCTTTAACTGCTCTTTCGATACCTCCTTCTAGGGTTTGGACTTCTACAATTGAGTCTGACAACAGATCGTTACCTTTGCTCAAAACCATACCAACGAGTTTGTTGGGTTGTGAGGGTTTGATTGGAAATGGTAGACTTGAGTTAAAGCTAACATCTTTCGTAACGTTGAGGTTGGTATTTAAAGGTACTTGATCTTTGATAAATGTTTTTTCACTAGGGTCAGATGAGGAAGCGCCTACAAGTTCCATTTCCTTTGCTTCTTCTTCTGAAGTTAATTTAATAGAGCTTTCTTCTGGTATTTCAATATTTTGGGCTACTTGATCACTTGGAAGAGCTGATTTTTTAAAACTATCTGTGGCTTTCGCAACTTCTTGTTTGATTTCAAACATTGAAGCTGGTTCCAAAAAATCCTCATCCATTGCCAGATTTTCAACGCTATCATTTTTTTTAGGAGCCCTCATGCTTCTTATTCTGATTTCAAGTTTGGGTTTTTCCTTATTAGTTTTACTGACTGCGGTTATTTTAGTGGTGGTTTTCACAGTTTCAAAGCTAGTGAGAATATCCTTTATTCTGGACTTTTCTTCTTGAGAAAGATCAGTAGAGAAAGAACTTGTTTCTGGAACCGATCCTAAATATTCCTTAATTCTTTGACGCTTGGCGGGAGTTAAATCTATCTCTGGCTCTTGGATTATCGTGGTTAACTGACTTTGAAATAAAAAGTACTCTGGAATATTTGATTCCCGTCTCCAGAAAAATTTAGTTGGCTTGTACATTACTTTAATAAATGTGCCCACCCAATGAGTCAGCGGTTTTTCTTGAATTGGAACAAAAGCAGCAACTACGCCCAGTATTATTGTTAATATGATTAGTGGCCACTTAACAATTGCCAAAAGGTTGGTGTTGTAAAGTATTACGGCAATAACAACGCTGACAAAGACTTCCCCAAATTGTTTTAGGGTCATGCTTCCAACAATGTGGAATCTATAGCCGGTGATATCCTGAGGGATAGGATGTTGCTGCATAAGTACGGGACAGTAAATACTTCTGATTTAATAATAACA
>PFJN01000040.1:813-31979 GCA_002783105.1 Candidatus Pacebacteria bacterium CG_4_10_14_3_um_filter_34_15 | reverse complement strand
TAATAACGGCTTCCGCCACCTCTGTTGTTGTCTCCACCACGATTGTCGTATCCGCGAGAATTATCTCTTGGAACTCTTGGGCGAGCGACATTAACAACGAGTGCTCTTCCGTCTAATTCGTAACCATTAAGTGCTTCTATAGCAGCTTTTGCTTCTTCCTCAGTTTCGAATGTAATGAAAGCAATACCTTTTGAACGACCGCTCATGCGATCGACAATTAGTGCTGCGTCAACTACAGTTCCGTGTTGGGAAAAGAGACTTACTAATGTTTCTTCCGTTGTGTTAAACGAAATGCTTCCAACGAAAAGTTTCTTTGGATTAGCTTCTGGTGCATCTTGCATGCAACTCCTTATCATGCTCGTAAACGAGCGTATACTTGTGCTCAGAAATCTGAGCTTTATTACTCAGTTAAGAACACCGACAACCTATTTGTGAAAATAAGATGGGACTCACGCCCTTTAATCGATACTGTTCAAAACCATGTTTATTATAGCATAGATTAAGAATATTGCTTGAATTAAGCTAAAAACTACTTATTTTTGTGTTGATTCTTTAAATAATTATAAATTGCCAAAGTCATCGCACTTGTTATTATCATCGTTCCGCCAAGCCATAATCTTCTAATTTTGCCATCAATCATCATTTTTTTTCTTTTTGCTTCTGCTTCCGCTTTTTCCTCATCATTTAGCTCGGGCTGAGCCTCCAAAGAAACAATATCTGCCTCCTCAACATCAACCAATGCCAAAGCATCAGCTTCTTTTTGATCTTGTCTTGCCTGTATAACTACCTTGAATCTGCTGACTGCAACTTTTAACGTAACTGCTGCAACCATCATGTCTACGCCCGCCTGAATTGATACACCACCAATTTTTTTAACTGGCATAAACTTGACTGAGGCCGCTATTGCTTTGCCAACTCTAGTTCCAAAAACGTCAAAGATACCTTTTCCACTTTCTGGAACTGTTACGCCTTCTGCTTCAGCCCACGACCTAAAAAAACTACTTAATGGATTAGTCAGAGCGCTTACTAAGGCCGCAGACATTGCCAGCTTGTCACCATTTTCATTAGCGCGATACATAGAAAGCCAAGCCATAAATGCTTCTTGCAATCTATCTGATAAGGTATCAATTAATTGTCCTTTTTCTGAATCATGCTCTTCACCTTTTGCCTTTTTTAGTCTAGCCAAACTGCCGTCCAAAGCATCCGAAATTGATAAAGCTAAGAAAGTTGCTAAAAGTTTTGCCGAAGTTTTAGCGTCAATTTCTCCTTTTCTTTCTAAGGCAGCAGTATAAATAGCCAAACCCAAAACTCCAATAGTTCCAAGTGCTGTAATTTGATTTGGAGTAAGCCAAGGAAAAGCAGTGTCTAGAAACTCAACAGTTTTTGACACAGGAACCCTAGTTAAATCTCTTAATTTTGAGTTTCTTGGATTATTTTCTTTTTCTTGAATTGCTGATGCCACTTGATTCATATAGCTGATAGTATATCAAACTATATCTAAAGAATCTACAATATCTCCATTACGTATTTTAAAACTGTCTCTGAATTAGAATATTTATCAAGTTTAAAAGTATCTTGGAACTCGATTCTTTTGTCGTTAAATCTTCTACCCTTAATTTTATGATCTATGTAAGTCTCTGAAACATACTTTCCGGAAAATTTTTCCGTTACATTCAGGCTACCATCAATATAAATTACAAATTCTTCATCGATAGTTGTATGCGTATGTTTAATAAACTCAAATTTTTCAAATTTTGAGTCATATCTTACCTTCATATAACAAGCGTAATCTTTACCTGCCTTAAACTCCAACTCCTTTGGAACAATATTGTTTCTGATTGTTTCAATAAGATGGTACTTATTATATAAGTGAGTCCCATTACTGGAATATATGGTCGTTCTAATATTGAAAATCTGACCACCAAAGCTTAAAGGATCCCTAAGAATACTTGGAGTTAAATATACGAGAGCTGCGAAGGTCGCACCGGTATGAGGCTGCATAAACTAAAAATATATAAATATCTCGATATTATACCTCAACTAACCTTATATCCCAAATTTTCAATCACTTTTCTAATTTGTGCTTCATCAACCTTCGAACCATCATACTCAATTTTAGATTCTTGTTTTTTATAGCTTGTTGTTGCTGAGATCACTCCATCTAAAACTTCTAGGTCTCCATCTATGTTCATACTACAACTACTGCAATGCATGCCATCTATTTTTAAGGTTAATAAGGTTCCTTTTGATGACTTTTCTACAGCGTTTTTATTCTTCAAAAAATTAAACATAATTCCTTTCGGTTCAAATTTCTTTTAAATTACTTCCATAACTCCAGTATACATGCCCATCGAACAAGAATAAGTAAACTTACCCTTTTTTGTTGGAGTAAATGTGAAGGTTTGCGAATCAGTGGGTTTCAAAAAGGTTGAAATCCCAAACTCTCTAAATATAAATGCAGAGGCACATGAATAAGTTTCTTTGGTAGTAATAGTCAGTTCAACTGGAACATCAACGCTTACAGTGACTCTATTTGGTGAATAGCCATTACTCAGAGCCTCAATTGTTACTTTTTGAACACCATCTGTTATTACCATTGCAGTTCCAGCATTTGAAAATCTTTCATCAGAAAAGAAATAAGCAACTGGCTTAGTAATTTTATCAAGTGTTATTGGTGATCCAGTGACAATCATCACTCCATTCAGACTGTATATTGTCATGCCAATTAAGGCTAAGGCAGCAAACTTCATAAATTTCTCGTGCCAGCCTTCTGATAGTTTAGCTGTCGCAACTCCAATTAGTGCAAACAATGGAGAAGTGCCCAGAACAAATGCAAACATAATTAAGGCTCCGGAAATTGGACTGCCAATGCTAATTGCTAATACTTCCATTGCTTGAGTAATTCCACAAGGAACAAAAATTGTCAGTAAACCTAATATGGCAGGTGCAAATAATGCTTTACTCTTGGTTGAATTTCTCACCATTTTTTGAATAAATTTGGGTGGCTGAAATGTTAGATATCTAAAAATTGGATGAACATTTAACAAGTTCATGGCTGATGCAAACATAAAAAGAGCAGTAAATATTTGGAAAGTCAGTCTAACACTTAAACTTAGTGAAAGCACTGATCCCAAAGATCCGAGTAAAAAACCTAAAATTACATGTGCTATTAATTTAGCTAATAAAAACATTCCCGCTGGCATCCAATCTAAATCATCAAATGATTTTAGTGAAAAGTTTTTGGAAGGCTTGTCATGCTCTTGCTCTTTTTGATTTGCAATTATGCTAGTTAACAGCCCTCCTTGAACGGCTAGACATGACAACCCTCCAGTTGTTAAACCAGTTAAAAATATTACCCATAAGTTCATAGTGAAGTCCCCATTTATAATTTTACTTTTTTAAGTCTTAACGCATTTGATACTACCGATAAACTTGAAAATGCCATTGCCACAGAAGCTAGCATTGGATTTAATTGCATACCCCAAATTGGATATAGAACTCCCATCGCGACTGGAATTAAAATTATATTATATCCGAAAGACCATGCCAAGTTTTGTTTGATATTTAGCATGGTAGCTTTGGAAAGCTTAATTGCTTGTGGCACTAATGAAATCTCACTTCTAAGCAGAGTTATTCCAGCTGACTCAATTGCAACATCTGTTCCTTGGCCCATGGCAATACCAACATCAGCGGCCGCTAAAGCGGGAGCATCATTAATACCATCACCGATAAAGCCAACTATCTCTCCTTGGGCTCGTAATTCTCTAACTTTTTTTTCTTTATCCTGAGGCAAAACTTCTGCAACATAATCGGCTAGTCCCACTTGCTTAGCGATAGCTTTCGCAGTTCCTTTGTTATCTCCGGTCATCATGATTGATTTAACATCAAGGTCTGTCAATTTTGTAATTACTTCTTTTGATCCTTCTTTAACTGCATCAGCAATTCCTAATGACAAAATATGTTTATTATTGACAGCAAAGTAGGTGACTGTGTGCCCTGTTTCTTGCCAAGTTTCTGATAATGGTTCTAAGTCCAGCGATAAAACTACCTTATTTTCAACTAAGAATTTTTTATTTCCTACTAAAACTTGCTTATCATCGACCTGAGCACTAATACCTTTGCCCGGAATATCTTTAAAATTTTTAACTGTCAAATTTTTGTGATTACCATTTTCAAAATACTTGACCACTGCATTAGCTAGGGGATGATGAGATTTTGTTTCGATCGACATCATTAATGACTCTGAATATTCCTCGAAATTCATGCCCTTAGGAAGTTTCCAATTAAAAGATTTTTCCACCGCACTCAAACTATTTATTCGAGTCCCAGAAGTTATAAATGCTTGTTTCTGAACTTCTGGTTTTCCCTTAGTAAGAGTTCCAGTTTTATCAAAAATTACTGTGGTGATTTTATTTGCAACTTCCAGAGCTTCAGCATTTTTAATTAAAATGCCATTTTCTGCACCCTTACCAACACTGACCATCAATGAAGTAGGCGTTGCTAGTCCAAGTGCACAAGGACAAGCAATGATTAAAACAGAAATCATACTAACAAGCGATCTAATTAAAATTGGCTCCGGACCAAAAACAAACCAGATACCAAAGGTAACTAGAGCTAAAACAATAACTACGGGCACAAAATATGAAGATACAACATCAACTAATTTTTGAATCGGTGACTTTGAACCCTGAGCAGACTTGACCAACTCAATTATGTTAGCCAACATTGTTTCAGAGCCAATTTTCTCAGTCCTCATTTCAAAGATTCCAGAAGTATTCAATGTTGATCCAATCACTTTATGTCCTTTTGATTTCTCAATCGGTAAGCTTTCTCCAGTCACCATGCTTTCATCCAAATAACTATTGCCCGATATTATTACTCCATCAACTGGTACTTTTTCTCCTGGTTTCACTAATAAAACATCTCCCACCTTAACTTGAGAAATTTCGATATCTTTTGTTGTTTTCCCACTCACAAGATGCGCTACTTTTGCTTGTAAGCCAATTAATTTTTTTATAGCTGCCGAAGTTTGACCTTTTGCTCTAGTCTCTAAAAATTTACCTAATAAAATTAAGGTTATAATTGTCGCAGAAGTTTCAAAGTACATATGTGTTTCAACGCCATTTTTTTCAAAATAATTTCCAAATAAAACTACCGCTACTGAAAAAAAGTAAGCAACAGACGTTCCTAAAACTATAAGGGTGTCCATATTGGTAGTTTTATTTAAAAAAGCCGACCAAGCGCTTCGATAATAATTTCTGCCAACCCAGAATTGAACTGGAGTTGCAAGCACAAACATCACCCAGGGGTTTTTCAATATTTCTGGTGAAAATGGAACCATAGCACCAATCAACAAAAAAACTGTTAGTACAGCACTAACACTCAATCTTTTTTTTAAACTATCGATCTCAGCATTTCTTTCTTTTTCTGCTAGATCAGTTGTATCCTCAACACCTATATGAGCTTTGTATCCCAAAGACTCTACAGCTTCAGTAGCAACTTCTCCATTAAATAATTTTTCATCTATATCAAGCGTAGCTTGCTCATTGGCATAATTAACACTAGCAACAACAACACCTTCGGTTTTTGAAAGTTTTCTCTGAATATTTGAGGCACAACTTGCACAATGCATACCTGAAATATGAAAAGAAATTGTTTTTTGACCTGTGGTTTTTTTATTATTCAACATAATGTTCAGGCTCCTTTTTAAATTTTTCTAAACAACCCGATGCACAAAAATAATATTTTTTGTTTTTATATTCATGAGTAAAACCAGCTGTCTTAACAGAAACCCTCATTTGGCAAACTAAATTAAGGGCAAGAGGAACTAAATTTTTTATTGGCCTAGAAAGTTCTTCAGATCTCTCATCTTCAGAATGTTTTTCCAACAATATTTCTCTAATCAAGTCGCAAGCCTTTAAAAATTTTCTATTTGTAATTGAATACACCACTGTTTTTCCAGTTTTTTTTGCTTCAACTACTCCAGCGTCTCTTAAAATTTGCAGGTGTTGGCTGACATTTGCCTGCGGCAAATCCAACATCGTATAAATTTCTCCAACATTCATACTTGAATCTCTGAGTAAATTTACAATTTCTAATCGTCTTGAGTGCGCCAGCGATTTTAGCAATTCTTCTTGTAATTTAAAAACTTGATTGTACATAATAAAATTTATAACAAATACTTAATATATTCGCAAATTCGAATATATACAAGCAGCAAAATATAAGGGAAACTAACGTTCTATTGTAAAACTATTGAGAATAATAATTGAGAATAATGATATAGTAAATCCATGCAAGATACTTTACTGCAAACTAATAATCGTGCTACCCTAACTTGCCCAGAATGTGGCACAAAACATAGTGTTATTATGCCTACTCAAGCCAAACAACATTTTTTTAAATGTGCAAATAAACAATGTGAAATTGAAATTTTTTCCAAAGAAGGTGAATGTTGCGTCTTTTGCTCATATTCAGACAACGTTTGTCCTTTTAAGCAAATTAATCCTGATGAGAACAACAAATCAAAGCTAACGTCTTTGATTTAATTTCAATTGTAAGGCTTAGCAACAACTACGAATAACCGAGTCCTAAGTAAATTTTCTGGCTTGTAAATTATTAGCGAATTTTCTTCTTTATCGATCACATTTGTAAGATACTGAGCTTCAATTTCTCTGATCTCAATCACTCGATATTTATAAGTTCCATTATTTTTGCCAATTACAATAATTTCATCACCGATACTGATTGCTTCCATCTGCTTTAATAAATTTTTTGAACCTAAGTCTGCAATTACCACTGGATTTTTTTGACCCAAAAATCCTGATCCTTCCAAATGAATAAGATCATCTTCAAGAACGTTATCATATAAATTTGTCAAATTTCCAGATTTCACCGTTTCATAAATATTTAGTTTATTAATCTTAATAACACTAACCTCACTTCCAGTTAATTTTCCATATTCTAAAACTGGAAAAGCTTGAAGAGCATCGGGTCTCTGGGTCACAATAATACTTAATCCCAATCCAATTCCAAGACCAACACTGCTAATAACTAATTTTCTTCGTTCATCCAACTGATCAAAAAAACCAAATATTGGAGAAAAGAGCTTGTAAACAAACTTGACTAAGCTCTTGATTAAACTTTTAGCTACCCCTCGAGAGATATTCGGAGTTAATTCAAAAATCATATCGCCCGACCTCAGTTTTTTAATTTTAATCATATTATTTGTATTAAACATATTTCTATTATATCAAACTAATCTATATTAAGTGTTTGAAGACTTGGCGATAAAGTTGTAATCTGATATCTTAGAAGTTAATGAAAATTAAAACTGCTTCTTTAATTATATTAATAATTTTAGTTTCTTTTGGAATTGGATTTTTTACTAATCAATTTTTTACGTCAGGAAATTCTGAATTAATAAGTCCTTTTGTTTCATTACAAGAAAATACTAGTTTTCCACTGTTGACCTACTCTATTCCAAATCTTCGTAACAGAGAATATTTCACAAGTAAAATCAAACTCGAAAAATTAATTTCTGAAGAAGAACTTTACAGTTCTTATGTTTTTTCGTACACTACACTTGGTAAAAAAATGACTGGACAAATTAATATTCCAGATAAATTTACTACTTCGCCAACTCAAAAACATTCAGCAATTATTATGATTAGAGGATATGTTCCAAAAGAAATATACAAGACTGGGATGGGCACTCAATCAGCCGCAGGCGTGTTAGCAAATAATGGTTATATTACTATCGCACCTGATTTTTTTGGATTTGGAGAAAGTGATCCTGAACCAACAGATACATGGCAAGCACGATTTGAAAAACCAATTATTATTATTGAATTACTAAAATCATTAGAATTAAATGGAGTCCCTACGGCTGTTGTTGAAACTAAAGAAGCACCAACCAATCTTATTAGTAGTAACCTAAAAATTGATGATCTTGGTATTTGGGCACACAGTAATGGCGGTCAAATTGCTTTAACCACACTCCAAGTCTTGGACGAAACTATTCCTACAACCTTATGGGCACCTGTGACCACTCCATTTCCATACTCAATACTTTATTTTAGTGACGAGCTAGAAGATGAGGGCAAAGAACAAAGGAAGTGGATCTCCATGTTTGAAGAAAAGTATAATGTTTTTGACTTTTCAGTAACTCAACATCTAGATCTTTTACAAGGACCAATCCAAATTCAGCATGGTGATGCAGACGATTCTGCTTTAATTTATTGGAGTGAAGAGTTTGTCAAAAAAATTGAACTAGAAAATTCTAGAAGAAGCGAAATCCTAGAAAACTATAACTCAGTTGGAGAAAATGCTAGTTCGAATGAATTATCTCAAATAACTGATTCTGCAGAACCAAGCACTGCAAGTGCGATTATTGATCTCACTTTCTACAAATATGAAAACACCGACCACAATATGGTTCCAAATTGGAACAAAGTTATCGCACGTGATATTCAATTCTTCAACAAATACCTGTAAATTAAACTTGTTGCGAAATAGACAATAATTTTATTTTGCAACAAGTCTATTATATTTCGTTAACGTTATGAATTAATGATTCTCTAAAACCTGCAGAAGTTATTCTAATGAACTTAGCGTTTTTCTGTAATTCTTTAATAGTCAAGGCATTGTTATAACTCATTCCCGATCTCAAACTACCCATTAACTGATAAATAATTTCTGAAACAGTACCTTTATACTCCATCAAAGATTCAACTCCTTCAGGAACTATGGCGTTAAGTTTTTTGCTAGCTCCTTGTCTAATACTTGCATCAGCTTGAGACATGAAAGATGCCGATCCACGATGAATTTTATATCGTTTATTTTTTCTGGTAATAATAGATCCAGGACTTTCTTCTGTTCCAGCAAACCAACCTGCAAGCATAACTGCTGAAGCACCTGCTGCCAAAGCTTTGACAATGTCTCCGGTATAATTAGTACCTCCATCGGCAATAATTTTAATTTTTGAACCTTTTGCGGCTTCAACACAATCCATAATTGCACTTAATTGAGGAACACCTACACCTGTTACAGTTCTGGTTGAACAAATTCCTCCTGGACCGATACCAACTTTGACCGCATCTACTCCAGCTTTAACCAAATCCCTGACTCCAGCTGCAGTTGCTACGTTGCCACCAATAATGTTTGCTTCAGGAAACGCATTTCTAATCTTTTTAATTGCGTTAAGAGAAGCTTGATTCTGACCATGAGCGACATCAACCACGAGAACACTTGCGTGAGATTTCAATAATGCCTCAGCTCTTTCCATAAAATCACCAACAACACCGACTGAGGCACCACATAACAATCTGCCATTGGAATCTTTAGACGCTTGAGGATTTTGTTCATGATTTTCAATTGATTTTGCTGTAATTAAGCCTTTTAAGATACCAAATTTGTCCACAACTGGTAACTTTTCAATTTTATGTTTGATAAAAAGTTTCTTAATTTTGTCTTGGCTAATGCCTGGTATAACGGTTATTAATCTTTCCACAGGAGTCATCAATGAGGAAACTTTTTTACTCAAATCTGTCTGAAAAATCATATCTCTTCTAGTAATTAAACCAAGTAATTTATTATGTTCATCAACAACTAAATAACTATGAATGTCATTAATTCTGCCTTTTTCAAGTACAAATCTAATTGCTTTGTCGGGAGCAATCGAATATGGATTTTCAATTAAAAAACTCTCATATCTACTTACTTTATCAACTTGAACTACCTGATCTGATATTGTCATAAATCGATGAATGATGCCGATGCCACCGGCTCTTGCCATAGCAATTGCCATATTTGCCTCAGTGACAGAATCCATATTTGCACTGATTAATGGAATTTTAAGTTTCAAATTCTTGGTCAGAAAAGTAGAGGTATCGGCATCTGCTCGGTGCTCAACTCTAGATCTTTGAGGTACTAGTAACACGTCATCATATGTTAACGCTAAGGGAATTTTGTCAGTAATTTTCATAGTTTTTCCTTAATTAATTTATTGTTCATTTTAAAATTACCGCTTTTCTTTCTGGACTAACAGAAATATATTTAATCGGAACTTTCAAATTGGCTTCAATAAATTCTAAATATATTTTGCAATTCTTTGGTAAGTCTTTGTAGTTTGTAATTTGGCTAATATCTTCTTCCCAACCAGCAAATTCTTTATAAACTGGTTTAACCTTTATAAAATCATTTTGTAACCCCGGGAAAACTTTTAGTTTTTTTTCACCAAGTTGATAGTAAGTGCAAACTTTAAGTTTTTTTATTCCACTTAAAACATCTACCTTTGTTATAGCTAAATTTGAATAACCATTAATTCTGTGAGCATATCTAATCATTGGCAAATCAAGCCATCCAACTCTTCTTGGTCTTTTTGAAACAGTACCAAATTCTCTGCCAACTTCTCTAATTTTTTCTCCAGTTTTATTTAATAGCTCTGTTTTAAATGGGCCACCACCGACTCTTGTCGTATATGCTTTTACTAAGCCAACCACCTCAATTTCTTGCGCAGGTAAACCCACAGATGGAAAAACAGCACTACTAATAGTTGGACAAGCTACTGTAAAAGGATAAGTTCCAAAGGCCATATCTAAAAATGTACCCTGTGACCCTTCAAAAAGAATTTTTTTACTTGTACCCTTTAGGGTATTTTTATCAACTATCTCAGCTACATGCTCAGAAACATCACCCAAATAAGGTAATAATCTTTTCCCATATTTAAGATACTCTTTTAAAATATCATTTTCTTTAACATCCATTTTCCATTTATATGCTTTAGTAATAATATCTTTTTTAATTGAATAATTATTTTTTAAAGCTTCTGCTAACCTCTTGCTATCTATCAAATCTTCGAAGCGCACACCAAAACGATTAGTTCTGTCTGAATAAGTGTAGCCAATACCTAGATGCAAACTGCCTACTTTTCCTTCTCCACGCCAGTGTTCTGTGGCTGCATCCCAAGCCTTGTGGTAAGGCATAACTATATGAGCTCTAGGATCGATCATTAGTTTTAATTTTCTATTAAATCTTTTTTCAAAGAATTCTATCTCATTAATTAAAACTAAGGGATCAATAACCACTCCTTGAGCCAAACACAAAGTTTTATTATACAAAACTCCAGAAGGAATTAATGAGAGTTTAAATGCTTCACCATCAACGACAACGGTGTGACCTGCATTATTGCCACCATTAAAACGAACACAAAGATCAAATTTTGGTGATAAATAGTCTACAATTTTTCCTTTGCCCTCGTCACCCCACTGACTACCCACAACAACTGTTAAGTTTTTCATATTATCCTTAGTGTAATTTCTTTAGCCAACCCAAGATATTCATTTGGAGTTAGCCCTCTTAGTCTGTCCTTAATTATTTCTGGAATATCCATGCTATTAATTAAAACCATAAATTCTTCTGAATTAAAGGTTTTACCTCTACTAATTTGTTTAACCAAATCATAATCCCCTTCGATATTTTCTTTTCTTAAAATATTCTGAACTGCTTCAGCTAGAACTTGCCAGTTTTCATCTAATTTTTGTGACATAACCTCTGAATTTGGTTCTAGTCTTCCTAACGCCCTTAGAATACTATCATAGGCAAAATAACTGTACGATAGGGTTAAGCCAACATTTCTTCTAACAGTACTATCAGACAAATCTCTCTGCATTCTACTTTTCTGAAGTTTGTTTGATAAAAATTCCAAAGTGCTATTGCTATACCCTAGATTACCCTCAGCAGCTTCCAAATCGATTGGATTAACTTTGTGTGGCATTGCTGAAGACCCAACTTCATCATCAATTACTTGCAATTTTAAATAGAAAAAACTTGTATACCACCAAAAATCTACCACCAATCCCAAAAATATATTGTTCATTCGTTTAACTGAATCAAAATATCTAGACCACGAGTCATAAGGTAGAATTTGAGTTGTATATAAATTTGGTTCTAAACCAAAATCAGAAATAAATTCTTGAGAAAAATTTTGCCAATTAGTTCTTGGAAAATTTAGCATGAAAGAATTATAGTTACCCACACTTCCGTTTAGTTTTCCTTGAATCGGTAACTTAGAAAATACTTTAAGTTCATCCATAATCCTGTAAATAAAAACAGCGACTTCTTTACCAAAAACCGTCGGCGAAGCCGGTTGACCATGAGTTAGACTCAACATTGGTGAGTTCAAACTTTTTTTTGAAAGTTTTTTTAACTCTTCAATTATTTTATTTATCCTTGGAATAAAATATTTTTCTCGATTCTCTTTGAGCATTAAACCATAAGCAATATTATTTATATCCTCAGAACTTAAACAAAAATGAACAAAATTTTCGACATCTTTTAAGCTAGTTTTGACTAATATTCTTCTAAGATATGTCTCTAATGCTTTGATGTCATGATTGGTTTTTTTCTCAATTTTTTTAAACTTTTTAAATTCGTTTTGATCAAAACCGTCATGAATTTTTTGAAGCAATTTATTTTCTTCTAAATTAAACTTCCGAATAACTTTATAAATAGAAAGTTTCTGAAGATATTTTATTTCGATTAAGAGGCGATTTTTGTTTAGGGAAAATTCGCTGAATAAATTAGCGAGATCTTTTATTTTTTTGTGATTCCTGTCGTCTAAATGACAGATAAGGATTTTTTTCACCACATGCAGTGTAACAACTTAGAATATAAAATCAATAGCTATTTTTCCAATAAAGCACCAGAGCTATAACTTTTTACATTTAAAATTTTCTTTTCCATCACTCTCACACGCGTTCCTGTGATGTCTTCATAATCTTTTTGAAGTGTTTCTAAAGTACGACCATATTTATCAAATCCTAATTTAAATTTGTCCCATTCAAAAACAAAATCATCAACATGTTTGACAACCTCTTTAAGTTTGTCACCAATCATAAAGTTTCGATAGCTTTCCATAATTGTTCGAGCAACTATCAAAAAAGTAAACGGTGATACTATAAGCACTCTTTTGCCCATAGCCATGTCCACAATATGAGCCAAATTCTGATTCATAAAAGAAAAGACCGCTTCGTTTGGAACAAACATAATCGCATAATCCAAAGTGTTTTGGGATGGATCAATATACTCTGCAACCTTATTGATTTTGATTTTCAAATCTTGCTCAAACTGTTTAAGATGAACTAGTTTAGCTGATTTTGTTTCCGCCATGCTTAATTTTTGCATTTCTGAATATGGAAATTTCACATCTACAGAAACCGTTCTCTTATTTGGCAATAAAATTGATATATCTGGTCTCAAAGCAGTATCTCCCATTTTTTTCTGCTTCTCATAATGAATTCCTTCTATCAAACCGTTTGAGTTCATTAAATCTTCAATTATTCTTTCGCCCCATTCACCTCTTTGTTGATTGTTGGAAAGAACTTTTGCCAAAGTATCAGTAGAAGCTTTAAGTTCACCAGTCAGTTCACGATAGTTGTCTAAAGATTTGACTAATTCTCCAAACTCTCTAAGCCGATCTTTTTCAACATTTCTAATTTCTCTCTGGTGCATACCCATTTCTTCGCGCAATTGAGCAACCAACTTTTCCATCACCAGTTGCTTATTATCAAGGTCAACTCTAATTGCTTCCTTATCTCCTTGCAAAATTTGTCTAGATTGCTCGGCAATTTTAGCTGAACTTTTACCAAAAACTTGGTCAACTACGCCATCGAGGATTTTTTTCATTGAAAAATAAATTAAACCAAAACCAATCACAACTACTACTAAAATTAGAACTTCAAATATCATGAGATTAGTATACTGGAATTTGTTTAAAAAAATTATCGTAAATCGTTTATAATTTATGATTATCACAACTCATTAATAATGCCAGCAAAATCTAGATTAAAACCAGAATTAAAACAAGCTCTACTAAAAAAGCATGTTAAATTTAACGATATTTCCAAACCGAAAAAGTATCTCAAATACATCCCTTTATTAATTTTCAGTCTTCCATTCTATATTCTAATTTATTACATTCTTCGTAACGTTTATCCTCAAGATATTGCTAATATTCCAGTTTTCAATTCCTATTTGGGATTATTGGTACCCTTCTTTATAGCCAATGCTTTTTCCATAAGTTACATTTTTTTAAACTCTAAAAAAGGTTTTGATATTTCGTTGTTTCTTACTTTAATGCTCTTCCTAAAACTCCAACATTTTATTTTTGAGTATTGGTGGTTTATACCTATTGTGATAGTTTTTGTTATATATGAGAAGTTCTCAAATTCAATTGAGCAAAAAAAAAGATCGCGAAATTAGAACTAATTTTGCCACACTTTTAGCAGACATAAAAAATCCCATCGAAATGCATGAATTTCTTGAATCTTTTTTATCAGACAATGAGTTTCTTGGATTAAGTAAAAGAATTGCAATTATCAAGCTTTTGGCTAAGGGACTCTCATACGAACAAATTCAAAAAAATTTAAATGTTTCGAGTGCGACAATATCTTCGACTGCCAACTTTAAAAATGACAAAGTCCTGGCTAAAATCATTCAAAAGCTTGAGGTTGACGATTGGGCAGGTGAGCTAGCTAGAAAAATAATCTCATTCTTTGCTCATCATTAATTTCTTTTTCTGCGCCAACAGATAATTTTGTGATTTTGAGACTCTTTTACCAGATTCTTGTTCTAGTTTCTTTCTGGCTCCACCAGCAACTTGACCACCTTTACGAGCTGTAATTTTGTTTTGATCAAAACCTAAAGCATCTTTATTTTTAGCAATTTCAGTGGTTGAAGCCTCACCCAACATAGTAAAGATTAATTCTAGATCATCCATATGATCTCGTAAATTTTCTCTTTTTAAACCTTTAAATTTTTTATATTGTGATGGAGTCATATTAAAAGTGGCTTTAGAAATTTCGGCAGTTAAAATCGCATATTCTTTACCTTCTTTGACCTGTCTTTTATACCACTCATCAGTCAAAGTCTCTCTCGCCTCAATTCCACGCATTCGTTTTTCTATCCAAGAATCAGGATAACCTTTGGCTTTGTATAAAGCCCTAGTTCTTTTAGTAGCTAACTCTGGATCCTCTATCTCTTGAACTCGCTCATAGCCCACCTTTGCTAGCCAACGTTTAAAAGGCTCAGCTTTAGGAGAAGGGATAGATTGGATTATTCGAAAGACGCCTTCGGTGTTAGCGCAATTTACTTTTTGTTTACCTCCAGATGTTTCTACAGAAAGGAGGGTGGCAATTTGCCCCCATCCTTTCGATAATTCTGGATCACGTCGTCTCATGTCTTTGATATATCCATCTGGTTGTATAGAATCTGTTAAAGCGAATACTACATCAGCAATTACAAACCACCACTCATTCTGAGAAATAATTTTCCTAACTTTTTTACCTTTGAAAATAGCAATTCTTGTTGACTTATCTACTATATCTTTCATAATTTAGCCTAATTCTATATCAAAATTCTTACACCAACTGTAGGAACAACCTGATTAGTCTGGTACAATAGTTTCCAAATGTCTAATACTTTCTATATAACCACCACCTTACCTTACGTGAATGCAGATCCACATATTGGTTTTGCCTTAGAAATTGTGGCGGCTGATGTGATTGCTCGATATCAAAAATTAATTGGTAAAGAAGTTGTTTTTAATACTGGTACTGATGAGCATGGTCAAAAAATATACCAAGAAGCAATAGAATCTGGAAAATCTCCTCAAGACTATGTTGATTTCTATGCTGAAAAATTTTCTGATCTAAAACAAATGCTGAACCTAAATTTTAGTAACTTTATAAGAACCACCGATACCGATCATGTAGCAGCAGCCCAAGAATTCTGGCAAAGATGTAAAAAAAATGGCGATATTTATAAAAAAATGTATAAAACCACCTACTGTGTGGGTTGCGAACTAGAAAAACAGGCTTCGGATCTAGTCGATGGCAGATGTCCTTTACATCCAAATAAAAATTTAGAAATTATTGAAGAAGAAAATTACTTTTTTAAATTTTCAAAACATCAAGATGATTTACTTAATCTTTATGATGCCGATGAAAATTTTGTTAAACCTGCGGGTAAATTAAAAGAAATCAAATCATTTGTAGCTAATGGTTTAAAAGACTTTAGTATCTCAAGACTGAAAACCAAAATGCCTTGGGGCATACCAGTTCCTGGAGATAATGATCATGTGATGTATGTTTGGTTCGATGCCTTAGTTAATTACATTTCAACTCTTGGTTGGCCAAATGATATAGAAAATTTTAATAAGTTTTGGCCAGTTGTCCAACTTGCTGGAAAAGACAACCTTAGACAACAAGCTGCGATGTGGCAGGCAATGTTGATTTCAGCCAGAATTTCTAGCAGTAAGCAAATACTCATCAACGGTTTTATTAGCGTTGACGGTCAAAAAATGAGCAAATCCCTAGGAAACGTAATTTCGCCAAAGGAAATGGTAGAACGATACAGAACCGATGGAACCAGATATTTATTGATGAAGCTAGGCCCTTTTGGAACTGACATGGATGTTTCATGGGAAAAATTTGATATCGCATTTACTGCGGATTTATCCAACGGACTTGGGAATCTATGTTCAAGAATTGCCAAAATGTGTGAAAAACTAGAACTGAAAAATCCTCATACCAGCGTTGACAAAAAACCACTGACATACTTTTCTTTTGATGGAAGACAAAAAGAAACTAAACTTCATGAACACATGACGAACTACGATCTTGATAAGGGTCTCGAACATATCTGGTCATATGAAAAAGTTTTAAACGCAGTAGAAAAAGATCTAGGAATTAAGGATCAAGACTTTGGAGTTGACCAGCTCGACAAAAATCTTAGCGAAAATAAACCTTGGAAAATGGAGACCGATCAAGCAAAACAGTATCTTATTTCAGTAGCTATACCTGTAATTCTCCAAATTGCTGTTAAACTTCAACCTTTTATGCCTGAAACCGCAAAAAAAATTATTGCTCATTTTACTAGCGAAAAAATCTCAGCTTTAAATCCACTTTTCCCTAGATTAGAGAAGTAAAGAAAACTAAGATTTCACACAGAAAGCGACTGTATGACTGCGATAATCGATACCCACTGTCACTATAATATGAAACCAATTTCTGATGATGTTTCTGCTCATTGGAAAAAAGCTCAAGAAAATGGAATAGAAAAAACTATCACTGTGGGCGCTGACCTCATAACAAGCAAAAAAGCGCTTGAAATTTCTGACGAGTTTTCAGGAATTTACGCAAGTATTGGACTTCATCCTGAAATTTGTAACGATGCAATTAAAGAACTTTTAGTTGGTGATAAATATTTTCAAGGTGAAATTAATCAATATGTTGATGATAACTTGCATGAGCTTACTGAAATATTAAATGACGCACTCACGACTAATTTTGCGCTTGGTAGCGAAAGTGAGCTTGAAAACAAAAACAAATTGGTTGCTATTGGAGAAATTGGTTTAGATTATTACCGGCTGAAAAATAAAGGTCTTAAAAGAAATTTAGTTGTTGAAATGCAAAAGAAGTTATTTCAAAAACAACTGGAATTAGCTTTTCAAAATAATTTGGTAGCAATAATTCATGTTCGGGACCAAAGTGATCGCCTGGAAAATAACGCATATTTTGATGTCCTGAATATTTTAAAAAAAGTAATTAGTGAAATAGAAACGCCCAAGGAAGCCAAATTTGTCCTTCACTGCGCATCAGGCCCGCTAGCCTATGTTAAAGAAGCAATTGCTTTGGGAGCTTACATCGGCATAGCAGGCAATATTACCTATAACACTGCTCAAGACTTAAGGGAAATTGTCAAAATAACCCCTAAAAATAGATTACTGCTTGAAACTGATGCGCCGTATTTAGTTCCAAAATCAATGCAAAATCCAACTAAGGATAAAGATCAATTTTGCGAGCCATATATGATAAAAGCCACCGCTGATTATTTACAGCAAGATATGGGCTTAAATCTTGATATAATACTTGATAATACAAATTGTTTATTTTTTAATAAATTTGATTAATTATTAAAACAGGTATGCTCTTAAAAAGTTTACCTAGTTAGTTACTAATTTTAATTTGGTTAATTTTATAAAAGCGAACATTTCGAACTTGTTTCGACGAGAGCTTTTATAAAATTAACCAAATTAAAAAATCTATTAAGAGCTATGGGAAACTTTATAAGAACATATTTCAGGAGACATCCTGTCAAAACACAACGGGCTCTGGAAATATTACCTGGATTTTTTTCGTGGAGTCTGATTTTGTTTCCTGTCTGGGGATCTTTGATCATTCCCGACATAGTTGCTTACTACATTATAGCTTTTGCAATTTACTGGCTATACAAATCACTTTTGCTTTCAGTATTGGCTATTGCATCTCATTTAAAAATAAAAGCGGCGAGTAAATTTGATTGGATTGCAGACATTAAAAAAGATTTTCCAAAAAAATGGAATAAAATTCATCATGTCATTATTATTCCAACATACAAAGAACCTCTTACTACACTTGTAAGAACACTCACAGCACTTCAAAATCAAAATTATCCTTTAAAAAATATTCATGTTATGTTGTCATTCGAAGAACGAGATGGAGAAAAAGCCAAAATTAAGTCCAAAGAGCTTCAAAAAAAATTTAAAAATGTATTCGGAAATTTGTGGACCACTTATCACCCAGATATTGCTGGAGAAGTAAAAGGGAAATCGTCCAACACCTGTTGGGGCGCAAAACTAGCAAAAAAGTTTTTAATTGATCAACAAGGCTTTGATCTGAGCTTGGTGACTATTACAAGTGAAGATGCTGACGCAGTTTTCCATCCAAGTTATTTTGCAGCAATTACTCAAGATTTTTTAACTGTCGATAAACCATATAATAAAATTTGGCAAGGCGCCATTGTTTTCTATAATAATATTTGGAAAGTTCCAGCTCCAGTGAGAGTGTTATCAGCAATGTTCTCAGTGACACAAATGTATATTCTTATGCGCTCAGACAGACTAATTAATTTTTCCACATACACAACGTCACTAAAACATGTTGTAGAAATTGATTATTGGGATACAAATGTAATACCTGAAGACTACAGACTTTTCTTTAAATCATACTTTGCAAAAAAAGGTGACTTTGAAGCCAGACCGATATTTTTACCAATTCTTTCCGATGCTGCAGAATCTCACAGCGCTTGGGCAACTTACAATAATTTATATCAGCAGCTAGCCAGATGGGCTTGGGGTGTAAGTGACGATGCTTACATTATCAAACAGTATGTCCAAGCTACAGAAATTCCTTTTTGGGATAAAACCATCAGAGTCTTTAAAACTATTCAGGATCACTTCTTATGGCCAGTAAACTGGTTTGCCGTGACTATTTCAGCATTCTTACCTCCATTGCTTAATCCCGCATTCGACAGAACAGTTTTAGGCAAAACTTTACCACAAGTCACTTCAACACTTTTAACCCTATCACTGGTCTCTATGCTAGTAATTTTTGTAGTAGATGCTATTAATAGACCGGAGCGACCAAACAAACGAAATATTTTTTCATATATCATGCAACCGTTTGAGTTTTTGCTTTTACCAATAATTGGCTTTTTCTTCTCAGCTTTACCTGGAATTGATGCTCACACAAGATTGATGTTTGGTAAGTATATTGAATACAAAGTTACCGAAAAAATATAGTGTATTTTTATATAAGATAACGTATACTGAAGCAGTGATAAAACTAAAAAACTTTATAACAAAAATATCCCAAATTGATAAGTTATTAGATAAACAAACTCCTTTATTTTTACTCTCCGTTCTTTTGCTAGCACTTAGAATTCCAAATTTATCTGAACCTTACTGGTACGGTGATGAAGGAATTTATCTCACACTGGGGCAAAGTTTAAATAAAGGAGCCAGATTATATTCAGAAATCATTGATCATAAAACTCCGCTTATTTATTATTTAGCCAGAGTCCAAACTCAGTTAAATTTTCGACTTCTAAATATTGGCTGGATGTTACTTACTACGATTGCTTTTTACTACTTCGCGATGAAACTCTTGAAATCGGTCAAACAAACCACCTTCGCAACTTTTATATTTGTCATCCTCACTACTCTTCCATGGCTAGAAGGCAACATTCCCAATGGAGAACTATTTGTCTTGGGTTTCGTAATGTGGGGAGCTTTAATATTGTCAAAATCAAACTATTTTAAAAATTTTCTTAATCCTGAACTAAAAATCCAAACCACAAAAAAAACAGTTTTAAAAAATTCGATTTACCTTATAGTCGCTGGAATCTTCTTTGGACTTGGAATTCTTACAAAAGTACCAGCCGTACTTGATTTGGCGGTTTTCCTGAGTATCGGCTCTTTTAGTTTTACAAATAGTTTCTCAGCTAAACAGGTTAGCAAGAGTTTCAAAACATTAGGTAATAGGATAATAGAACTAGGTTTGATTTTATTTGGCACCGCAATTCCAATTATAGCCTCGATTCTTTATTTCATTGCGATTGGATCAGGTCAAGCCTACCTAGATTTTGGACTTCTGTATAACTTTAGATACGCTGCAAGTTGGCAACTACCTTTTACTAGCCAATTATTGCAATTTCTTTTTACCCTCCAAGGAAAATTTTTGCTATTAGTTGTACTAATTCTTTTCCTGACCTTATTAAAAAAGTTTTTTAAACCAAAGGCTCAACTAATAATGAGTTGGTTTGGTTTGGCTCTGTTCGCTTCATTACTATCAAATAGACCATATCCTCATTATTTTATTCAATTAGTTCCTCCATTTGCACTCGTACTAACCTTAATAGTAAAAACTAAGTATGCATACCTAAAAAAACTTTCCAAACCATCTGTCATCAATATTTTAAATGTCGCATCGCAAACTGGCTTAATTTTAGTCGCTGTAGCTGTTATGTTATTACTTAACTTTTCTCCTTATCCTACCGTGAAGTACTACAAAAACTGGTATAAATTAGTTACTAACCAAATGAGCAAAGAAGAGTACCGACAAACATTTGATTATCTAATGACTGATAACTATAAAGCTGCCGAAATAATCAAATCATCAGGATTTAAAGACTTATTTATTTGGGGCACAAATCCAATGCTTTATGCACTTTCCGAAACTCAGCCAACTGGAAGATTTACTGTCTCTTTTCATATTAAAGATTTTGATGCCTTTGGAGAAACGGCTAGAGATGTAGTAAAAAAGCAACCTATGTTCATCGTCGTTATGGATAATGAAGACCATCCTTTTTCAGAATTTAAATCATTTTTATATCAAAACTATTATCCAAATCTGACTCAATTTGATCATTTCACCTTATGGAAGAAAAATAATGACAGCTTCTCCAACTAGTTTAAAAAATATCCCCGTAGTTCCAAAATCAATAAAGAAATCTGTATTAGTTTCTTGGATTGCAATGTTTGTTATTGCGCTTGTCAGCACTATCTATTATTTCATTGCTCAACCAGAACTTCCAATTTTTTATTCACTAGCACAAAGAAAAGACCAAATTGTTCAAAAAGAATATTTATTTTTATTTCCAACAATTTCTCTCCTGATGAATCTTTTACATTTTCAAATAATTAAGGTTTTGAAAAAATACTCCTCGTTGATGTTGAAGCTGTTTGTTTTCACCACTGCTTTCTTGCAAATCATTTTTCTTTTATCATTACTAAGAATAGTAATGATAACTATTTAAAAAAGTTTAATTATGATTCAATTTTTAGTTGCATTTTTAGCTAGCTTTTTAATTACCCCGCTAGTAATTAAAATTTATAAAAAAAATAAATGGTTGGATAATCCAAACGAATTTAAACATGCAAAAAAAACACATTTCAAAGCTGTCCCACGTGGCGGAGGCTTAGTGATTTTTTTTGGAATATTGATTGCCACCTCAATTTTTCTAAAATTTGATTATCATTTAATTGCAATACTTTCTGGAGCGCTTTTGCTCACAGTGGTCGGAACTCTTGATGATATTTATGATATTCACCCTGTGTTTAGACTAATAGCTGGATTAGTAGCTGCACTTATAGTAGTTGGCTCAGGCATTGGCATTGCTTACGTTACAAACCCTTTTGGACCCGGAGTAATACATTTAGATCAACCTCAAATAAGTTTTAACTTTCTTGGATCAACTAGAAGCATTTGGGTACTAGCAGACATTTTTGCATTAGTTTTCATTGTTTGGAATATGAATATAGTTAATTGGTCAAAAGGAGTTGATGGACAAATGCCCGGTTTTGTAAGTATTGCCTTAATTTTTATTGGCATACTTTCGACTAGATTTTTAGATGATCCAACTCAATTTAATACAGCATTTTTATCATTTATTGTTTCTGGCACCTTTGCGGGGCTTTTAGTTTGGAACTGGTATCCTCAAAAAATTTTGCCTGGCTATGGCGCGGGTTCACTTGCAGGATATTTTTTATCAATTCTGGCAATTCTATCAGGAGCAAAAATTGCGACAGTTTTTATGGTTTTGGGACTTCCAACCGCTGACGCTATCTTCACAATTATGAGAAGAATTATTGCAGGAAAATCACCTCTTTGGGGTGATCGAGGACATCTCCACCATAAAATGTTAGATGTATTAAAGTGGGGCAGACGCAGAATAGCCATTTTTTATTGGTTAAGTAGTTTTTTACTAGGAATTCTCTCTCTATATTTGAATACTAGCGGAAAATTGATTACAATGCTCGTAGTTCTATTCCTTGTATTTAGTTTTTTAATTTGGGCAAAATTTACTACTCTAAAGTCAGAAAGAAAATAACTAATGATTCAAGATACTTTTTTATACAATGCTCTTAGAACCGCAAGGCCTCAGCAATGGATAAAAAACTTTGCTCTCTATGCTGCTCTGATTTTTTCAGGATTTTTCTTTTATGTTCCAGTTGATGGTCCTAGTTACTTTGCAACAGTTACTTATGCCTTTCTGATCTTCTGTGTTTTGACATCGAGCATTTACTATATAAATGACATTATTGATTTTGAATCAGATAAACAGCACCCTTTTAAGAAAAGACGACCAATTGCTTCAGAATTACTAGATATTAAAACTGCGGTAGTAATTGCTATTTCTGGTTTAATACTTACCGCCATCTTATCAATGTTGATGCCTCTATTTTTTAAACTGTTAGTTCTTGGCTATTTATTACTTCAATTTGCCTACTCAAAAAAACTAAAACACATTCCAATTATAGATGTTGTCTCAATCGCGTCTGGATTTTTGATCAGAATTTATGCGGGCGCAGTTGTTGTCAATCTACACATGAGTGTCTGGTTTTTATTAACCGTAGTTTCGGCATCTCTGTTTTTGGCAGTTGGGAAAAGACAAAGTGAACGAACGCTTTTAAATGGACAAAAAAATATTGGTGACACAAGAGTCACGCTTAAAAGATATAGCCAACGGTTGCTAGACCAATATACTAGTATGTTTGCTAATGCCACCTGGCTAACCTATGCCTTGTTTGCATTTCAAAATGAAATTAGTGCTCCAAGACAAAAAATTGCTTTGTTTTATAGCTTTTTACCCAGGGCACTCCAATCTCAAAAGCTTCTAATGCTCTCTACCCCATTTGTAATTTTTGGCGTAATGAGATATCTGCAACTTATTTATGAGAGAAATCAAGGAGAATCACCAGAAAAAGTTTTGCTTAAAGACAAACCGCTTTTGATTACAGTTGCGCTCTTTGGATTTATTGTCATGACTGTTACATACTTCTTAACTTAATAAGTCCAAAAATAAATAAATGCGTAATATTGTTTCAAAGTACTATCCACAACTTCTTTTAGTAATTTTGGCATTTTCTTTTTTTACCAGAGTTTATCGACTAGATATTCCAGAAAAATATATGTTTGACGAGGTCTATCATGCTGTTACGGCAAAACTGATTGCACGAAATGATATTAGAGCATACGAATGGAATAATCCTCCTCCAGAACCACATACTGCGGTAGATTGGCTACATCCTCCTATCGCAAAATACACCCAAGCTATCTCAATGAAACTTTTTGGTGAAACATCATTTGGGTGGAGATTCAGTTCAGCAATTTTTGGAGTGCTAGTAATTTTACTTACTGCGCGACTGGCATACAACTTATTTAATAGTAAATCTATCTCATTATTAGCCGCCTTGATTGCGTCATTAGATGGCTTGTTACTCACAATGTCTAGAATTGCTATGAATGATATTCATGTGACTGTTTTTATTTTAATGGCGTTAAATTTTTATACAATTTATCTTAATTCAAATAGAAAAAGGGGAAAATTTTTGCTACTAGCGGCACTTTCATCTGGACTAGCTATGGGAACCAAATGGTCAGGGGTATTTTCCCTATTTATAATTGGCTTTTTTGAAGCAATTAATTTAATCAAAAATTTCTTTACAAAAATTTCTAAAAAAGTTTTGTTAGTAAAAGTTAAAACCCTTCTCAAAAATATCTTTTTATTATTTCTGATATTAGTAATTTTACCATCTGCAATTTACATACTTTCTTATGCACACATGTTTATGCTAGGAAAAGATTTTAATCATTTTATCGAAATGCACAAAAACACTTGGTGGTATCAAACAACTCTGAATGCAACTCATCCGGCACAATCTAGACCAATTGAGTGGTTTTTGAATTCAAAACCAGTTTGGTTTGATGTTAGCTGGACCGAAACTAAAAGAGGAGATATATATGCTTTTGGAAATCCAATGATTTTTTGGTTTGGAGACATATTTATTTTTACAAGCATTATTTATTATATTTATTCTTTGATAGCAATGATTAAAGCTGGAAGTTGGAAAAATATCATATTTGATAAAAATTCAAAATTAAAAAAAGACCTTTCAAAAATATTTTATCTTCTATTTGCCTATTTTGCAGTGTGGCTACCTTGGCAAGTATCTCCAAGAATTATGTTTTTTTATCATTATCTACCAGCAGTACCTTTATTAAGCATAAATATGGCTTTCTGGTTAAACAAACTCTTTGAGAGCAACAAACAACATCGAATTCTAGCCTCAATTATTTTAATCATCTTTGTTTTAACTTTTATTATTTGGTTTCCACATTGGACCGGAATTGAAGTTTCAAATAAAATTAAGGATAATTTGTATTTCGCTATTGATTCATGGAAGCAAAGTTAGCCTAAAATGTGATAAAATCTATAGGTGAATTATCCCGCATTAACATCATGCCACTGGGAATTTATTTATCAAAAATGAAAGTTGAAAATTATGGGAAAAATTGAAAGAGATTTTAAAATCGAAGTTCAAGCAGGTTTTCAAAAAACAGAGATCTTAAAAGCTCTAAGATATTTTAGTCATGCTTATTTTAAAATTTTAATGATCGATGAAAATGATGAAAAAATAAGAGTTTTGGTAAGATTAAATGAAGAAGATGAAGAAGAAGTAGCAAAAATAATTTGCTAAAGTATAGCTGGCACTAAAATCTATCAGTATTAGTTCTTTTCCAAAAATTTTAATTCTCTGATCTCACTCATCACTTCTTTAATTAAAGTTTTTAAATCTTCGACAGCCTTGTCTGTAATAGTAAAGCTTCTAACAATGTGTTGATCTTGGTGAACACCACCGGGCTCAATAAAATCAAACTCTGCTTGAGTGACAGAATATGGAAAAGTTGTATCCAGCTCTGCGAGTAGTTTGTAAAAAACTAGTTGTCGTTGATAGCGACCCCGAATAGTTTCTGGTAATTCTTTCTCACGATCTGAATAATCTTCTGTAGAACTTAGACCATTAATGATGTTGTCAGTTTTTGGCTTGCCGGTTTTGTAATCAATTACGCGAATGGTTTTTATTCCAGCACCCTTGAAGTCATCCAGCAATTCAACCCTGTCGATTCTTCCTGATAATCTAATCTCTTCCTGGCCATCTAATAGCACTGCTTTGTTTAGCTTGCCACCAAAAAATTTCTCTAAAAATAGGGGAGACTTCAATTCGTGAGAAGCCGGATCTAAAACTTGATCATAATAAAAATCTAAAACTTCCTTACCATGTTTTTTGCGTTCGATATAATCATTTTCTTGTAGTTGCTCTCTTTTTAAAGCAGAATCAAATACCTGAAAAAGTTGTGACTTTGAAAATGGTTTATGAGATCCGGAGCCATCATTAATTAAATTAAAATAAAAACTTTCCATTGCTGCATGTGCTGCTGTACCAAATGCTAAAATCGGGCTTTTAGCTCGAGGCACATGCAGAAGTGAGTTGATCATAAACTCGTGAGGATCTAGTAGATAAGTGTTGAGTGCGGTAACTGACAACTTAAACTCCATAACCAGATGTCGAAAAAATTCGCGTTCATCATCGGTATAAATTTTTGTTTGAACTTTACTGGTAGTTAAAATTTTCTCTAATAAAGTTTCTGATTTTTGTAATAAAGCTTTGGAATCTTTTTCAGATACAGGTTTTGCGTTGTCACCAATTTCGTTAATAAACATTGAATTCATCATTTGTTTGCCATTAACTTTAGTCTTAGACCACAATAAATAAGTGCACTTAATTGAACGAGTAAGAGCTACATAAAAAAGCCTTCTTTCATCTTCGTTCTTTTCTTTTTTCTCGACATCAGTATTAGTAAGAATGCTGTCGGGCAATGGAATTAGTTCACGAGTTCTTTGATTGCCCCACTTTTTATCTACGCAACTAAAAATGAAAACATACTGCCATTCTTTTCCTTTGCTTCCATGAGCAGTCGCTAATGAGACCCGATCTTTAGAAATATTTAAATCTTCAATCTTAATACTCACGCCGTGCTCATTCATAATTTGCACAGTGTTCAAAAAAGCATCCAAATTAAAATCTCGTTTACGATTTACAAATTTTTTAATTTCCGAAAATAAAGAATTAATTGCGTACAAATGGTCAGTCTTTACGGGCTGAGCTAAAACATATTGCATGAAGCTAAACCCATTTGGTTTTGGCTTTTCTTTAGCTCCAGAAATTTCAGAGTTATCGGCATTAATAATCAAACTAAACCATTCGTGAAATAATAAGTTATTGCTTAATCGATACCAATTGAGCAATTTATTTTTGAAAGCTAATAACTTTTCAAAACTTTCTTTGGTCAATCCATAAGTATCACCATCTAAAGATCTTTGAATCTCCGTATAACTTTTTTCCAAAACAATCCCAATTGAAACTCTCAATTTGCCAGCAATTCTAGCTAATTTATAGACATCAATAATTTCCAAATTTAGCCACGAGTACTGCATCACAGTAAACAAATCTTCGCTGTCCCGGCCAGTTCCTAAATCTTTTAATACTTTAAAAAAATTAATTAATTGCTGAATCATCAAATCTTCAAAAACATTTCCGCCCACTGCCAACTCATAACCAATGTTCCACTTTTCTAAAATCTCTTTAATTAAAGTTGCTTCTTTATTATTCCTATAAAGCACCGCAATATCTTCCAAAGCCACACCATTCTTTTGGAGTTTTTTAATTTCTTCAGCTAAAAATAATAATTCTAAAGTCTCGCTTTCAGCAGCATAAACCTTAATACTATTGTCATGGCTAGTTCCGAAATCGGTTTGCGCTAAACTATCTTTTGCAGATTTTAATTTACGAACCAGAGCATTGTCCAAAGCAGTATTGCCAAAATTTAAAGTGTTATTACCGATTAATTCGTGTGCAGCAGTGTAAACTTGCTGTGTGCATCTATATCCTGTCTCAAGAGTAATAACTGTCACATCTGAGTAAATATTTACAAACTCCAGCATGTTCTCAGTAGACGCACCTTGAAATCTAAAAATTGATTGATGAGGGTCGCCTACAACGAAAACATTTACTGGATCGCCAATGTCTGCCCAATAAGAAGCAAGTAATTCTACAATTTTATTTTGTGCGGCGTTAGTGTCCTGATACTCATCAACCAAAATGTATTGAAATCTTTCTTGGTAATCTCTGAGTAATTCTTCGTCTGCTTCAAATGCCTGTACTACAAAAGTAATCATGTCATCAAAATCGTAACGTTTCCGATTTTGCAGTTCAGCAACATATTTAATATACAAAGTTTTTAACTCTTTTTGCTTACTCAAACTTTTGATTTTTTTAAGTAGCTCACTAGAAAGTTTGTCTTTGGCTTTTTTACCTGCATCAGCTTTTGATTTTTGTTCAGCCCAATATTCTTCAATTTCTTGTTCAAGTTTTGTTTCTTCACTTGTTATGATTTCTTCAAAATTTTCTGGAGTTATATATTCACGTTTGAGCTGTGAAATTTGAGAAATAATTTGTTTAATGTAATACAAAGGCGTGTTCATTGGTTTGAGCTCTTTCAAACCAGAATTCAAAATGATGGACTCAAAAGTTTCAAATCTTTCAAAGTCCGAAAGTGGCTCACTACCTTTTTCGATCGGAAACTTTTCTGGATATTGAGAGATAACTTCACTTGCAAAGGCATGAAAAGTCATGATATTGACATAAAATCCATCGGTACCAATCATGGAAACGATACGCTCCCGCATATTTTGTGCGGCAGAGTCAGTAAAGGTAAGAGCTAAAATATTTTGAGGATCAATGTCTTGCAGGTGTAAAATATTAGCAACACGGGTGGCTAAGACTTGGGTTTTACCAGTACCAGGACCAGCCATGACCATGACGGGACCTTCAATAGTGTCAACGGCGAGGCGTTGTTCAGGGTTCAACTGAGAGTAGGTTTTTTGAAAGGCTTGGTTGATTTGATTTGAGTCGGCCATTATTAGAATTTCTTAATAATTATATCAACTAGCCTATTGGCAAGTTTAGAAAAATCTTTAATATTTATTTTGTCTTTGTATTCTTTGAGTAGCAATTCTTGTAAAATTCTTTTGACAGTTTTGATTAGTTCTTCTCGTTTAGCAGAGTTTTGCCAACCTTTATCTAGTAAATCAGCCAACTGTTTAACCACATTCTTGCTTAGTTCAATTATAATAACTTGATCTGAATCATTCAAATATTCTTGTAGAATTACGAATAAGCCATACTCTTGTAAATTCAAACCAAGTTTGCCAGCTTCATCAGCTTTGTTATCAATATCATTTTTCAAATTGTAATATTTTTTAATTCTTTCTTGTAAAGAAATTTGTCCTTGCTCGAATTCATCTTTAATCTGAGTTAGCTTTTCACCGAATCTAACAAAATTTGGATCGATATCAATTTGTTTTGAAATTTCAAACTCTAAGGCTTTTTCTAAAGCTATTGCTCTTTGCTCCTCAGGCATTTCCTCTAGTCTTTCCAAGAAATAAATATCATGCACATTCAGAGGTTTGAAGTTTCTGGTAATACCATCATAATCAATTTTTTCTTGAATAAGTTTTTTGACTTTTTCACCATATTCTTCAAGAGCTATCATTGATTCATTTGGTTGATATTCTTTTAAGAAAGCTATATAAACGCTAGTTAGCCATTCGAATTTTCTGATAAATTGTTTAAGATATGGATCAGGAGATAAAACTTCAAAAAGCATTTTTAATCTTGAATACTTTGTTTTGAAATACTCTTGTTTAGTTATATTATCTGTAAAAATATTTAGACAAGTCCTCAAGTTTCCATAACTAGGATCTTCAATATTTATACCTACAAATAATTCCAGGGTATTGGCTAACACTTCCTCAAATTCCTCTTTTAATTTGTCTATGTTTATCAAGGCACTTGCAATAATATCTTCATCAAAATCTAGTGCGTTAAATAAATTGTTGGTAATACCATAATAGTCAATTACCTTACCGCAACCTTTATTCGGATAAATTCGGTTAGTTCTAGCAATAGCTTGAAGCAAGTTGTGATCTCTCAAAGGTTTATCTAAATACATTACTTGTTCTATGGGAGCGTCAAAACCTGTTAGTAACATATCGCAAACCAGCAGTAATTTTAGTGGGTGCTCAGGGTCTTTGAAGTCTGTAATTATCTGCTCCCGCTCTTTTTTGGTAGTGTTGTAGGCTTGTAGTTCTTCAAGGTCTGTATTGTGATCTCCAGAAGAATAAACAACTCTAGTGGTTTCAGGAGGTAAGATTTTATCAAAAAACTTTTTATATTTTGCAGTTGCTTCTCTGTCATAACAAACTACCTGAGCTTTGAATCCATTTGGTTCTACATAGGCTTTGAAGTGTTCAACTATATCTTGAGTAATTGCTTCTACTCTTTTATCTAGTTTTATTAAACCTGCTTTTCTACCATACTTTTTTATCAACGCTTGTTTTTGTTCATCTGTAAGATCTGAGGTAAGCTCATTAAACTGTTCGCTAATCCTAGTTTCATCAAGAGAAAATTTTGAAAGCCTTGCTTCATAACTTACTGGCAAAGTAGCTCCATCATCAATTGCTTCTTGAATAGAATAGTAATCCAAGTATCGCTCGCCTTCCTCACTAAAATTACGATGTGTATTGAGTGTTTTTTTATCTATTGGTGTACCAGTAAAGCCAAAGAAAAAAGCGTTGGGCATGGAAAAACGAAGATTGATTGCACTAATCCCCTCATTATCTCTATGAGCTTCATCAGACAAGATAATAATTTTGTCATCAGACTTAATATGCTCAGAAAGCTCACTAAATTTCTGAATAGTACAAATAAAAATACCTTTTACTGGAGAAGTGATCTTTTTTTCTAAGTCTATACGAGACTCAACTCTAATAATATTTTTACCACCACAATTAAGAAAAGTATTATATATTTGATCATCTAAATCTATTCTGTCTACTAAAATAAAAACCTTAGGATTTTTAAGCTCGCAGTGAAAACGCAGTTTCCAAGCTGTAAAAAACATGGTTAAACTTTTGCCAGAACCTTGTGTATGCCAAATTAAACCTTTTCTTTGATTGTCTTTGATAATTCTGTCTACAATCTTATTACTGGCTCTGAGCTGTTGATAGCGAGCCATCTTTTTTATTTTTATTCCTAAATCTTTGTCATCTTCAAAAACAATGAAGTTAGCGATAATATCCATTAAGTTAGACTTTTCTAGCAAAGCGTATAAGCTGAGCTCTAATTTTCCACCAAGTTCTTTTTCAAGTTCAGCATCTTTCCAAGTTAGAAAATATTGTTTTGGAGAGTAGGTAGTACCATATACTGTGTTATTGCCATCGGTCGCAAGATTAAAACAGTTTGGCCAGAATAATTTTGGAGCAACTCTTTCATAGCGTTTGATTTGTCCAACTGCATTTTCAAAATTGACGCTAGTGCTGGCAGTAGGACTTTTGGCTTCAATATTTACTATTGGTAGTCCATTTACAAAAACTAAAACATC
>PFJN01000040.1:0-541 GCA_002783105.1 Candidatus Pacebacteria bacterium CG_4_10_14_3_um_filter_34_15 | reverse complement strand
CTCTCGGTCGAATCCGTATGCCTCGGACATGAATCGCTCGGGGCTCAGGAAGTAGACTGAGAGGTCAGCGTTGTACGCAGTTCTGCGCCGAGCCCACGTGACGAAGAATGCGGGTAGGAAGGCCTTGAGGATATCTTCCTCTTCCGGATGCTTGTCCAAGTACTGCTCACGCACTTCCGTCCTTATGGCACCCATCGTCTCTCCTAACTTACCCACCAAGTGGGCATGCGTCCTGAACTGCAACACCTTAATCACACAGCTACAGAACCTACGCCAATTCTGGATCCCTGGCAAGTCGGAGCGTGCGGTCTTTCTACCGCCCATCAGTCACTCGAAGGAAGGGAGGGTACACCGTGACCTGTCGCGCGTCGGGCGAGACAGGCATACGCGTCCCGTTGTTTCCGAGCATCCACAGGCAGAAGCAGATGGGTACCTATACGCCAGTGTGACTCGAGTCTGCCCGCTCCTCGCCAATCCCTTGTTCAGACGCCACCAATCGCATGGAGGCGGCGCAAGTGAGATCGTCGGCATTTCCGCAGAA
>PFJN01000026.1 GCA_002783105.1 Candidatus Pacebacteria bacterium CG_4_10_14_3_um_filter_34_15 | reverse complement strand
TTGATATCCTATAACATTTAGTGTAGAATAGATGCGTACTTTAAAATTTATGCTACGATTGAGTTTTAATTAATAATGCAAGTTTTTACTAATGCAGTAAAAACTTTGCTTTAATTAGTTTAAATAAAAAACTAGCAACTTATAATCCACAACGTTATTCTCTTTTAAAAAAATTGAATGTGGACTTAAAAGTTCGCTCAAGCAAACACTGTTTGTTTGAGAGTTCTGAAAGTTCACGTCCAAAAATTCTACAGATCTTTCGCTTAGGTGGAAGATGCGTAGGAAAGGAGAAAAATCATGTTGTTCGCACCTAAAAAAAAGCACAAGGGCTTGTTGAATACGCGCTTGTACTTGGCATGGTGGCCATAGTGGTGACAATTATCATCATGTTGCTCTGGCCAATCATTGCTGATGTTTTCGAAAACATCAACGACAGCCTTAGCGGGCTGTAGGGGGAATAGATAATAAGTACAAAAGCGGTTCACTGCAAAGTGAGCGGCTTTTTGCATTCTAAGTTCTCACTTTGCACCATTAATAAAACTAATATCTGTATAGATCTGACTTAAATGGGCCGTCTCTTTTAACGCCCAAATAATCGGCTTGTTCCTTACTGAGTTTGCTAAGCTTCACCCCAATATGATCTAAATGAAGCATGGCTACTTTTTCGTCCAAATGTTTTGGAAGACAATAAACACCAACTTTATATTTGTTATTAAATAATTCAATTTGAGCCAAAACCTGATTGGTAAAAGAGTTAGACATCACGAAAGATGGATGCCCCATGGCGCAACCAAGATTAATTAATCTGCCCTCAGCTAAAAGAATAATTCTATGACCATCAGGAAACGTATAAATATCAACCTGAGGCTTAATTTGTTTTTTCTTAATTCCTTTGTATTTATTCAAAGCATCAACTTGGATCTCAATATCAAAATGACCAATGTTGCAAACAATAGCCGTGTCTTTCATTTCAGTCAAATGCTCAATTCTAATCACGTCCTTGCATCCAGTCGCAGTCACAAAAACATCTACTTCTTTAATCATGTCTTCGATTCTTTTAACTTCGTAACCTTCCATCGCTGCTTGTAATGCACAAATCGGATCTACTTCACCAATAATTACTCTGGCCCCATTATTTCTCAACGACTGTGCGCTACCTTTTCCAACATCTCCAAAACCAGCAACAAAAGCGACTTTTCCAGCCAACATAATATCAGTCGCTCTTCTAATTCCATCGACTAAAGATTCACGACAACCATAGATGTTATCAAACTTTGATTTTGTGACAGAATCATTAACGTTAATTGCAGGTATTTTAAGTTTTCCCTCTCTCATCATTCTGTACAAATTGTGAACTCCTGTGGTTGTTTCCTCAGAAACGCCTTTGATTTCGCTTAATAGCTTTGGATGTTTTTTGTGAATCAAACTTGTGAGATCGCCACCGTCATCAAGAATCAAATTTGGTCCAATTTCTTTGCCATTTTTATCTTTAAATTTTAAAGTTTGCTCTGTACACCACCAATATTCTTTTTCAGTTTCACCCTTCCAAGCAAAAACTGGAATTTTCATTTTGGCAATCGTTGCCGCCGCATGATCTTGAGTTGAAAAAATGTTGCATGATGCCCATCTAACTTCTGCGCCCAACTCAACCAAGGTCTCTATCAACACCCCAGTCTGAATGGTCATATGCAAAGACCCAGCAATTCTAGCGCCTTTTAGTGGCTTCGTAGTCCCATACTCTTTTCTTAAAGCCATTAGTCCAGGCATTTCATTCTCGGCCAATTTAAGTTCGTCTCTGCCCCAACCGGCTAATGATATGTCAGCAATTTTATAATCGTTCGTAGTTTGTTTGGTCATATTTCCTTTTTGTTACTTTTTGTTTTTCAACTTAATTTCTAAATTTTAACTTTTACGCTTTAACTAGATTTTTTTATTTTAAACTCAATTCCTCTTGATAATTTTCTAAATATCTTTTTTCAATTTCAACCAAAGTAAATTTATGCTCTTGCGTGCCATGTTTTTCAACTGCAAAAGCAGCCACAACAGAACCGAGTTTAGCACATTTTTCTAAATTCCAATCTCTAATATAGCCATACAAAAACCCAGCTCTAAAAGCATCGCCTGCTCCAGTTGGATCAACCGTATTTTTGACTTTGGCTTCCTCAACCTTTTGAGAAGAAAAATTTTCAATATTTTTATTATTTTGACCAATTTTTTTAGAATAAACTACACAACCTTTTGAACCTAGCGTCACCACACAAGTATCAACAAAATTTATTATTTCTTTTTCAGTTAATTCTGTCTTTTTTACTAAACTTCCCATTTCATAATCATTCAAAATTAGTAATTCCGCAGCTTTTAGTCCAATTAGTAAATCATCATTGGATAAACTTGTTATTTGTTGACCGACATCAAACAACATTCTTTTTTTTAATTTCAAACATTCTTTGGCTTGCACAATCATTTGGACTGGATCATGAGCAGAAACTACAACAAAGATATCTTTGTTAGCAAAATTATCAATCCTTAGATTTTTGGCGTCAGACATAGCACCAGGATAAAATCCTCCAACTTGGCAATCATTTTTGTCTGTCAAAACACTAAAAGTTGCGGTAGGCAATTCTGAATAGTGAACCCAAGATGTGTCTATGCCCATTTTTGCAAGACTCTCTACATAAGTTTTTGTATCCTTGCCTGCAGAAACATAAAGAATTGGTCTTTCGCCCAACAAAGCTAGTGAGTACGCAATATTAGCTGCAATGCCTCCTCTAGTTCTGCGTAAACTTTTGACTAATGGGGAAATCGAAAGAACATGAAGTTTATCAGGTTGAATCAACTCCTCAAAAAGACCATCAAAATTCATAATTTGATCTTGAGAAAATGATCCGCTTAAAAGTATTTTCACTTGTGCCCTTCGGGTATAAAATTTACATTTTTATTGTGCTCAGCATAACATAGTTTTTTCTTTAGAGAGAAATTAATCTCCAAAAATTACCACAAACATATGGTCGCCGTGTCTAACGCAAACATTTTCAAAGTTATTATTTAGCTGCGCTTCTTTGTGACCCTTTGTAGAAGAATCAAAACACCATTCGATAATTGCAGTACCTGTTTGAGCAATAAATGAATCTCCCGTTGTCATATTTTTACAATATTGATGCGCCAAATTCTCTGCAATTTCGGTTCCTGAATAATTCCTAATTGGCTCAGGAAGATTTTCTTGATCCTCAAAATCTTTTTTGAAACCAGCGTGCTCGTCCAAACCACCAAACGCAACCAAATCCTGCACTCTCTTTGACGCATACTGACATAAATTTTGATCAATATTAAGCGTCCTGATCAGGTGATCCGATCGATATCGATTTAAAGCTTCAACAACTTCATCGTCTGAAATTTCTGGAAAAACCACCGGGCTTTGAGTCTGCTGAGGCTTAGTTGGAGTTACCATCATTGGCCTTCCCAAAACTTGAACAATCACTCCTACTGTTCCAATATCCTTAATTTCAACAACTTTTGTGGCAAATCCAACTTCAGTAAAATCATCATCCTGCATAGCTTCAATTTGTTTTACATCAGAAAACCAAGCGTCAACAACAGCCTGCTCCAACAATGGCCCTACCATTGTATTGTGACTAACATGTGAATAATCATACCCAACTTTTGTCAAAGCATTTTTTAATTCAGCCAAAAAATCATGATTGTCTAAATCATAGTCGTATTTTGCTGCATCATCCAAAAGAATTGTAGCAGCACTAGCTAGTGAACCATTATATTTAAGCTCTCCAACCTCAAATAAACGACGCTCTGTGTTTAGTTTTTCCAAAATTATTTGCGGATCCAAACTCACTCCCATTTCCTCATTAATCTCATCATTCAAAAAACCCGGCTTCTGCTTTTCAATTACTCCTGACTTCTCCAAAATATTAGTAACTTCTTTTGGTAAATGAAAGTCATTATTTAAGAAAAAATATCTTCCTAGAACTAAATTTATACCTAAAAAAAATGCCAGCACGGTAAGCCTTATTAGAATATGGTTTTCAGAAAGTTTTAAAAAAAATAATTTAATTTTTCTAAAATACTTTCTAATAAATATCCCATTTTTTTTCTTGAAAAAGTGAACTTTTTTTACAAAACCTTTAATTAATTTATTCAACTTCATTCAAAACTCCCGATCTCTCTAAAAGTGGCATTAATATTTCCATTGGCATGCCATGTGTAAAACTTGTGAATGAGCCTTTGATAGTTGCGATTAAATTTGCACCAGCCGGATAAGCAGGACAAAATCCTGCTGACCAAGTTAAAACTGGATTTTCTGTTACATATTTATTAATTTCAAAATCAGATAACTGTCTAAAAAGAATTTCTGTTACAGCGATATCACTAATATTTATATTGTTTTGTTTATCAATATAAGCAAAGCCACTATAACAATATCCAGTTTGCCCGGATTGCTCCGACAACATTTGCTTTGCTTCTTCCATACTTTCTGGTTTTTCATATGCTTTATTATTAAACATCGTAAATGTATCTGCGGCAATTATTATTGCTTCAGGAAAATCGGTAAAAATATAGTCCGCTTTAGCTTTAGCTATTTTTTGAGCTCTAATTTTCTGGTTGTTTTCCACCACTGTTTTCTCATCAATGTTTGCCGGCATTACTTCAAAATCAATTCCAATCGAATCCATAAGTAATTTTCTCTGAGGAGACTGCGAAGCTAAGATTATTTTTTTCATTTTTTCCATCCATGCTCACTGTAAAAAATACCGTTCTGAATGTTACTAATTGCATCTCTAATGTAGGGAATAATATTTTCTGGCAATTGACCAATATCAAACCAAGACAAATCATCACATTTATGAGATTCAACATTCTTTGGTTCGCCATCAAAGTCATCAACTGAATAAAAGACATCTACTCTTTGAGAACCATCAAAATCAGATCTCCTATGCATGATATGAACTACTTTTACTTTATCTCGCGATATTTCTAGTCCAGATTCTTCCCTTGCTTCTCTAATTAGTGCGTCTGTGAATGTTTCACCTTCGTCAACATGTCCTGCAACTAAGCTATATTGACCGTCTTTGTACCCAGTATTAAATCTTCTCAATAATAGAATTTTATTTCCTCTCATCAATACTAAATATGATGCAGGAATATTTTGATGGCCCATAACTTAATTCTTACTTTTGACTTGTTGCAAAATCATTTATGCAGGCTTCTTTGTCAGTTCCCTCAAGCATATCACAAATTTTATTAACATCCTCAGAATTATATTGAACATTCATCATTGCCGAAAAATCTTTAAAAATTTTATCACTTGGCAAATTAAATTTAGAAGCATCAACACTCCAAGCGCTACATTTATAATCGTAGTTATTTTGAGAAGGATTATTTCCTGAATTCGAATTGCTATCTGATTCTTCTATCAATTCAGTGTCTGAATTCTGGTCGATACCTGTCTCTTGATCTTCAATTTTAATTTTCATTCCCTCATTCGAGACTGATGACCAGCTATAAAAATACTCACCATCAGTGATGGTATACATCGAACTAAGCACTGTTTCACTCTGCTTACCATCTGCACCTATTGCATCTGCACTATTAGGATCAGCTACTGGGATATTATTTACTTCAGAATAACTTCGAGTTCCATCAGTATATATTTTACCAGAGGAACCATCTTCTATTTTCCAAGTACATTTTTGTGCCTTGCCAAAACTAAGCAAATCTTGCAAATTACCTGAAAATAATGTTCCTCCGTCGTTTTCTTCTGAATTTGAAGGCATAGACACATTTATTTTGTCTTTCTGAGCCTTAATTACGAAAATAGTAATAAAAATAAGTGCTATAAATATTACAACAAGTGCAACTAAATAAGTTTTCTTTAGCATTTTTTGCATACATTCCTTTCACAGAATATTAATTAGGTTTATTATAGTATATTTTTGATATTAATCATTTGATTAAGATTAATTTCTTTTTTCTTGGTAATTTTTTAATTTCAGCTTCTCGTTTAAAAGCTTGTGATCTATCTGAAAATTTCTCAAAATAAACTAAAGAAACCGGCAAATGACTTCGCGTATATTTTGCACCATTGCCACTTAAATGTTTTTCCACCCGGCTTGTAAGATCATTTGTGGAACCAGTATATAGTGAGCCATCGCCACACTTTAGAATGTAGGTAACCCAAGATTCATGACTGCTTGTCTTTTTCACAATTTTTCTAATTCACTAAATTTCTAATTTATATTATTTATTTTATATCCAACTTATTTTAATAACACCAATTAACAAATCTCTGAGAGAGAGTTTATCCTTCTTTTGAGTTCTTATCCACATTGAATTGTGAGCTTGGTCAAAAACTTCTATATTATTATTGTAAATAAGAATATATGAATTGGTTGCTTGATCGTTTGATGGCGCAAGTTTTAAAAACCACGCGCTATCAAGGCCCGTCTAAAAGAGTTAATTTTTTCTTCATTATCATCATATGGAATACTATCGTCGTCGGTTTTGCGTGGAGTCAACTTAATTTTCCATTCCTCAACAGATAATTCTACACTCCTCAAAAGAATGGGACCCTTTATTTCTTTTTCATTGTTTTTTTTAGTTTCTTGCATTTTATTATATTTTGCGAAGGGAGGGGGATTTACCCTCGTCATGCTCAAATTTTCATCTTCTTTGCGAATTCGCTTAATCGGGCACCTTGCTTCTCATCCCCTTCCATACTGTCCATCAATTATCGACTACGTCGATATTGCTGACCAGTGCGGAGGGAGGGGGATTCGAACCCCCGTGGGACGTGAGTCCCCCAAGCTTTTCGAGAGCTGGCCGTTAAACCACTCCGACATCCCTCCACTTATCAAACTAACCGATATTTTTTATCTCAGTACTACCATTTAGATCAAACTTCAAAAAACGATAGACTAATTATTAATACAATTCCAACAAAAAATAAAGCTAGTTGCTCGATTTTTTGTTTCGTCTCTAAATCATCGTGGTGTAGTTCTGGGATTAGATCAGACAAGGCAATATATAAAAACATTCCCACAGAAAAAGCGACTGTGTATGGTATGAGCCATTCAACTGAAGAAATAAAATAATAAGCTAACACAGCTCCCACAATTGAAAACATTGCAGATACTAAATTATAAAGTAATGCAGTTTTTCTTTTAAAACCCGCGCCAACCATAATAGAAAAATCAGCAATTTCTTGTGGAATCTCATGAGCTGCCACTGCCAAGGCTGTGAAAAATCCCAATTTAGGATCAACTAAAAATGTACCAGTAATTAAGATTCCATCCATAAAATTATGAAAGCTATCACCGATTGTAACTAAATAAGCAGAAGGCTTTGGATTTACACAGTCATCTTCGTGATGATGATGCCATAAAACTAATCTTTCTAAAACAAAAAAGAAAATAATTGCTAGAAAAACTGTACTAAACATATTTTTTGGAGCTAAGTTTTCAATGGCCTCTGGAGCTAAATGAAGTAAAGCAGTAGATAACAAAACTCCTGATGAAAAAGCGGTTAATTTAAGTGTAAATTTCTTGGACCAATTTTTTTTTAATGATAAAAAAAATGACCCAGCCAAAGAAGCCACGCTACTGACAAATGTTAAAACAAGAATTTGAAAAAGCATAATTTTAAAAATGCAAACTAAATAATAATTAAACCAAAAATAATGTGCACCCAATGTGATTCGAACACACGACCTTCTATTCCGCAAACAGATGCTCTATCCAACTGAGCTATGGGTGCAAGACAATACGACTATTATAACAGAGAAAATTATGAATCGAGATCTAGTGGAACCTTCTTCTTGAGCCACTCAGCAAATTTCTCGGTTGAGGTTAAAGTAGGTTTTTGTTGCAATAATACTTCAGAAATAATTTCAGTTAACACGTCCTCCTCCGTTTGACCCAAAAGCAAAGCTAATCTATGGGGAAATCTGCCTACTTCTACATGAAGAATCTTTTCGTCATACTTTTTATCAAACCAAAATCTACCAAGCTCTTCCCAATAGTAGAGATTATCTTCAGATCTAATTCCATATGAAGTAATTTTATTAATGATGGCATGTGGAGGAATTGTCGACATCACGTACCCTAAAAAGACCACAGCTATTACCACAGCAATTGTGAGAACCTGACCTGCAAAAAATAGAATTAATGAAAGTAAAATCGCTATTGTAAGTACGGTCGTGTGATACTGACGATTACGCTTCTTGAAAGGCCTACTTGGAGCATCCCACTCAAGAATTACTTCCTCTGAACGTGGCTTAGGAATATCTTGAAAATAGTCGGCATATCTGGATTCGTCAGTATCGGGTATCATATATAACTCAAGTGTACACTAAAAAAAACAAGAGAAAAAGTAATAATTGAATGGTATAATAACCTCTCTTGAGAAAAGCGTGGAGAGCTGGCAGAGTGGTCAATCGCAACGGTCTTGAAAACCGTGACCTTTATGGTCTCGTGGGTTCGAATCCCTCGCTCTCCGCAGAAAGATTAAGCAAAAAAAAATGACAAATATATTTAATTGGTTAGACTCAAACATCAACACTCTAAAAGGAAAACTTTTAAATCAGCTACTTCCTATTAGTGTTTGTGCTATATTTTATATTTTCTTCATATCATCGTCTCATTATTTTATTGCCAACATCATAAATCCCACTTTAGTTGATAAAATTTCTCCTATTTTTCATTGGACAGATGTCTTGGTTGGTTTTTTCCTCTACTTTGTTACAGCAATTGACTACGCACTAATTGTGGGAAGAATGCAAATTTCTAATCATGGATCCAAAGCCAGAGTTGTTATGAATATTGCAACAGTCATGGGCTGCTATGTCGGTGTTACATTGGTTTTATTTCTCTGGGGTTTTGCTAAAGAAATTTCTTGGTTAATCATACCGATCTTAATATTTGCAGGAAGTGTTATGATCAAACTCGCCTTCGAAGGAATTGAATATTTTAAAGATTCAAAATCTATTCCAAAACTTCTTTCATTACCAACAATTTATGTAGTCGACGCTTTATACTATTTATCTAGAGCTTTTACGTTTTGGATGCCAGAAATTTCAAAACCATCTGTCAAACCTATGAAAACTAGCGAACTTATCAAATGGTCATTTTTACTTCCATTTGTCATTGGACTTGATGACCTAATCGGCTATATGGGAGCCATGACAATTTACAACGTTTTTGGTCTATTAATTGGAATTTATTTTGCAGATATTTTTATCGACATTTTAATTTTTGTCTCACCAAAGTTTACCAAAAAAGTTGTCGAAAGCGCCACACTTTCTATCATTGCTACATTTGCATTTCTTTTCTTGGCATATAAATCATACTCAGAAGCTCTAGGATTAATTCATGAAAAATTACTAATCACCAGACAAAGTATTTTTATTGATGCTCTAATCTTTTTCGCTTTAGTTTTATTATTAGATGTTGTAATGGCAAAGTTTCAAAACAGAAAAACTTTTCTTTCACATACAATTAACCTTAGAAGATAAATAGGTTATAATATCCCCTCATGTCAAACCAAAATACAATTATCAGATTTGAAAAAGTTTCCTTTTCTTTTGCCCACGACAAGCAAATTCTAAATGAGGTAAGTTTCTCCGTGCGTAATGGCATGAAAGTTGCCTTGATGGGTCAAAATGGCGCAGGCAAAAGTACGATTTTAAAATTAATCACCAAAAAATTGCGACCTGACTCAGGAGAAATCTCAATTGACAAAAGT
>PFJN01000034.1 GCA_002783105.1 Candidatus Pacebacteria bacterium CG_4_10_14_3_um_filter_34_15 | reverse complement strand
ATGGTTACGGTTTTAGAAGCCGTCAATCTTAAAGCCCAAGAAAACAAGCTCGTGAGTGATTTTTCTGGTGGACAGCAAGCTAGATTACTTCTAGCAGCCGCTCTAATCCAAGATCCAGACCTTTTGCTGCTTGACGAGCCTACTAACAACCTAGATTCTGCCGGTATAGAGCACTTAACAGCATTTCTTACCAACTATCAAAAAAGTGTTATCGTCATTTCACATGATGCCCAATTTTTAAATACTTTTACAAAAGGTGTTTTATATCTTGATAGCTTCACTCAGAAAATTGAACAATATGCTGGTGACTATTATGATGTTGTTGAAGAAATTTCAGCTCGAATTGAAAAAGAAAACCGTTTAAACGCCCAAAAAGCCAGAGGGATTCAAGAAAATAAAGATAAAGCCAACTTCTTTGCATTTAAAGGTGGCAAGATGCGTAAAGTAGCCAAAAAAATGCGTGAAAAAATAGATTTGTACGAAAGTGAAAAAGTTGAAGTCCGTAAAGAAGATAAACCAATCCGCCCATTCAAAATTCCAGTTCAAGATGATTTTCCAAATGACGTGATGAAAATAACTTCATTTGAGGTGATTGAAAATAACCAAAAAGTTACTAAACCAGCTGATATCATTTTAATGAAAGGCAGACACCTTCAAATTATCGGTCCTAATGGTATTGGCAAAAGCACCTTAATTGAGTCAATGGCAAAAGGAACTCAACCAGGATTAAAAATTCCATCTGACTTAAGAATTGGATACTACCGTCAAGATTTTTCAACTTTAAATTTTGAAGATACAGTTCACCAAGCGTTATCCCAAGCCTTAATTGATTCTGGATCAAATAAAGGCGAAGAACATTTGCGTTCTGTCGCTTCAGGATTTTTATTATCTTCACAAGTAATCAAATCAAAAATTGGCAATTTGTCTGAAGGCCAAAAAGGTCTGGTAGCATTCGCTCGCTTAGTCCTATTGAGACCCGGGCTTTTAATTCTTGATGAACCAACTAATCATATTAACTTTCGCCATTTACCAATTATTGCCACCGCACTCAATGATTATGAAGGCGCGATGATTTTAGTTTCGCACGTCGATGAGTTTGTTTGGCAAATACAAATTGATGATGTTTTAGATTTGGAAAAATAGACAACTATATTATATTTCAGTTTTCAAACTTATTATAATAATTTTGGCTGGATTTATTATCAATTACTATTCTTCGTTTACGGGAACAAAATTAGGCATCTTATCTTGCTTAATATAAGCTTTAAGATTGTCACAAAATATATTTATAACTCGATCAATATATCGAGGGGTCCAACCAGCATAATGGGGAGTTAAAATGACATTTTTTAAATTCCATAGCTCACTTTCAGAATCCAGTGGTTCTTTTGAGAATACATCTAAACCCGCACCAGCAATAACTTTATTCTTTAGTGCAGTAATTAGATCTTTTTCTATAACCGTTGATCCTCGACCAATGTTAATAAAAAAAGCAGATGATTTCATTTGTTCAAAACTATGTTGATTAAAATAGCCATCAGTTTTTGTGGTTGACGGCAAACAGTCAACGACAAAATCTGATTCTTTTAATAAGCTCTCAACTTCATTTCTAGAAAAATATACATCTACATTTGGATCTGTTTCAGGAGATCTCTCACTTGAGAGAGTTAATACCCTCATATCAAAAGCCTTTGCAATTTTAGCTACTCTTTTTCCGATTCTACCAAAACCAACTATTCCTATCGTACTTTGGTAAAGTTCTAGTAAATTTCCATCTATATCATTCTGAATCCATTTTTTTGATTCTATTTGATTTCGGTACGATCGATGAAATTGTCTCGACAACATTAATATAAAAGTAAAAATCTGCTCCGCAATCGGTATCGGATGAACTCCTGAAGAGTTAGTAAGAATAATTGAAGTGCCCTTTAGTTTCTCAACAAGCGGAACTGTTCCAGCAGCAGTTTGATGAATCCACTTTAATTGTTTAGTTTTTGAAAAATCTACTAACTGAATATGATCCAAAGGAGACATGATTAAAATATCTGTATCAGGCAAATGCTTGTTAATTTCTTCTGGTATAGAATCAATGACTACAATCTGAGAGTCAGGAAAAATACTAGTTATTTGATCAAGATGATGTTTTTCATACTTCATTATTGATTGAATATATTGACTACGGTATTTAAGTATTAATATTTTCATCTTATCTTATCTTTCCTGTTTGATCTTTAATATAAACATATAGATCAACATATGAATATTATAGACTGGTTTTCTCTATTTTTTTAATAAATTTTTAGAATGAACTGATTTGTATATATTTGATAAGTAAGTATTGCATATTATATACATATATGCTAAAATACCATCTTATTAGTAATAGTTATAGGTTAAATATTATGCGAACAAGTGCACCATTTGAATCTGCTTTAATCAGTCAAATGCTTGAAAGAGTTCAGGAAAAAACTCAAAGGTCTTTATCTACGGATGCCGATGATAAAACTGAAAAAGCTAAACCAATACTAAAACTTATTGGACAAAAAAGTATAATTAGAATTGCTGGACCTTGCGCTCTTCAAAGTCAAGATCAAGCAATGGCTATTTTAGATGATATAGCTCAAATTGCTGATATGATGAGAGCTCCTCATCACAAACCAAGAACTAGACCTGTTGACTGTGATGGCAACGTACTCTATACCGGTATGAGTCCAGAAGCAGCATTTCCAATTTATGATGCAATTCAAGCAACTGGTATGCCTGTTACCACTGAAATAATTGAGCCACGACATATAGATATGTTAAAAAACGCTATTAGTATGGCATGGGTTGGCTCACGAACGATGTGTGGATATTTAATTGAAAAAATCGGTGCTGCGGCTGCAGATGCCGGTTTGCCTATTATGGTTAAAAATCCAATGATGGATCAACCAGAAATTTTTATAGGTATGATAGAGTCTGCAATAAAAGGGTCTGGCGGTTCAGTACCAGTTATTGCATGTATTAGAGGATTGTGCCCAACTAACCCTGATGAAAAAGCTAAGTGGAGAAATGTGCCAATGCCAGGATATGTTTCTGATTTGAGAGAGTCATTTCCAAATTTAACAATCATTGTTGACCCATCTCATATGGTTCATAAGAAAGACCCAAACCCAGAGGAAACAATTAAACAAATTTTAATAGAAGCAATGTCTAGGGGTGCAAATGGACATATGGTCGAAGTAACACATCCTGATTATCCTTCTATAACTGATCCTGGTATTCCAACTCACGCATATTTGGATATGATTGCAGATAACCTTACTCTCTAGGATTCTAAAACAGAGCAACTAATTTGTCGGAAAAATTATATGCAATCAACAATTCAAAGAGAATTAGAGAAAGCTCAGATTACATTTGAGCTCAATGGTGCCATCAGCACAACCCTCTTAAAAGCTTTTGCTGAGTTAACCATTATCCCAAAACGAATTGATCAAGTCCCAAAGATACTTTCAATTCTCGCTACTAATGGTAATGACTACCATATCCATGGTGGTGGAAGTAAATCTCTCTTGTTGGGAACCCATAATAGTCCTCTCAAAACTCCAGTCATTGATATCAGTAAATTAAATGGTGTTGAAGTTGATGCTAGAACTGGAATTATTAAAGCAATGGCTGGTTCCTCAATATCTAGAGTATCTAGAATGTCAGCTGATTCTAGTCTTACCGGTCTTGAATTTGCTCGTGATATTCCTGGAAGTACTGCAGGGGCTGTCGCAACAGAGGCTTGGCATCCAATTCATAAATACAAAGATCTTTTTGATTTAGAAAAGCTGGAATTTTCTCAATTAATTAAATATTTAAAAGACATTCTTGTCATTGTTAATCTAACAAATGAAGTCGGAGATGAAATTTCTTTAACAGCAGATGGGTTGGAAATGAGAAATAAAAGCTCACTATTATTAAAACCTGGAAATACTATGTTCTTATTAAGCGCTGTTTTTCAACTAGCTGAAGAAGATCCTGAATTAATTGAAAAAGCTAGGGCTATAATTTCTGCAGGTAGAAAAAGAATGAGAGCTAGAAATAAGCAATTAAACCCTCATTCAGTAGGAAAAACACTAGGCTATACCTTTGTATCTGAGCATTCTGCATATAAGAAATCGTCAGCCGCAGATTTGATTAAAACCTCAGACCTTCCTAAAACACTAAATTTTGAAGGAATGCATCATTCAAACGAAACTCCAAATATTATTAGTAATACTGGAAATGGGACTCCACAAGGATATCTAAAAATTGCTGAAATAATAAGAAAAGCAGTTTTTGTTGCTCACAACATTGAATTACCTCTAGAAATTAAAATAGTAAAATAAATATTTACTTCCAATCTTTAGGATCAGAATAATGATTTCTAAACATTATTCCAACATCAGAATTTGGTTTTTTATCGAACTTAATTCCAACCTTTCCTATAGGACCATCTCCACCTCCAAAATAAACTTCAAATACGGTTGCTCCAAGTTTTTCAGCAATAACATCAAGTTTTTCTTTAATTAATTTAAGAATCTCTCCTGCCTTTTCATGAACTAAATCAAAGTGAACTCCCGTACGACCATCCCCCTTTTTACCAGCTTTGGCAAACTCCAAGAATATATCAGGACCAACATTTTTAAACCTAATGTATTTTCGATAATGCTCTTCACCACGAGGATCATGAAATACACTCGGAATTATCTCTCCATCAAAGTTGGCAGTTGAAGTATCGAATGTTGCTGCATCTGGTTGCAAAAAACCAAAATGGTGAAATCCAAAATCATACTCATTTGCTAGCTCTTCTAAAACACTAAAAATTGCTTCTAAAAATTCCATTGGCCAAGTCCCACCTTCAATTAAAGCTACAGCTTCCTTAACCATAGGATTCTCCTTAACAATTCTTTCAAAATCAATCTCTAAAATCTTACTTAATGAATCTGTGACGACACTTCTATTAGGTAGCGCCAAAACTTCATCAAAACTATCTGCAGTAGACACATTAACATGCGGACCATATTTGATTTCTTCTTTTATCATTCTTTAATAATATCATAAATATAATTAAAAACAGTCCAAACTATATATTCATTAAATATAATAATTATTTTGATAACTAAGTTCGAGGCAATTTATTAATCATGATAAAACCACTAAAACTCCCAAACATCACAGCAATGTCTGAAGTAATTTGTAACAATGGGAGCAAATACCATCCCCTTGGTGTATAGTGATAATTTTTATATATTGACCACAAAAGGTAAATCATCAAAAAAGAGGGAATAACCCCGAATAAAATCCATATTTTTCCGGTATTTATTCGCTCAATTATGCCCCAAATAAAAACCGAAGTTCCAACTAAATATCTTAAAAAGACTAATACAACTTTTGGTCTAAGAATACCCGCAGAAACATCACCTCGGGCAAATCTAAAAATCATTTTATAAAAGCTTTTTAAGCTAGAACATGGCTCCCAAATCACGACTGCTTTTTTTGAAAAACCGATATTTATGACGCTATTTTTTAGCTTTCTTGCAAAATCATAATCTTCATTATCACTGAGTTTTTCATTAAAACCACCGACCTTTTGCCAAATGTTTTTGCTAAACAATACCGATCTTGTGGCTGGCAAAAAGTTTTTCTCATCTACTCTGTCGGGCATTACTAATACATAAGGCACTACCGCCTCCTGAAAAGCAGTTCTTGGCTTGGCTGAATAATACCCAGCCACAACTTCTGTATTTAGTTGTTTTTGCATCCTCAGTAATTCTTGCAACCATTTGGAATCTAAAGTGCATCCTGCATCAGTTACTGCAATCCAAGCGTGCTTAGCTTTCTCAATCGCAAAATTACGTCCAACACTTCTATTGCCTTTTTTCAAAAATAATTTGATTGACAATTTAAAACGACGTTCTTCAAGACTTCTAATAAAATTATTAACAAACTCAACAGATTTATCGTCTGAGCCACCATCAACAATGATGACCTCATTGGGAATAGTTTTTTGTTTAAGAATGCTATCTAATAAAGAGATAATTGTTTTCTCTTCATTTAGAATAGTAATTATTAGTGAAACTTTTTGCATAGCAAATTTGCATGAGAATAATAAATAGAATCTTTTAGTATACTACTATATATTTTTCCAATAATATCAATCACATACTTTTCTTTAAAATCAAGCTTGGCTTGTTTAGAAAATTTATTTCTCATTTTTTTTGAGCTTAATAGCTCAATAATTTTATTTGCTAAATCATCTACATCATAATTCTTGGCCAACAAACCGTTTTCGCCATCATTGATAATCTCAGGAATAGGACCATTATTAAATGCAACCAATGGTTTTCCTAAACTCAGTGCTTCAACTAATACCAAACCAAAACCTTCCAATGACCATACTGAAGGAAAAACAACTACCTGAGCTTTTTTCAATTCTGCCATAGAATCTTTTACATATCCAACCAATTCTACACTTTTTTCAAGCTCATAAGACTTAACTTCGGCAGCAATTTTATCTTGAAAGCCACCTTCTCCAACAATTCTGAGTTTTGCTTTTGGAATTGCTTTAACCACTTTAGAAAAAGCTTTAACTAGTAAGTCTTGGCCTTTCCCAGGTTCCATTCTAGATACACAAACAATTAAGTTTTTAATTGATTGATTCTGAATAGCATTTATTGAGTCCGATTCAAACTTGGCAATTTTTAAATTTCTTCCACAAGCAACTACTCTTAATTTTGCTAAAGAAATTCTTGCTTCAGAAGTCAAATTATTTTTAGAATTATAACTAGAGGTAATAACTCTTTCTGGCATTGACTTCACCAAGAAATATAGAACTTTTGGTAATTTGAGAAACTTTGTAAAAATTGTGCTCATTGGACCAAATTCAATCCAAACACTTGGCTTTCTTATTATCTTTGCCAAAGGTGTAAAAATAATTTTTTCAATAAAACCTGATAATAAAAATAAGTTGGCATTGTTTTCTTTTATTATAATTTGCCAATATTCAAATAAAAGAATTGGCCACAAAATTAAGCCTTTAATCAGTCCTTTCCAATCGCCAATCACATCAACAACGGTATTAATTTTTTTAACTTGAATTTTACTTTCAAACAACATTTGTCTGAATCGATTGTTGTTGGTATAAACAATTATTTTCCAGCCCATGCTAGAAAGATTCTCCAATAAATCCCGCATAAAAACCTCGGCTCCTCCCATACCCAGAGTTTGGTTTATATAAACTAATTTCTTCTTTTTGAAACTTTTATTTTCTTTTTGAAAAATCACCACAAAATTTGTTTGAACCCTATTGAAACTTTTGATAACTAGATCATGACTCAACATTAAAGCAATTAACATATGTTTGGTAAAACCAACCTTGTGAGCTCCAAAAATTCCAGTTTCAAGAGTAGTGCCATAAATAAACTCATTTCTAGTTTCGGAATCATTATTAAATCTTTCAAAAATATCATCTAAATTTGGAACTCTAATTTCTAAAATTCCACCAATTTTTAATACACTAGATATACTAGAAACAACTCTATCTAATTCTTCGCGAGTAAAATGCTCCAAAATATCTTGAGCTAAAATATAGTCAGCATAATTATTTTTAAATGGTAATGGTTTATGGAGATCATGTAAAATATCTGGCTTAAACTGAGTAAAAACATCTACATTTATCCATCCCTCTCTTTTGTCTTTTCCACAGCCAAGGTTTATCTTAATTTGGTTATTTTTATTTTTTATCATTATTTAGATATTATCAGAAAGATTAGTTAATCCTTCATTCCAAAGTTTTAAATAAATATTTAAAACTTTGCTCCATGTTTGTTGTTTTGCAAATTCTCTGGCCTCAATTTTTGTTTGATTTTGAGATTTCGGAGAGTCAAATAATAAGGTAATTTTATTTATCATCGATTCTGGTGTATTTGCAATTAACAAATATTTGCTTCCTGGAAAACTTTCTAAATATTCTTTTTTTAAATCATTGGAATAAAATGAACAAACATTATTACCAATTAGTTGAGCTTCTAATATCGACAAATATGATGATGAAAAAATCAGATCTTTATTGACACAATACTGACTGATGTTTTTTACAAAGCCAGTGACTTCTCCAAGCTTTTTACATTTCTGACGGTACTCACCATCTCCAATCCAAGTGATATTTACTTTATGTCCCATGGTCATTAGAATCTCAACTGTTTTTAGATATTTTTCTACTTCGTTATCGTTTGATAATCTACCAATAAATGCGATGTTTATTTGAGAACGATCATGAGAATTGTTTTTAATTCCAGATTTTGTTAATCGTTTTGCATTAACGGCTCCATATGTAACATAATTGGGTTTATCAAAGTAAAATTTTTTAATCCAGGCTCCAACATGAATTGATCCTCGTGAAAGTTTCGAGTAGATGTATCTTTGAAGCTTGGCATTAAATCTTACTGGATACTCAGTTTCCCAACCATGGAAGGTCACAAATATTTTTTTTCTAATTGATTTATATATTGGCAAAATCCACCAAAAAACATCGTGAACATGAATTATGTCTGCCTCTAAAAACACTTCTTGATGTTTCTTAATAAAATTCCAAATTTCTTGTTTAGCTTTGAGCGAACGTTTTTTTTTAACTTCATAAGGAATCCTAATCACCCTCACTCCATTGTATATTGTTGAATCTGCCAATTTTGAATTATGCCTTAAAGTGACCACAGTTACTTCATGTCCCATTTTAACTAAAAGAGTATTTATTTCTTTTAAATGAATCTCTACCCCTCCTAAATGGGGCAAATAGTACTTAGCTATCTGAACAATTTTCATATTTTTTTATTTCTCGAGATCTAATGTTTATGCAATCTATCTGCAAGATTCTTGATATTAAATTCAAACTGACTACATAAGTCTACTACAAAGCTAGGATTAAAGGTATCAAGTATGCTCAAAAAAATTTTTACAAAAGTTTTGATAATTCTGATTGCTTTATATTATGCGTTTAGTTTAAGTCTGCCCGTTAGTGCTGAAACTATTTTGTTCGAAGATGATTTTTCAAATGGTTTTGAAAAATGGGAATCAGTGCGCGACCATTTTGACATGTGGAGTATTGTGGACAATCAAGCAGACGTTTTTATTAACACAAGTTCCACTTTGGCTGAACTGGTACCTAAAGATTTCTATTGGAACCCTGAGTGGAAGAATATTATTTATGAACTTGATTATAATTATATCCAAGGCGCTGACAAAAATATTTCTTTTGGTTTTAGAGATGTCTTAAATTGGTATGAAATTCATTTTGTTGGAACTTCATATATTTTATCTCATGTAAAAAATGGCCAAGTGGTTTGGGATAACACTGGATATGCTCATATTATAAATAATTTTAGCAATCATGTTTCAATAAATCTCAATGAAGGAAAAATTATCGTTTTTATTAACAATCAAGAAGTCATAAATATTGAAGATCCTACTTTTGATAATGATTATGGAAAAATTGGCATCAAAGCAGGAGCTGGTTCTGTTTATCCAACACATGCAATTTACGACAATATAGTTGTTAGATCTCTAGACAATTTAATAAGTAAATTATCTATTTCAAAACAAAAACAAACAGACATTAATTGGGCAAATGAAGAATATGATTCAGCCAGAGAATGGTCTGACAATTTTGGGATTGATCGTTGGGGTTGTTTAATCACTTCAATATCAATGATTATGAATTTTCATGGGATTGATACAATGCCAAATAGTGAAGCTGTCAATCCAACAACAATTAACACTTGGCTAAAAACTCAACCAGATGGTTTTATTGGATCAGGTCAGGTTAACTGGATGGCCATCACAAGACTAACAAGACTCATCAATGAAGAATACTCAACGCCAAAACTTGAGTATAAAATGGTTCCTGGCAATGAATTAACAACTGCAATTGCAGAAATTAATATCGGCAGACCAGTAATTTTACAAATACCTGGGCACTTTCTTGTTGGGGATGGTGT